>JBFFZG010000036.1:0-22950 GCA_041568735.1 Promineifilaceae bacterium (SeqCode)
AGTCGAGCTGGGGATCGATCTGGGTGACACGCCAGGCGTTCATCGGCTATTTTTAGCACAATCCGGTGATATGGGAAAAGAGGTGAGCCGCCGGAAAAAGCCTTTATAATCAGTGTCATCGAGATGCCATCTATTTCCTGTCAAATCAAACGAGGAGGATAACCCGGATGATCCCCCGCAGCCCAGAGCCCCTGCCCTTTGTGACGACCGCCCAGATGATCGAGGTCGACCGGGCGATGATCGAAGATTACCGGATTGAGCTGATACAGATGATGGAAAATGCCGGCCGCTGCCTGGCTGAACTGGCCCGCCGCCGCTTTCTGCAGGGGAATCCGGCCGGCCGCCGGGTGCTCGTCCTGGCCGGCCGGGGGGGGAATGGGGGTGGGGCCCTGGTGTCCGCCCGCCGGCTGCACAATGCCGGCGCGCAGGTCGAGGTGCGCCTTTCAGCCCCGGCCGGCGCTCTGGCGGGGGTAGCGGGCCACCAGCTCGACATTTTGCGGCGGATGGGCGTGGCGATTGAAGAGGGGAAGCCGGGCCGGCCGGCGGCGGCCGATCTCATCCTGGACGGGCTCATCGGCTACAGTCTGGCCGGTGCGCCGCGGGGAGCGGCGGCCGCCCTGATCTCATGGGCGAACGACAGCGGGCAGCCGATCCTGGCGCTCGACGTGCCTTCCGGGCTGGATGCGGGCACGGGGCAGGTGTACGAGCCGGCGGTCCGGGCCGCGGCCACGATGACGCTGGCCCTGCCCAAGGCGGGGCTGCGGATGCCGGCCGCCCGGGCCGTCGTGGGGGAGCTCTACCTGGCCGATATCAGCGTTCCGCCGGCCCTTTACGCCGGACCGGGTCTCGAACTGGACGTCGGACCGATTTTCGCGGCCGGTGATCTGCTGCGCGTCTGGTAGCAGGGCAAGCCGGGTCAAGTGAACGTCTGTACAATAAAAAAATTTCGTATAGTCAATAAATAACTATACCCCATCAACCTACCCACCACCCACAAAAGAAAAAACGCGGCTCCGCACAGGCAGGGGAGTTTGCTATACTCGGGTTCACCGTTGAAGTTGAACCGGCGCGGACTGATGACCCTCAGCCCCACCCTGAAACTCCGAACTCATGACCACCTCGACGACCGCAGCGACCCCTCAGGAGCCGACAACGGCCGATAAAATGCGCGCGATCCCCTGGAGCATCGCCGCCGACTCGGCCAACACGATCTTCGCTTTTCTCACTTTTTTCGGAACCCCATTCATTCTTTTTCTCGACGCGCTCGGCCTCGACAAAGGGCAGATCGGGATCCTCCTTTCGTTTTTTCCCTTCGCCGGCCTTATCGCACTTGTCGTCGCCCCGGCCGTGGCCCGATTTGGCTACAAGCGCACCTTCATCACCTTCTGGGGGCTGCGCAAGATCATCACCGTCTTTTTTTTGCTGACCCCCTGGGTGATCGCCCAGTTTGGCGGCCGCGCCGCCCTGTTTTTCGTCAGCCTGATCACGATTGGCTTCGCCCTCAGCCGGGCGATTGCCGAGACGGGCAAATACCCGTGGACCCAGGAATACATTCCCAACCAGATCCGGGGCAAATATTCGGCCGTCAACAACCTGTTCACCACAATCGTGGGTTTTATCGCCGTCACCGCCTCCGGGCTGATCCTCCAGACGACCACCGGCCTGTCGGAATTCATGCTCCTTTTCGGGATCGGGCTGATCTTCGGTTTCATCGGCGTCTGGGCTTACTCCTTTATCCCCGGGGGCCAACCGGTCGTGAACCGGCAGGAGCGGAGCTGGCAGCGGGCGCTGCGAGAGGCGATAGGAGACGCCAGCTTCCGCAACTACCTGATCGGCATCGCCCTGATGACCCTGGCCACGACCCCGATGACCTCCTTTTTGCCGCTCTTCATGACGGAGCAGGTCGGTTTAAGCGACAGCCAGGTGGTGCTGCTGCAGAACGGATCGCTGATCGGCGGCCTGCTCTCGGTTTACCTCTGGGGCTGGGCGGCCGACCGCTTTGGCAGCATGCCGGTTATGGTCTTGAGCGTGCTGTTGATCTTATTTTTCCCGATCAGCCTCATCCTGATACCTCGCCAGAGCGCCCTGAGCTTCTCCATCGCCCTGGCGATTTCCTTCTTCCAGGGCGCCTTCACCATGGGCTGGGGGATCGGCTCCGGCCGGCTGCTGTTCGTGCGAGTCGTGCCGCCGGAGAAAAAAACCGATTACATGGCCCTTTACTACTCCTGGATCGGCCTGGTCGGGGGGATCAGCCAGCTGGTCGGCGGCTGGGTTCTGCAGGAGGCTCGCGGCATCAGCGGCCGGCTGCTGTATATCCAGCTCGACCCCTACACGCCGCTCTTCCTGATCGGCCTCGGGCTGCCCCTGATCGGGCTCCTGTTTTTGCGCGGCGTGCAGCGGGACAGCAGCATCTCCGTGGGTAAGTTTGTCGGCCTCCTGTTCCAGGGCAACCCCCTGATGGCCATGGAATCCATGATCCGCTACCACCTGGCCCGCGACGAACAGGCGACCGTTATCCACACCGAACGCATGGGGCAGGCGAAAAATTTGATGCTGCGCGAAGAGCTGCTGGAAGCCCTGGAAGATCCCCGCTTCAACGTGCGATTTGAGGCGATCGTGGCCATCGCCCGCACCCGGCCGGACGACCAGCTCATCGCCGCGCTGGCCCGGGTCCTGATGAGCAGCGATCCGGCGCTGAGCGTCATGGCCGCCTGGGCCCTGGGACGCCTCGGCGATGAACGAGCCCAGGAGGCGCTGCGGGCCGGACTGCAGGCCCCCTACCGCTCGATCCGCGCCCACAGCGCCCGCGCTCTGGGCACGCTGGGAGATCAGAGCGCGGCGGCTGTTCTGCTGGAGCGCCTGCACCAGGAGAGCGACCACGGCCTGAGCGTGGCCTACGCCGCCGCCCTGGGACAGCTCAAAAACCCGGAAGCGGTCCCCCTGATTCTTTCCCTGCTGGAAAAAGAGACAGAACCCACTGCCCGGATCGAACTGGCGCTGGCCCTGGCCCGGATTCACGGTGAAGAAAACAACTTCATTCACCTCCAGCGCCAGTTGGGGCAGGACAGCGGCACGACCGCCGCCCAGGCCCTGGCGGTGATCGCTCGAAAAGTCAGCCGCGCCGGCGCCCCTCCCGCCTCCGTTCAGCTCCTGACCCGATCCGGTGAGGCCTTTGCCCTGGGCGATTTAACCGGGGGAATCGAGCGCCTGCTCGAAGGGGTCCGGGAAATCCCGGAGACCCTCCTGGACGGACTCAACGCGGAGCTTTTTCGTGAAATCCACGGAAAGCTGGCCGTTTACGGGGAGGCACGGCCGGAATATCTGCTCCTCCTGCTCCAGATGCTGGAAGACGCCGATTAAACATCCACAAAGGCCGGCCGCCTCGAGAAGGAGTCCCGGGTCTGCCAGTGCCGGCGGCATGACTTTTTTCCTCCGCAATCGATCACATTCGTCTCCCTCCAGGTACCTATTGCCTAATATTTTTTTTTCATCCCTTTTCAAAGTTTGCCATAATTAACAGAGTAGAGATGCTCCCTTTCGCGATTGATCCTGGCCAAATCCTGACCTCGACCACCATGCAAAAACAACTCAACCTTATTCTACTGGAAGACAGACAGGAAGACGTTGACCTGGTCATTCTCGAACTGAGGTCCTCTGGATTCGAAATCGCCTGGCGGCGGGTCCAGACGAGAGAAGACTTTACCCGCGTCCTGACACCGGACGTCGATCTCATCCTGGCCGATTACAATCTGCCGCGGTTCAGCGCCCCGGAAGCCCTGAAAATTCTCCAAGAAACCGATATCGACGCCCCGTTCATCGTGCTGACGGGAAGCATCAGCGAAGAAGTCGCCGTCGACTGTATGAAGAAGGGGGCGACCGACTACCTGTTAAAAGACCGGCTTTCCCGGCTCAACGGCGCCATTTCCTTTGCCCTGGAACAGCGGGACCTGCGCCGGGCGCAGCGGGAAGCCGAACGGAGCATGATCATCAAGGACCGGGCGCTGGACACGTCGATCAACGCGGTCGTCATGGCTGATTTAACAGGTCAAATAACCTATACCAACCAGGCGTTTCACGATCTCTGGAGCTGTGATCCGGGAACCAACGGGATAAAGACAATTGATCAGCTCGGGGAGCCGGTTGAGGAAGGGAAACAGGTTATCGAGTCGCTGCGCGCCGGCCGCAGCGCCCGGGGAGAAATGGCCTCCCGCCGCCTCGATGGCCGGCCGCTGATCCTCGGCTTCACCGCCAGCCTCGTCACCGGAAGCGACGGCGAACAGCTCTGCATCATGGGCATTTTTGTCGATCAGACGGAGCAAAAGGAAGCCGAGAAAGCCCGCCAGGAAGCGGAAATCCTGAAAATTCAGCTCGAAAAGGAGCGGGAGCTGCGGGAGCTAAAATCCCGCTTCGTCTCCATGCTGGTGCACGACTTCCGCAACCCCCTCTCGATTCTGCAGGTCTATCTCAATCTCCTGCGCAAATATCCGGAGCGTCTCAGCCTGGAGGCGCGCAATGAAAAGCTCGACAAGATGATGGTCCAGACCGAGCAGATGAACCAGCTGATCGACGATATTCTGGTTCTCGGCCAGATCGAAGACAGCCGGCTCGATTTCGTGCCGATTCCGGGGGATATGACCAGTTTTTGCGAGGACACATTCACCGATTTTTACGTGACCCACGACGCTCCCGACCTGGAATATGAGTTTTGCGGTCACGACCTGACCCTGGCCAGTTTTGACCCGAACCTGATGCTGCGCGCCCTGACCAATCTGCTCTCCAACGCGGTCAAATATTCCCCCAATGGGGGAAAAATCCGCTTCGAAGTGGCCGCTGCCGGGGAGCACGTGCGGCTGACGCTGAGCGATCAGGGGATCGGCATCCCGGCCGAAGATACCGGCCGGCTCTTCGAGGGCTTTCACCGGGGCAGCAACGTTGGGCATATCCAGGGCACCGGCCTCGGTCTGGCCATCGTCCGGCAGATTGTCGAGCTGCACGGCGGAACGATTCGCTGTGAAAGCGCCATCGGCCGCGGCTCCACCTTTATCATCGAGATGCCGCACGGGGAAAGCGGTCAAAACGGCAGCGGATAGCGTCAAAGCCCAAGAAATAGGCGGGCAATCGTAAAATAAATGAACAATCCGGTCGCATCGACCAGGGTTGACATCGCCGGACCGGACACGACCGTCGGATCGATGCGCAGACGGGCGGCAATCATCGGCAGGAGCGAGCCGAGGATATTGGACCAGATCACGATCGTCAGGATGGCGGCCGAGACGGTCAGCGCGATGGGATTGCCCGTACCCCAGAGAAGCGCCCGGCCGAAGGCGATGAGCGCCATGGCCCCACCCAGCAGCAGCCCCACCCGCAGCTCGTGCCAGAATCCGCGAAACCAGTCCCTCTTTTGAATGTCACCGGTCGCCAGGGCCCGGATAATCGTGCTGGTCGTCTGGGAGCCGGCATTACCCCCGGTGCCGATGAGCAGCGGGATGAAAAACGAGAGGGCCACCGCCGCCTGCAGCTCTCCTTCGAAATGACGCAGCACGCTGCCGGTCAGGGTCTCGGTCAGAAAGAGGAGCAGCAGCCAGCCCAGCCGCTTGCGGGTGACATCCCAGACACTGCTTGCGAGATAGGGTTTATCCAGCGGTTCGGAAGCGCCGAGACGCTGGATATCTTCGGTCGCTTCCGCCACGAGGACGTCGATCACGTCGTCGACCGTGATCAGGCCGACCAGCCGGTGGGTGCCATCGACGACCGGCAGCGTGGTCAGATCGTACCGGCTCATGAGGCGGGCGCAGACTTCCTGGTCGGTGCCCAGCGGCACGGAGATGACTTCCGGGGTCATGATGTCGATAATCGGCGTCGTGGGATTGGCCAGAATGAGCCGGTGGAGGTTGATCTGGCCGCTGAGCTGGCCGAAGCGATCGACGACGTAGAGGACGGAGAGCAGTTCATCGTCCTCCGGCTGCCAGTGGCGTATCGCGTCGAGTCCTTCGGCGGCCGTCATCTGGCGCCGTAGAGCAAGAAAGTCCGACGTCATCAGACCGCCAGCGCTGTCATCCGGGTGGAGGAGCAGCGGCCGGATTTCATCCGGATCGTCGAGCAGGTCGAGCACCTGCTGCGCCTGCGCCGGTTCCATCGCGGACAGGAGGTCGGCCGCCTCGTCCGGCTCCATTTCCGCCACGATCTGCACCGCCTGATCGGTCGAGAGGACCGCGAGCACCTCCGTGGCGGCCGCATCGGTCATTTCCTCGAGAATATCAGCCGATTCTTCCGGCGGCAGGGCCGGCAGCAGGACGGCTACCTCCCCGCTGTACATCTCAACGAGCACGTCGGCTTGATCGGGCGGCCAGAGCTCCTGGAGAATGGTCGCCGCCCGCTCCAGGTCGTCATTACTCAAGGCGGCTCGCAGCTGGTTCAGGACTCGATCGATGTCGACAACCTGCATCTCACACCTCCGCCAATCGCCTGTCTCGGAAACTCCGAATGGTATGCCCTCCCAGCAGCGGGGGCAAGAGACAAAGCGAACGGCCGCAGCGGGGTATTTTTTGCCGCCACATTGGCGTACATATTTTGGCAGTATGTACGTTTTCCTTCTCGAAACGCCACGCGGGCCGGATCGCCTGGCGTCGGGAGCCGCAGCGAAAGATTCGAGGCAAAGATATGACCCCATCACCCGGCTGCATCTCGACTCCGGGCCCCTGGATGATAGCGTGGTTCGTTCAGGCCTCGCTGGCATCTGGCGCCGGCTGCGGGACTCATATTGGCTCCCCTTGATCTTCGAAATCCGTTCCTGCGGGGCGATGTAGACCTGATGCGAAGACCCGCGTCTCCCCCATGGCCCGGCCGGAAGCCTTTTTCGAGCCATTTCTGGCCGGTGAGAGCCCTGGAAACAATTGAACAATCGTTCGGGGTCGACGAACGATTGTTCAATTATTTAATTGCCGGAATCCCTGCGGGAACAGGCCTAAAAAAAGAGGCTGAAAGACCCCAGAACGAGCACCAGGGCCAGCAGACGGCGCAGAATCCGGGGATCGAGCCGCCGGCTGCCGTATTCGGCCCCTACCCAGCCGCCGACCCCGGCCGCCAGGAGCCACAGCCAGATCGCCTCGGGGAGCTCGGGCACGGCGCTCAGGAAGCCGAGCAGGCCGGCCAGCGAGTTGACCAGGACAAAGGCGGCCGTCACGCCGAGCGCCTGCCGGGTATCGGCCCAGCCGGCCAGGAGGAGAACCGGGCCGAGGAAGATGCCGCCGCCGATCCCCATCAGACCGGAACCGAGACCGATGACCCCGCCGACCAGCAGCGACAGCCAGAGCGGCAGCCGTCGTTGAACCGGCGGCCGCTCCACCGCCAGGGTGCTGCGCACCAGCTGGAAAGCCGCGTAGAACAGAAACAGTCCCAACAGAGGCCGGTACGCGGTGACGGGCAGCTGCCAGCTGCCGCCGAGGTAGGCCAGGGGGACCGAGGCCAGGGCGATCGGCCAGAAGAGCCGGGCGGAAAAATGGCCGGCCCGCCAGAAGCGCCAGGTCCCCAGCGAGGCGACCAGGATATTCAGCGCCAGGGCGGTGGGCTTCATCACGGCCGGATCGAGCCGAAAAAGCCCCATGACGGCCAGGTAGCCGGAACCCCCGCCGGTGCCGACGGCGGCATAGAGGGCGGCGGTGATGAGAAAAAAGAAGGCGATCCATCCGTCCATCAGGCGCTCCTGGTAAATTTTCCGGCCGTATTTCGGGAATAGGGTCCCATCCCTTCACATCGGCGGCTGGCCATCATGATTTTATACCCGATTTAAGGTATAAATCGTAGTAAGCAATCCCATTCGCTTCGGCCGGGAACGGCCGCCGCGATCGCAAGGAAAATCAGCGATGGAAGAGCAGAACCTCCAGGAAATGTTAATCCGGCTGCGGCAGGAATTAGAGCTGGCCCAGGTCAATGACCTGCAAACTCAGAAGCTTCTGCGCGAACTGGATGCGCAGATCAAGCAGCAGATCGAGGCGGACGATGACGAAAAGGCCGGCTCGCTGCTGCAGCGTCTCGAAGAGGCCGCAGCCGAACTGGAAGCCTCTCATTCGACCCTGACGGCGGCCATAACCCACGTCATGACCGCGCTGAGCAACATGGGGCTCTAGCGGGCGGCCGCCGGCCGCTCCAGGCCGAACCAGCGCCAGAACAGGAGGACAGCCAGCAGCGAGAGGGCCGCGCCAAAGAAAAAGGGAGCCTGCGGCCCCCAGCCGGCCCAGGAGCCCATCCCCTGCCAGAGCAGCCCCGCCAGCAGGCTGGCCGGCAGGGCGATCAGCCCAACCGCCCCGTTAAACCAGCCGTAGGCCGCACCCCGCCGCTCGGCCGGCACCAGGTCGGCCACAAACGCCCGGGCCGCCCCATCGGCCAATCCATAGTAAATCCCGTACAGAAGAAAAAGCAGGGCCACGTGCCAGGGAGCGTCGGCCAGGGCGAAGCCGGCGTAGACCAGGGCGTAAAAGAGCCAGCCGCCGAGCAGCAGCCGGCGGCGGCCGATGCGATCGGAGAGCGAGCCGGCCGGGCCGGAAATGGCGGCGTAGATGAGATTGAAGCCGATCAGGAGAGCCATGACGCCCAGCACACTGAAGCCCCGCTCCTGCGCCCGCAGCACGAGAAAGGCGTCGGAGGAGTTGCCGAGCGTAAAGAGGGCGACGACGACGAGATAGCGGCGGAAGGGGGTCGGCAGCGGTTCCGCCGCAGTGGGCGCGCCGGCCGGCCGGCCGCCTCCGGCCGGTTCGCGAATGCCGGCCGCCAGGAGCAGCACGGCCAGCACCGCCGGCACGGTGCTCATCCAGACCAGCAGGTTGAAGGTCGGGCGGGCCAGCAGCCGGCTTTCCCCCTGGTAAAACCAGACGACGGCGATGGCCGCGAGCAGGCCGGCCGCGGCGCCGGCCGTGTCGCCGGCCCGGTTGAGACCAAAGGCCAGCCCGCGCCGCTCCCGGTCGATGCTGTCGGCCAGCAGGGCGTCGCGCGGAGCGCTGCGGATCCCCTTGCCCATCCGCTCGAAAAAACGGACGGCGAGCACGGCCGGCCAGCTGCCGGCGATGACGAGGAAGGGCTTGCTGATCGTCGAGAGGGCGTAGCCGGCGACGGTCAGCCATTTGCGGCGGCCGAGCCGGTCGGAGATGCGGCCGGACCAGATTTTCAGCAGGCTGGCGGTCGTTTCGGCCGTGCCCTCGATGAGGCCAATCGTCACCGTGCGCACCCCGAGGACGTTGGCCAGGAAAAGAGGCAGCAGGTGGACGATCATCTCGGAAGAGACGTCGGTGAGGAATGAGGTGAACGTGAGGATCCAGATGTTGCGCGGCAGGCGGCGCAGCCGATCTCCGGCAGCCTTTTTCATGGGCCTCCAGCTGAAGTGAAAAGACGGTATGCCGGTGGATCATAGTCCCCCATCGGGCCGCGCGCAAGGCGGCTGTTTTCAGAGGGCAGCTGGCCCACCGGCCGGATGAGAATCTGCCCCACCGGTGCGATCCCGTGGTAAAATGCGCCGTCGCGACCGCCGGCCGGTCTTGCCAAATTTCAACCATCGGTTTTTGCATACGCACACCCCTGCTCATGACGCGCATCACCCCAATCGGCCACGCCACGGTTTTAGTTGAGATGGGCGGCGCCCGCCTCATCACCGATCCGCTGCTGCGGCCGCGCGTCGGCCATCTCAGCCGCTACCGGCGGATCAGCCGGCCGCCCGGCCGAACCCCGGTCGACGCCGTGCTCATCTCCCACCTGCACTGGGATCATCTCGACCTGCCGTCCCTGCGCCGTTTCGGCCGCGACCAGCTCATTTTCACCCCGCGAGGATCGGGGGCCTTTCTGCGCCGGCGGGGCTTCAGGGCCGTCGAAGAAGTCGCAGCCGGCCAGCGCTTCCACCTGGGAGCGGTCTCGATTCAGGTCACCCATGCCGAGCACGACGGCTACCGGCCGTTCGCCGGGCCGCGGACAGACTGTGTGGGCTACCTGCTGCGCGAGGAAAAACAGATTTACTTTGCCGGCGATACCGATCTCTTTCCCGGCATGGAAACCCTGGCGGAGCAGCTCGACCTGGCCCTGCTGCCGGTCTGGGGCTGGGGGCCGACCCTCGGCTCCGGCCATTTGAATCCCTACCGGGCGGCCAAGGCGCTGGCGCTGCTCCGGCCGGAAGTCGCCATCCCCATCCACTGGGGCACCTTCCACCCGATCGGGATGGGCTGGCTCAACCCGCGCTTTTTGACCGAGCCTCCGCGGGAATTTGCCGCCCACGCCCGGGTGATCGCCCCGGAGACCCGGGTCGAAATCGTCCGGCCGGGAGAGCCGTTCAGCTGGCCGGCCTGAGCCGGCCCGGGATGCGCCATGGCGGAAATCGCGGCGTTCATTCGCTCTCTCCCCCTCCCTTTTATCGCCCTCACCCTCTTCGGGATCTATGCGCTGATCACGACGATTTTCATCATCATGGAAAACCGGAGCCCGCAGTCGACGCTGGCCTGGATGCTGGTGCTCCTGGGTCTGCCGGCCCTGGGGATCGTCATCTACCTGTTCTTCGGCCGGGGGTATAAGGCCTTCAGCCAGCAGCGGAAGCTGGTGCACCAGGAGCTGGGCGGGCCGCTGACCGGCGTGCTGACCACTCTGGCTCAGGCGGAAGCGGGCGTGATCGCCCGCCTGCAGGCGGATCAGCGGGTCCGCTACCGGCACAAGCTGCTCCAGCTCGTCCGGCAGAACCCGAACTCGATGCTGACCGCCTGGAACCGGCTGGAGATCCTGCAGAACGCCGACCAGAAGTATCCCCGCCTGCTGGCCGATATCGAGGCGGCGCGCCAGTTCATCCACATGGAATATTTCAGCTGGTCGGAGGACCGGTTTACCGAACAGGTCCGGGAGCTCCTGATCCGCAAGGCGCGGGAGGGGGTTGAAGTGAGGATTCTGGTCGACGCGCTCAGCTTCAACCGGCTCAGCCGGCGCTATGTGCAGGGGCTGCGCGACGCCGGGGTGGAGATTTACGGGTATCTCAATTTCCTCTCCCTGTTTAAAATTCACAACATCAGCTACCGCAATCACCGCAAAATCGCCATCATCGACGGCCGGATCGGCTACCTGGGAGGGATGAATATGGGCCAGGAGCATCTCGACGGCGGACCCCATTTTCCCGGCTGGCGGGATACCCATCTGCGGCTGGTCGGCGAGGCGGCCCTGGTGCTGCAGGCGATTTTCGTGACGAGCTGGTTCAACACGAAGCCGGAGGCGCTGTCCGATGCGAAATATTTTCCGCCGGTCGACCGGGGGTCGCTCGACTACCTCCCGGTGCACATCACAACGGCCGGCCCCGACTCCCAGTGGGCGGCGATCAAACAGCTCTACTTCGCCATGATCTCGGCCGCCGAGAAACGCATTGTCATCCAGAGCCCCTTTTTTATCCCGGACGACAGCATCCGCGAGGCGCTGCTGGCCGCCGCTTTCTCAGGGGTCGAGATCAAGATCATGTGCACCCCCCGGGGGACGACCTATTCGATCCCCTACTGGGCGGCCAACACCTATTTCAAGGAGATGGCTGAGGCGGGGATACGCATTTTCCTCTACCGGGAAAAGTATTTTCACCCCAAGACGATCAGCATCGATTCGGAGATCTGCTGCGTCGGCACCGCCAACATGGATGTGCGCAGTTTTACGATCGACTACGAGGCCAATGCGGTCGTATACGACCGGGATATCACGGAGCAGCTCGAGGCGGATTTCGAAGCGGACCTGGCCTGCTGCGATGAATTTACCCTGGAAGGATATAAAAAACGGGCCTGGCCGGTCCACCTCCGCGATTCCCTGGCCCGCCTGACTTCCCCGGTGCTTTAAATCGGCCCACCTGGCAAAAAAAACGGCCGCCTGAAAGTCCGGCGGCCGCAAAAAGTGCCTGTTCAAAGGGATTCGGTGCGTTTTATTCGGGGTCGAGATCGTCGAGCAGATGGCGCAGCTCCTCTTCCCAGACATCGTCGAGGGGCATGAAGGGGACCTCGACAAACTCGTTGGAAAGGCGGGCCAGGTACTCGCGCACCCCGAGCTGGGGGGCCTCCCGGTCGAGCTCGTCGACTTTTTCCTCGATGACGGTGATCAGCTTCGCGCTGCGCGCTTCCAGGTCGCCGAGGTCGAAATCGAGCTTGAGCATGTGGTTGATACGGCGCATAACCCCCAGCCAGGCGGTGAAATCGTTTTCCAGGCGGATGGCGTTCCCCTGGGCTGAAACCTGGGAGAAATCGTAAGTCGGCACAAAGGCGTAGAAGCTGACGTATTCCATTTCCCGCTCGGCCGCCCGGCGGCAGATATAGGAGCCGATGCTGGCCCCCCCGTGGTAGTTGGAGAGGTTGACGGCCAGTTCATCCAGCTCCGCCTGCAGCTGCGGCCGGCTGTAGATGGCCGAGATGGTGCGCTCCTTGTCGTAGGGAAGCTCCCCATAAACTCCGCCGAGGCCGACAATGCGCCTGACGCCGAGCTGCTCGGCGGCATCGAGGAAGGCGGCCGCATAATGTTCGATGTGGAGATGGGGTTCGTCGCCGAGGAAGAAGACTATGCCCCGGCGTCCGTCCCCGGTGTAGTAGAGCTCGTTGACCGGGACGTCGAGCGATTCGGGGAATCCGTCTTTAAACTTGACGACCGGCCGCACGAGATCGTGCGTGGCGGGAATCTGAAAGAGATAGAAGTCATCCGAGCGGATCGAGCCGATGTGCTCGGCCTGGGTCTGCTGGATGAGATACTGGGGCAGCATGGAGGAAATGGAGCCGGCATCGGCCCACTGGCGCCAGCCGGCCAGCATATAAATTTCTTCGGCTTCCGGTTTTTCCCAGATCTCGATCGGATCTGACATGAAATGCCTCCAGGTTCAATCGGGCCTGCATCGGATTTCCTTCACCCTTATCGTACACAATGTCGGGACAAAGAGGAAACCGAAAATTAGTCGGGATTCATTTTCTTCCCGCTAACCGGGACCCCATCGATCGTGCCGTAGGACGCCCACAGGATCCGCCAGACGAGCAAACCACCGCCGGACAGGAACAGCAGAAAGGCCACGCCGAAGGCGAGGAACAGGGGCCAGCGAGGGGCGGCCGCCGGTCGGGCCGGCGCGGCCGCGGCCGGCTGTGAAGACCCCACGGCCGGCATCCCGGCCGGCGCCGCGGCGATCGGCTGCCCGGCGCGGGTGACGTCAAAGGTGATCAGTCCCACCGAGGGTCCGCCGCCAGCGGCAGGCGGGGCACCCCCTGCCTGTCCGGGCGGTGGGGACAGCGAGGCGATGCCGATGATGGGCAGCGTCGGCGTGGCCTGAGGAGCGGCGGTGCCAATCGACGACAGGGTGATGGTCGGTGGAATGAAGCCGGGCGGCGGCTGGTCGCCGCCCGGAGGCAGGGTCTCGCTCGGGGTCACGCCCGGCGGCAGCGTCGGCCGCAGGGTGCCCGCGGCCGGCGTGCCCGGGCCGGGTGAAGCGATGGGCTCGAGCGTCCCCGGCCCCGGGGTCGGGGTTTCGCTGCCTCCGTTTGAAGTCGCCGTGGCGGCCGGCTGGGTCTGCCCCGGGGCGACATTGCTCGTGATGACGAGGGGTACTTCGATCGCCTGCGGGTAGAGGTAGCGGCCGTCCTCAAGCTGGAGTTCCACCAGGAGCGTGCGAATGTAGCCCTGGCCCGCCGCCTTGCCGGTCAGATCTATGGTAACCGCGACCCCGCTGCCGCTGACAGGCTGGGCGACATCGACGGCGTAAATGATCTCGCCAAAGATATCGTCCACCGCATTAGTTTTAACCACCGGCCCGCCGGCGTTCCAGAAAGTGCCGCCTTCGATCTGGACGCCGGTCAGCTGAGGATTGGCGTCGCCGACAGCCAGAAAATCCGGTGTATATTCGACGATGATCTGGGCGGAGACAACCCGGCTGGCATTGAAAATCTGAAGTTCGGTGCGCACCCGCTCTCCCAGATCGAGCTCTGTTTGGGGCAGAAAGAAGGAAATGGTGACCTCTCCCTGGGCTTCGGCCGGGGCGGCCAGCAGGCAGAGAAAGAAGAGGGTCAGGATTCCTGAAACGATTTTCGAGATTTGAAAAGACAAAATCACCCTTCCTGGAGACCGGGTTCGATGGTTTCCTGCCGGATCGGGCAGGCCGGCAGCCGGTATGTTCCAGGCAATTATAATGGAAAGTTGGCCAGCTGCGGTCCCCTCTTCCGAAATTGGCTCCCGAAGCGGGATGATATCTCGATCCCAGCGGACTGATTGACTGGCAGCAGCCGGGAAATCCAGGAATAGACTTGACATAATGATGCAATTGTTATATTATGTCAAGTATATTGACTTCAAAGGGGTTGAGATAAATGACTACGCGAAGTAATTGGGGCCGTATTCAGACTCGCCCGGCCCCGACCGGGCCGGCCACCCCGCTCGAGATCGCCGGTCAGGTCGCCAACCGGGCGGCCGGCCGGGTCGTCTTCCAGCGCTACCTCGAGCAAAAAGCGGCTAATACGCTCAAGCGCCACGGCCGGGATCTCGAGCTGTTCGCCGAATACCTGGTCGACGGGCAGATTCCCCTCGTGCACACCGCCCGCTTTCAGACCGATCCCCAGGCCTGGCATGGGGTCACCTGGGGCATCGTCGAGGGATTCGTCCACTGGCAGCTGGCCGAAGGGTTCGCCATCGCCTCGGTCAACGCCCGCCTGTCGACCGTGCGCACCTACGCCGCCCTGGCCGTCAAGGCCGGGGTGATCTCACCGGAGGAAGGACTCCTGATCCAGGGGGTGCGCGGCTTCTCCCGCCAGGGTGGGCTCAATGTCGACGCCCGGCGGGAGCAGACCCGCAAGAAAAAGATCTCCTACGCCTATAAGCTGGACGGCCGCCACCGGCGGGTCGTCGTCACCCGCCGCGCCACCAGGAAAGAAAAGGCCCTCCTGCTGACCGCTGTCCAGGCCGCCCACCTGAAAGAGCCGGCCAACGACTCCCCCCAGGCCTGGCGAGACGCCCTGCTCATGACCCTGCTGCTCGACCACGGGCTGCGGGCCAGCGAGCTGGCCCTGCTCACCGTCGAGGACGTCGACCTGGCCGCCGGCACCCTCAGCTTTTTCCGGCCCAAGGTGCAGGGGACCGATCACGCCTTCACCACCCACCGGCTGACCCCCACGGCCGCCCGGCTGGCCCGGACCTACCTGGCGTCTTTCTACCCGGCCAACCTCAAGCCCAACGGCCCGCTCATTCTGGCCAGCAGCCGGTTGAAAAAGGACGGCAGCGGCGGCGCCCTGCAGCCGCGCGGCCTCTCCCGCGTCCGGCTCAGCGAACGGGTGCGCTTCCTCGGCCGGAATCTCGGACTCCCCCACCTCTCCGCCCACGACTGCCGCCATTTCTGCGCCACCCAGATGGCCCGCTTCGGCTATGGAGTCGATGAGCTGATGGCCTGGTTCGGCTGGACCAGCGCCCAGACCGCCATGCGCTACGTCGCCATGCAGACGGTGCAGACGCGGTCCAGGGGGTAGGGGTTAGGGGTTGGGAGCTGGGAGCTGGCGGGTCTGCAATTTGACTATGCGAAAATAGCCGGTGTGGTCACACTTGGAAAAGGCCGGCTGGTTCGGGAGTCGGCTCTCAAAGACTACCAGTCGCCGGCGTAGCCGTACCGGTAGCCCTCCGCCCGGGACTCGAGGTAGGCCCGCTTGAGCTCGGCAATCTGGCGCAGGTGCAGATGGTCGTGCGTCACCCATGACATGAAGAGATCTCCGGCTGTAAAACGGCCGAAAACCGGATGCTCTTCCGCCGCCCCCCAATCGGCCCCGCGCAGGCCGTCCAGCCACGCGAGCGACCGGGCCCGCTCGCGCTGAAAATTCGCCAGCGATTCGGCCAGGTCCCGCTCGTTGTAGGCCCGGGCCAGCACCCAGCCGTCCGGATCGATTCCCGGCCAGGGCTCCCCCGGCCGGTGCAGCACGTAGTCGATCCGCTGCCTGAAATCCTCCCGCTCCTCGTCGACCAGATGATTGACCACCTCGAGCAGCGACCAGGAATCCGGGTCCGGCCGCCAGCGCGCCTGCGCCGCCGCCGTTCCCCGGACCAGTTCGACGATTCCCTCCCCATTTCGCTTTAATTCGGCCAGCCAGGCATCCAGGTCAATCATCGCCTTCTCCTCTTCGCTCCTCTTCAAGTGTTTCGACCGCCAGCTCGGTCACCCGCTGCTCGATGCGGCGGAACTGCCAGCTCCAGCGCACATTGTACAGAAACTGCCGCAGATCGAACCGGTTATCATCCGGGGAATAGGCCTCGGCGTGATAAGACGGCGTGAGGACGGTCATCTTGTGCCGGTTGGCGCTGTAGTGATAAAAAAAGCGCCGGACTTTCTCGGCGACTTCGGCCGGGGGCAGGTGATCCCACTCATGGACGAGCCGCTCGAACATGGCCAGCGGGCCGCAGCGGTCGATCTTGCGCAGCCGGCCGAAGCGGCTCAGTTCGTCGTAGGTCATCCCCATGTCGACCTCGTCCCGCTGGACGTAATCGGCCGTCACCGGCTCCAGCTCGGCCGTCGGCGGCGCCTCGACGACCGCCCGCAGGGACTCGTAGCCGAGATGGTCGATCGCCCAGCGCAGAAAGCGGCGCAGATCGGTCTTGCTGATCCCCCCGATCGGATTGATATCGGCGCTGCTGTTGTCGTATTTGGTCATGTAGCCGCGCAGCGCCTCGTCGACGTTGGCCGTCCCCAGGACGAGCAGGGTGCCGCTGCGGCCGCGCACCCACGGCAGGAGCTGGGCGAAGAGATAGGCCAGCACCATCCGGCTGCGCGCCTGGATGTTTTGCAGCGCTACGTTCTCGGCCCCGCTTCCCCCATGCGCCCTGAAGCGCGGGGTGCGGCCGCTGACCTGGATGAAGAGCTTCAGGAAGGCGTCGACCACCCCGTCAATGGCGAACTGCAGGTGGTAAGCGCCGATCTCCTCGGCCAGCTGGGCCGCCCGGGCCCGGGTCTCGGCCGAGCTGTTGGTGCTGCCCATGTAGGCCGTGTGCAGGATGCGCTGGGCGAAGGCCTGCGGATCGGCCGGCCGGTAATCCCCCTCGATCGGCTCCCCCGCCAGCCGGCGCGCGTCGGCGATGACCTGTTCGTTGCCGGCAGCCGCCTCCCGCACAACCAGCCGGCACATCGAACCGACCAGGGCGGCCACGGCCGAGCTGTCCGCCCCGCCCGACAGCGGCAGGAAAAAGCCGGCCGCTCCCGAACGGCGCAGGTAGTCCCACAGCCAGCAGGCCGGCCCGTTGGCGATTTCCTCTTCCGGGGTGTGGTAGTGGACCTCGATGGGCCGATCCGGCCCCCGGCCGGCGGCCGGCGCCGTCAGATCAAAATCGGCCGCGATCCGGGGAACCGGAGCCGCCCGGCTGGCCTGAACCATGCGGCTGGCCACCGCCCCCCGGTAGGAACGCACCGCCTCTAAATCAACCGTGGCCGTTACCACATCGACGTCGACCAGGGAAAACTGGCTCCCCTGGGCGACCACTTCCCCGTTGACGGCGATCAGGGCGCAGCCGTCAAAATAGAGCCGGCCGCCGTCGCATCCCTGTTGATTGGCGTAGAGGTAAACGCCCCCGTTGCTGGAAGTCGCGCTCCGAATCATTTCGATGCGCCAGTTGAGCTTGCGCAGCTCGTGGTGGGAGCCGGAGCCGTTGGCGATGATTTCCACCCCGTCAAGCCCGAGATAGATGTTGGGACTGTCCGGGGCGAAGAGCTCCTCGCAGGTTTCAGCCGCCAGCACCGTGTCCCGCGTGGCCAGGGCGGCATCCCCCAGCGGCACCAGATCCTGGCCCGTGATTTCCCGGATCAGGCGCGGCAGGGCAAAGGGCTCGGTCTGCCGCGGGAACTGCCAGGGAACAAACCAGCGGGATTCCCGGTAGTTGCCGTCGTCGGCCAGGATCATCTTGGGGCGTATGAGCAGGATTTGCCGGTCGCGAATCAGGATCCGGCAGTTGTAGCGGGCGTTCTGGTGCATGACCGGCAGGCCGATGTCGCACAGGATCCCATCGGTCAGGTCGCTCTGCAAAATCGCGGCCACAACCTCCCAGGAATGGCGCAGAGTGTCCCCTTCCAGGAAGGCATCCTCGCAGCCGTAGCCAGGAATTTCCAGCTCCGGCCCGAGCCGGTAGCTGGCACCGCGCGCTTTTGCCAGCCGAATTGAGCGGGCGATGCGGTCGAGGTTGCCTTCAAAATCGAGCGCCCACTGGTTGAGGTTGCAGGTGGCCAGGGTGATGCAGTTCATAAAGATCCTGTTTGTGTTTTTGCTACACTATCAATGTTGCCCAATCTTACCTCCCCCCTCCGCCGCAAGTCAACCCGGCGTACCACACCGCACCGTCACATCAGGTATCGGTCTGGCCGATCAAAGCCAGGATCTCATCGCGTGTTTCTTCCGCCGTTTTTCCCCAGGTGTAGACCGTGTGCGTGGCCAGCAGCTGATTCGATGGATGCCGGACAAAATAGTCGTTCCAGTTGAAGCCCTGCCCAAAAGCACCGGTCAGATCGGCCGTGCGCTCGTCGAGAACGCGAATTGACTCGCCGGCATCCGGTGAAGGGAGGATCAGGATGACATGCCGAAAAGGAGCCAGCGCCTGCTGCACCCGCGCCAGGAGGTGCCGATTTTCATAGATGGAATGACCCCCGCCAAAGTCGAAAATACAGTCCCGGTGATCGGCCAGCACCCGCTCGACGGCGTGGGCGTCAAATAATTTCCAGTAAAAAACCAGGGCGACAAACCCGCCGGTCTGGCGAATCCGCAGGGCCAGTTCGGGATCATAACCGATTTCCGCATAATAACCCCAGCGCAGCTCGTCGAGACTGACCTGGGGCTGGCCGAGCTCAGCTGCCAGCAGCCGGGCGACCGTCGTCTTCCCGGTTCGCGCCGGGCCGATCAGGATAATCTCGTCACGCATATCTGTCTTTTCAAGGGAGCCCTCCCGGCGGCCGGCAGGTTGACCCGACCACCGGGACGGCCGAACTCAACGAATGACCGGCGGCTCTTCCTCCTCCTCTTCCGGCTCGCAGCCGTCGATCCACGGATGAATGATCCAGCGGTTTTCCGGCCGGCGCTGGCTGTCAAAGGTCCCCTTCTGCTCCGGGGTCATCGCCGGTATGGGCTCCCCTTCCGGCACTCCCGGCGGGGTCTCCCCTGTCATGCGGCACCAGGTCTGGTAGACCTTGCCGAATGACTTCGTGTTGGTGAAGCCAAAACTGGGATCGAGCTTCTGCAGATAGAGAATCGGGTGCATTTCATTGTAGCCGGAATGGCCGGCGTCATAGGTCCAGATCCCCCGAACGAGGATCATATCCCCTTCGGCCAGCTCCCCGGCGTTGAGCTCGTCCCGGTTGTCGTCGGACCCGGCAAACCAGGCGGCGACGATCGCGGCAATGACCAGCGGGGCCAGGATCGTGGCCACGAACGAGCAGACGACGCGGCCGACCGGAATGCCAAACGGCTTCCATTTGCAGAAACCGGGGATAAAGGGGAACGGATTGGAAAGGGTCGACAGCGCCTTGCAGACGTAGTAAGTCCGATCGCCTTCGATTTCCGTGTGAAATACCGGCACGTCCCACGGCTTGTCGGCCGACGTCGGGTAGGGAATCTTGTCCCCATAGGTGCTGGCCATGTACGGATTGTAGCGATCGCTCGTCGCCTTGTCCGGCCCCACCTCGTTCGGCCCTTCCTCGGGGATCGGCATGCCCGGCTGCTGCCGGATCAGCCGCCCCTGCAGCCCGTCATTGGCCACCGTGAAGAAGCGATCGTGCTTCGTCCCGCCGTTTTTGAAATCGTTCGGATGGTGGGGGGCCAGCAGCAGATTGATCGAATAGTCGTTGTCGAGCTTCTCATACCCCTTTTTATCGTCGACCGTCTCGAAGGTGATCACCCGGCCGATGGCGCACTCCTCCCGTCTGTCGCCGAGGCAGACGAGCTTGCCGTAGAGTAAAAAGTCGCAGATTTTCAGCAGGGCGGACATGACCGCCCACAGGCTGGCCAGCAGGGTCACCGGCGAGGCGATGAAGGCGAAAAGAACCCCGAGAACGGCGATGACCGCCTCCGGCGTGTAGTCGAGCCCTTCGTAATCCTCAGGTGCCACGCAGCGCGTGTAGTGTTTGGCGGCCATGGTCAGTCTCCTCCTTCGACGGTCAGCGTCACGCCGCCGTACAGCTCGCCGGCGGTGAAGGCGTTGATATTGATGGCCTGGCGGCCGCGAAAGTCGTCCGGGGCGGTGACGTCAACCGCCACGTTCCGGGTTTCCCCCGGCCGCAGGCTGACTTCGGCCGGCTCCACGGCCACCCGCCAGGTTTCCGGCACGTAAAAGAGGCGCCGGCCGTGCCGCACCATCGCCTCCCGCTCCCGGGCGCTGCGCTCCTCGGCGGCCGGCACGTTGGTCGCCCCCACCCGCCGGCGCTCACAGGGCAGCCGGGCGGGCAGAGCGTAGAAATCGGCCGCCAGTTCGAGCGCCAGAGGCAGCTGGGTCGGGTTGTGCACCGGAAATTCGAAGCGGGCCCGCGGGGAATTCAGCGGTTTGACGTCGACATTTTCCTGCCCCAGGTTGTTGTGTGGATTGGCGTCGTCCCCCCAGACCAGCTCGACCTGGAGGCAGTAGTGGCCCGGGGTGCTCGGGGTCGTCCAGAGCATGACCGCCGGCACCGGCAGGCCGGCCGCTCCCTTGGCCGGCAGATTAATGGTCGTCTGGCCGATCGGATGCTTCTGCGTCCCCACGCCAAACTGCAGATAAGAAAACTGGACCGGCAGGCCAACCGCCGGCGCGTCAACCGACCCATTCCAGATGCTGGCCACGATTTCGTAGGTCCGTCCCGGTTTGAGGTCATGCGAGGAAACGGGCACCCCCGCCTCCCGCAGCTCGATGTCGGGATTGTTCCAGGTCACGGCCAGCCCCTGGGCCATCAGGTAGTGCTGGGAATAGATCAGCGGATCCGGCCGGCGGTAGACTTCGGGCGGGATCGGCATGCATGGATTGCGGCTGGGCTGGTCCACCGGGTGCCGGCGCGGGAACCGGCCAGGCCAGCCAAACTCCAGGAGAAGGCGAATCAAGCGGGCGATGGCGGCTCCGAGCAGGCCCAGCAGGATCAGCAGGGCGAGCAGGCAGCCGCGTCCTTTGCCGGATCGGCGGCCCGACGTTCTGGCTTTCATATTTCCCTCCTTTATTAAAAAAACCGTCTTTACGGTGGCATGCAGTTTCCAGAGCACATGCACCGCCTCGTCTCCAAGCTCTCCTTCGCACAGTATAAAACAGTTTGCCCTCGCCGCGGGTGTTTTGGCGGAAGAGATCCGTTTTTCCCGGATGGCCCGGCCGCCGGCCGTTTTTCAGCCGGTTTCCAGAATGAAAAGGGAGATTACAGAACCGTAACCCACCCGCAATCCGCGTGCAATCCCCGTCGTTTAACCTGCCAGCTATCGTAGAAAATGGCCGGACAGGCGTGTCCGGGCACGCAGGCGGCGCGGGCCAGGTGAGGTTCTCTCATGCGCCAACCAATCTGGATCTGGATGCTATTGCTGGCCACCCCGCTCGTGGCGGGCGGCGGCTACCTGCTCAGCCAGCGCAGCAGCGGCGGGATCGAGGCCGACCAGGGACCGGCCCGGCCGATCACGGTGCCGGTCAGCCGGGGAAACGTCGACAAAACGGTGACTGCACCCGGCCGGCTGGTCGGCCTCGAAGAGGGCTATCTCAGCTTTCCGGCCGGCGGCCGGTTGAGACCCTCCTGGTGCGCCCCGGCAGCCCGATTCGCGCCGGGGCCACGCTGGCCACCCTGGAAACCGCCCCCCTGGAAGAAGCGCTGCGGCGGGCGGAAATCCGGCTGGAGCAGGCCCGCCTGGCCTTTGAAGAGGCCCTGGGCGCTGCCGCGCTGGCGGCCGCCGGGAATGAAGCCCGGATCAACAGCACCCGGGCCCAGGTGCCGACCCTGACCGATGCCGAGCTCCGGCTGGCGGCGTCACGGGACGCGGAAAACCGGGCGCTGGCCGAATACCAGAAGGCGCTCGATCGCCCCTGGGAACCCGAACAGATCCGGGAAAGCTACCGGCTGGCTTACGAGGCGGAAAAGCGGGCGAGGCAGCTGGCCGAGGCCGACCTCGAGGCGGTGAAGCGGCAGCAGCGGTCCGCCGCTCACTTCAGGTGGGCCTGCGCGGGGATGCCTTCATCGAGATCACGGCCGGCCTGGCCGAAGGGGACGAGGTGGTGGCCGAATGAACGGAACGAGTGCCCCGCCGCTGATCGAAGTGGACCGCCTGAGCCGGCGCTACCGGCTGGGTGGGGTCGAAATTCCAGCGCTGGTTGACGTATCACTGGCCATCGAAAGCGGCGAATTCGTCGCCTTGATGGGTCCGTCCGGCAGGCGGACGTCGAGGATGATCAGCTGGGGGGCCTCCTGCCGGGCGGCCGCCAGCCCTTCCCGGCCGGCCGTGCGCCAGGTCACCTGGAAACCCTCCTCGGTCAGGGCGTCGATCAGGCTGCGGCCGACCGCCGGGTCGTCTTCAATGAGCAAAATCCGGGGGGACGGCGGCGGGGTCATGGGGACCATTCTCCCGTGCCGTGAACCGGGCGCTCGACCACGACAAATTCCACCTCGAGATCATCCCGCTCGCCGAGCGCCCGCAGGGTCCGTACGATGGTCTTTTTCAGCCGGTGATCGAGCCACTGCCGGCCGTTCTCCCCGGCGACGCCGACGCGCAGGGTGCGCTCATCGGCCTCGACCAGCTCCGCCTGCTGCAGCCAGCGCTCGAAGGTGGCCCGGGTCATCTGCAGGGCCAGTTCGCTGCGGGCGGCCGCCCAGAGAGGGCGGAAGTGGGCGGTCCAATCGGCCGCGGCCGGGGCCGCTTTCGGCGGCTCAGAGCCGGCCAGGACAAAGGTGAACTGCCAGGCCGACCCGGTCAGGGAGCGGGCGGCCTCGACCAGCCGCGGGGCCAGGGCCTGCTCCCAGAAGGCGCGGGCGGTCTGGTCGGGCACGGC
>JBFFZG010000037.1:0-22788 GCA_041568735.1 Promineifilaceae bacterium (SeqCode)
GGGTTCGGGTTCGGTGAACGGGGCGAGGATCTGGAGGTTGGCGGTAACCGGGTAGGGGGCGAGGCGGAGAGTCATCGGCTCGTCTCCCAGGCGGCGGTCGTCGAAGACGACGATGAGCTGGAGGGTGGCGTGAACCTGGTAGGTGCCCGGCCTGGCTTCGTTCACGATCACGCACTGGCCGGCGGGGATGCCGGTCGGACAGCTGATTTCGCGCCCGCCGCGCGTGATGAAATTCAAATAGAAATAATCGGCCGGTTCATCCCAATCATAGGGCTTTACCCCCCCTTTTTCGACCCGGAAAAGATCGAAGCCGATGCAGGATCCGGCACCGGCGCAGCGGCTCAGGTTGCTGTCGGCCACCCGGTTGAGATAGCGAACGAGGGGTCGTTCTGGCGCATAAACCACCCACTCATTTTCATAGGTGATCCGGTTGAGCGCATAGCTCTCGACCAGCACCAGCCCGTCGATTCGATTGTTGCTGTTGCAGGTCGGGTCCTCCGGATTCGTCGTGCATGAGGGGACGGTCAGCCAGGGCCGCGTGCTGGCACTGTAGCCGACGGCAATGGAGATTGGCACCTGAATGTGGTTGGGAATGGTCGTCAAGACCCGGAAATCCTGCTCTCGCAGATCGGGATTGCGGATGAAAGCCGGATGAAAACCTACATGGATAAACGGAAAATCGTGCACCGGCCGGTAGTTCCCCAGAACCCACCGTTTTTCCAGTTCGACGATCGAGCGCCGGTAATTTTGCGACAGATCGCGCTCCAGGGTGTCCGAGGCGACCCGGGCCGTATTGGGGATCGTGTCGGCGGCATAATTGCGCGGCACCACCAGCGCCAGGTCGACGGTAATCGTCTGACCGGCCGCCAGAGTGGGATAGCGGCAGTCGAGCCGGTTCGTGCTGATAATTTCGCCCGGCGGTGAACAGGACCACCGATTATCCGAAACCTCCAGGCCGAGGAAGCCCAGGCCGGGGCCGAATTCGTCGGTCAGTAGAATCTGCTCGGCGGCGGACGGCCCTTCGTTGGTGACGGTTAGGATCCAGTGCAGAGTTTCGTCCCGGCCGATCGGACTGCTGCTGGGCACGGCCGTCAGAGTCAGATCCGCCTGGCATTCGATTTGATAGGGGGTTTCTTCGATCTCCTGTGGGCCGGCCGGTGCGCCGCCGGCTGCCGCCGGTTCGAGCAGGAAGCGGGCCCAGGTGGCCCCGCAGGCGGCCGCCGCCGGGATGTGAAAAGTGACCCTTGCGGCCTGCGGATTGGTCCGGCGGCCGAAATGGCGGCCGGCGATGATCCGCTCTTCCGGGCTGAAGACCCCGTCCCGGTTGAAGTCAATCCACCCGGAAAGGCGCTGGGCCGCCGCTTGCCGATTCACCAGGACGACGACCACTTCGTTCTCCGCCCCTGGAATCCCGACCCCGTCGTTTCCCCAGAAGACCGCCTCCCCTTCATGGCGCAGGCCCGGCGTGCGGCCGCTGGCTGCCGGACCTGGATGATTCTCCGGTTTTCCCCCCGGGATCAGGCCAAGGGAGACGAGGTGGGATGGCCTGCTCGAAGCTTGAGCTTGGGCGGGTTGGAGGCCGGCATCCAGCGAAAAGAGGCAGGCCGGGCTTTCCCCGGTGATAGTATCGACAGATGAGGTCGGTGACTCTCCCCAGCAGGTGAAATTCGAGCTGCCCGGAGCGGCCAGAAGTATCATCATTTGAGGGCCGGCGCTCCCACCTTCGGCCGACCGGATCTGGAAGCGCATCTGCCCCTCCCACTCGGCAGGGCTGCCATCGCCAGGCGGACGCCAGCGCCACTGGATCCGCGTGCCTCGCTCCCCCGGTAGGGGAACGGCTGTCACGGTTTCCGGCCTCGGTGTATTCCCGCCGGTCCACCGCCAGCTGCCAGCCAGATACTCCCAGGTGGGTGGGATGACGGCGGTGAGGATTGGGTCTGGCAGGGGATCCGCCCCTGGATTGAGATGGGCGACCTGGATGACCACTTCGGCCGTTTCACCCGCGTTCAACCCCCGGTTCGGCTCCAGCCAGCCCCAGAGGGCGATATCCGGCCTGTCGGCAGATTCGGCCGAAGGTTCTGCCTGGGCCAACGCCAGGCCGGGAATCCAGAGCTTGAAGAGGAGGATCGCCAGTGCCATCAGCGCGCCGGGGCCTGCCGGGAGCAGCTGCCGGCGAAGGGATGGCTGGTGGCGATCAGATTCGGGACAGGGAGCCATGGCGTCCGGGTGAGCGGGAGCCGCTCATCAAAACGGGGCGGTTACCCCGTCATGGCCAGGGTCGGCACGAGCCGGTTCAACGCCGGACTGATTTCCTTCCCAGCCGGTTCGAAGGCAGAGAGGATGTAGATTTCCGCCTCCGAACGCACGAGAACGGTAAAAGAAGCCTGGAAGCGCTCCGCTTCACTGCCGGCCGTCGAGCGGAGGATGACCTGCTCGGCCGTCGAGCCCTTGGCCGTTTCGAGCGGCCGGCGGTCGAGCACTTCGAGCTGGTCGGAGAGAAAGGTTCCGGCTCCGCTCCCGCCGATTGTGGTTAGATCCCCGAGGAGCCAGTCGATCACGGCGCCGGCCGAAAGGTCGACCCCGGCCGGAACCCCGGCCATCTCGCGGGAGCCGGCGATCAGGGTGGCGTATGGGGTGCCGGCCGGGCGTGCCCCGTCCGCGGCCGGCATCGGGTCGGGCGACAGCTGAATGATGCCATCCGGGGACTCCACGACGAACCAGCCTTCGGGATAATCAAAGGAAACGCCGCCGGCGCCGCTGAAATGGCGCAGCCCCGGCTGGCCGCCGGTCTGGCCGGCCGCCGGTAGGGCTGCCAGGTTCTCGACGACTCCATCGACCGTAATCGTC
The DNA here is from genome assembly GCA_041568735.1 of Promineifilaceae bacterium (SeqCode). GTDB lineage: Bacteria > Chloroflexota > Anaerolineae > Promineifilales > Promineifilaceae > WTJY01. Next base: position 2,848 of record JBFFZG010000037.1, read on the forward strand.
ACCTGCTGAGATTCGACATCGGCTGCATTGCCAACAGCCCAGGGCAGTGTCACCGCCTCCCCATGCTGGGCCGTTTCCAGGTAGAAGCTGATCTTGCCCTGGCCGACGTTGGGGTCGGCTACACCGGTAATGAGCCATTCACTTTCGAATTGGGCGCCGCCGGTTTCCAGGCCGGCCGGCAGCAGAGTCCTGGCCAGGACGAGCTTCCCTTCGGTGTCGCCGGTCAGCATCGAGCCGCCGAGATCGTCCACCGAGGCGATTACGAGCTCCGCCCCGGCCGTGATCCGAATATGCCAGGTCACCGAGCGGGGGAGACCCGGAGGGATCGTCCGCGGGCCGGAAATTTTGGCCACGACCGGCGGCAGCGGGGTAGGCGAAGGGGTCGGAACGCTGGTCGGCAGGGGCGCCGGGGTGCTGGTCGGCGCCCGGGTCGGGAATGGGGTGGCGGTCAGCGTTGCCGCCGGCCGCTCCGCCTGCAGATCGAGTGGTTCCTCGCCGGCCCCGCAGGCGGTCACAAACAGGGCTGCCAGCAGGATCAGCAGGCCGAAACCGCCCCATTTTGCGAGCGGTGTGTCAGATTTTGGGGATCTTAGGAATCTCTTCAAAGTACCATCTCTCCGCTAATAGAACGAGAACCGGCGCAGGATGCTGTTTAAATCCCCCACCTGCAAACTCCAGCTCGCCAGGAGCTGCTCCCGCGAAAGGGGTTCCTCGTTTTCGTTCGGGATGGCCGGTACGAAGACCAGGAGGGTGAACGACGGCACCCCATCGGCGCTGATGCCGAAAAAGGCCCGGTAGCGGTGGTCCTCCGTGGTGAGAAAAACCCCATCCCAGTCATAGCCGCCCATGCGAAAGGCGACATTGGAATTCCGTTCCTCGACTGCGTCGGGCAGGTAGGCCAGGTAATCGGTGAGATTGACCACATTGCCCCAGCGCCGGACCATGACAAAGGCCTCACCCGGCACCATTTCCGGCCGCTGGGTCAGCAAGATGCCGTCGAGCCCCTGGATGATGCGCCAGCCGGGCGGTGGTGAGACTTCGATCCAGGTGTTCAGATCGCCGCTGCGCAGGTCGATGGCCACTTCCACCGGTTCCAGGGCGGCCGGCGTGTCCGGTTCGCCGGGATCTTCGTTCGGGGTCGGGGCAGCTTCTTCGCCGGCGGCGGGTGCCTCGCCGCCGCCCAGAATGCCTCCGAGAAAACTGTCTTCACCCTGGCCGGCTGCTGCTGGCGCATCGGTGCCGGATGGGGTGACCGGGGTCGCGGTTGGCCTGGGTGTCGGGGTCGGCAGCGAAATATTTTCCATGGAAGCGCCGGCTGCGGGATCATCCGGCCGGCACCCGGCCAACACAGGCAGAGCGGCCAGCAGGCAGGCCAGAAGGACCAGGTGAAGCCGCGCCGCCGCCGGCCGCTTTCCAGATGGGCCGGCCGTTGTTTTATTCAGCGTCTTGTGCGTCAATTTTCTTCCTCATTCAGGCGTGCCCGTACGACGATAATGCCGGTAATTTCCGGGGTGCAGGTAAACAGGGAAAGTTCGGCGGTGCCGCGTTCCAGCGCCCGCCAGTAATAATCGGTTTCGGAATAGTCGATTCGCACCACCTCGGTGACCTGATAGGTGAACCAGCTCCCGGTGGCAGCCTGGCAGCGGATTTCGTCGCCGGCCGCCATCGCGCCCAAATCGTTAAAAGGTCCCGGCCGGCCGGCCCAGGACACGTGGCCGGCGATGGCGGCCACGCCGATCTCGCCGCAGTCGACCGAGGCGGGCAGCCAGCCCGGTTTCCACCAGGGGCGTACCTGCCACTCGCCGGCGGCGCCGATCACGCGGGTCGCGGCATAGGCGGCCCGCCCCAGAGCGTATTCATGGGCCCGGCCGCTGCCGGAAACTTCATAGGTGATTTTCCGCGGCCCCTGGCTCGCCCGGGCGGCCATCGACCGGAGGGAGGGCAGCTGGCTCTGCCGCAGGTTGTTTTCCAGTCGGATCAGGTGATCGCCGCCAAATTGGGTGCTGAAATAACGCCCCGCCTCGGCGCTGCTGCGCGGGGCAGTCAGCAGGGTCTCGGCTTCCTGCTGACCGGCCGCGAACGTCTGCCGGCCGCGAGCGGGCCGATCCGGCTCCTCGGCGGTCAGATTCATAAAGCCAAAGTGGAGCGCCTCCGGCCAGAAAATGGAAACCACAGGGATCAGGGAGGCCAGTACGAAAAGAAGAAATCCCACGATAGAGATCAGACGCAGTTTTCGCCTCTTTTCCCTGGCCCGGATGGCATTCAATTCTTCCCAGGGTGATCTCATGGCGCGATTTTCGAGTGGATCTGTGCCAGGCCGCGAGCGAGCAGCCGGCTAAATTTTTCGCGGAATGTGGGGATGGCGAGGAGACAGGCCCCGATCAGAAGAGTGAGCAGAATCAACCAGGAGGTCATGCCGGCTCCACCCGGTTCGGGCAGCCTCTCGCTGCCAGCGGCCTGCGCTCCGCCAAAGGCGATCCCCTGAACTCCGGGGGCCACCCCCTGGCCGGTCACCAGGCCGGTGAGAAGCGGGTCAATTGTCGGGGCGATCAATGGGGCTCCACCGCTGGCCGGGGTGGGCAGGCCGAAGGAGACGAGAATCAATTCCGCCTGGTCGAAATAGACATCATTCTGCGGGAGGTGCCGGTTCGGGTACGCGGACAGGAAGACGGTCACGTGATCAGATTGGGCCCGGGTTTCGACGGAAATACGCCCCCAGCTGTCGAGGTACTGGGTCGGCATCGACCAGGCCACATTGGGGCTGCTCGGGTCGGTTCCGCCAGTGGGGTCAATGCCGATCCGCTGCCTGGCCCAGGCGCCGTTCTGGGAGCGGCCGGGGTCGTTTCCTTCGGAAGACCAGGCGAAGGTCCAGGCGGAAAGCCGCAGGGTGGAATCGGGGGTGACGGGCACTTTCTGGTAGACACCCGCAAATGCCGTTGAAAATTTAGTGTGCCACAGCTGGGCTCGCTGGCCTGTATAAGCCCGGGCGAAGGGGGATTTGGGGGAGTCCGAGGCCATGAATTCGGGCCGCGCCCCCCGGTCGTTCTCCGGGATATCGAGGCCGGTTATGACCCAGAAGGGGGTCCAGCCGGCCGCCACTTGCAGGGCAGGTTCGCCGTTCCAGGCTGCGAATCCTTCTTCGAAATCCCCGTTCAGCAGTAAATTCTCATTCTGTCCCCGCGCCGTCATGGGAGAAAAGCCGGCGGCGGCGATCAGAAAGAAGAAGGCCAGGAAAATCAAGGCCGATTGGGTCCGTTGGAGGAGGCTCATTTTCTGGCGAAGAATCCTTTTGCCGGCTGGGGTGACGTTTGATTTCTGGTTGGGTCGGCCATGAGTTGGGGTGGCGGAAAATCGACGGCGGCCACGCGGAACCGCAGGCGGGTCGTATCGGAAAGCTGGGCCAGGGAGCCCCGGTTGAAGACGAGCCGGCCGAAACCGGTTTCAGGATCGGGTTTGCGGCTCCAGATCGGGTTGACCACCGGCTTGTCTCCGGAGACGCTGATCATCTCCTCGATGCCGGTAACCTGGCCCAGCATGCTGCCGTCCTCACGCTCGTTGAGCTCGATGTGTACGGAAATGACCGCCTCTTCGGCCAGGGCGCGCAGGAGATTGGGCAGGAGGCTGGGTTCCTTGACGTGTTCGAGGGCCAGCATGGCCAGGCCGCGCAGTCCGGCGGTGGCATTGGCGGCATGCAGAGTGGTCAGAACCGGCACCCCCTGGGTGAAGGCCTTGAGCACAAAATAGGCCTCGGCTCCGGTGCATTCGCCCAGGACCAGCCACTCCAGGCCCATCTGGGTGGCGTGGGATGCCAGGTGAGCCAGCCCGACCCGGCCGTCCGCATCTTCCTCCCAGCGGTAGGCCGGCCGGTTCAAGGGTATTTCATGGGATTTCTCAACCAGGAGCAGGTTGATCGGCTCGTAAAGCTTCTGCAGCTCGTTGACCAGGGCCCCGAGCAGTGTCGTCTTGCCCGACCCGGTCTGCCCGGAAATGATGATTGGGGTTTTCGCCTTGAGGAAATCGATCAGCATATCAGCGGCTTCGCGCGGCAGGGTGCCGTTCGCGACCAGGGAATCCAGTTCGACCGGCTCGGCCGGCAGCCGCCGGATGTAGATCGAGGAGCCGAGTGCGGAAAAGGCGGATCCGACGTACTGGTAGCGGATGCCGCCGCCGAGATCGGGGAAGAACAGCGTGTGTCTGAAATTGGCCAGGGGGTCGGCGGCGGCCTCCTGCCGGCTGGCCGCCGCGGCATAGCGCCACCGGTAAGCCAGGTAGTCAATCCAGTCGGAATTCAGGCGAATGGGCACGGCGGCTTTGGCACCGTAGCGATCCCGGATCCAGACCTGGGCTTCGTGCTGAACGATAATGTCCCGGACGTTGGGGTGATGGATGAAATGGTGAAGCGGACCGCCCCAGCCGTTGCGGATGATGGCGGCCGGTTCCCGTCCGAGCAGGCGCGCGGCCTGCTGCAGGGCCTCATCTGGCCGGTCTTCCGGCCGGACGAAGTAGTTTTCACCCAGGGCGTCGAAGAAGGCGGACACTTAAAAACCTCCTGTCAGGGTTCGGATCGCCTGGAGCAGAACCGAACCAATCAACACGCACATGAGCCCGGGCAGCATGATGACGACGGTGGCGGCTGGAGCGGCGAACGCCTTGCGCTTGATGATCATCCGCAGATACTGTTCTTCCCGTTTGCGAATCCGGTCCCGCACTTCGCGCAAAATATTTTCCGGGTTGCCAAAATCGGAAATGGAGCTCAGAGTTTGCACGAGCTGCAGCCAGTTGCTGAGCTCGTTGACCGGCAGGTTGAGTCCCAGCAGGGCGTCCGGGTAGGGGATCCCCTCTGGAATTTGTCGCAGGAGAGTGACCGTCTGCTTCTCCGGGTAAATTTCCATGAACTGCTCGAAAGAGCGCTGGACCGACAGGCCGGTGATGCCGATCGCCCGATGCATGAAGGAGGAAATAATCGGGGCTTCTCGCTCCAGCTGCTGGATCATCTGTTTGGGGAATCCGCGTAGGAATCGCTGTTTGGGAAAATACCAGAGCAGAACGGCCAGGACGGCACTGATGAGCGAGCCGTAAAGAGTTCCGAGGATCGTTCCCAGGGCCAGACCGGCCAGCAGGCCGATGATCAGCCCGCCCAGAGAAATGACCTGCAGTTGAAAATCGCTCATGCGGCTGCGGCCGGCCCAGGCATCGGTCAGCGTCAGGAGCTGTTCGCGCCGGCTGGAGGGAATGATCGACGAAATCGCCTCTCGACTGACCCGGCGGAGACGATACGGGTTGGACACCGCATAGACCAGGCAGACCGCCGCCAGGAAAAGGGAGCCAAAGGCCAGAATGTTTTGCGTGGCAACCGGCATGTCAAAACTCCAGGGTGGGTAATTCTTCCAGTTTGCTGCCGACCGTCTGGGCTAACCAGAGGGAAAACAGGGAAAAGGCGATGACCGCATTGCCGGGGAGGGTCTGAATCAGCACATCGCCCAGGTCATCTCCGAAGAAGATGAGAAAGCCGATCATGCCGCCAATCAGGAGGAACATGGTGATGCGGGACATGGTGGCGGTCGACATTTCCGTCTCGAGGACGCTGGCCAGCTCCTCCGATATCGTCTGGCTGTCGCTGAGGTCGTTGGCCTGGAAGATTTCGGCCTCCTGGCCCATGCTCGCCTCGGCCATCAGGCGGTAGTCGTCCAGACATACCGCAGGGAGTGGAGCCGTTCGTATTTAACGGCCAGGAGATGGAGTTCGGCGGCCAGATCGTTGCCTAGCCGCACCCGGCGTATCATTTCGCCGAGTTCTTCGCCGATCAGCTGGAGATCCCGTTTGCCGTCGACGAATTCCGCGTAGAGATTTTCCAGGGATTCAAAAAGGGGGGCCTGGGCGCTCATCCGCCCGGCGATAAACTCGGCTACGGCCAGCGCCTCGCGCCGGGCACTGCGCTGTTCCCGCCGCTCCTGCAGATTGTTGATCGTCGGATAAACCATCGCCACCAGAGCGACCGCCAGGATGAATGAAATGAGAGGGGGCAGTCCGGCAATGAATATCAGAAAGGAAACCAGGATAAGTGAAGCCAGGAGAATCGAGATCGCCTTGAGAACGGCCGGCTGCAGGGATTTGTCCCGCCGGGTCATGTCGTCAATCCGGCCGTCGACGTCGTTGAGCCGCCGGTTTTGGTCAACCCAGCGCGGTGACGGCCAGAAGAAGATCAGGGCGCAGATGAGCGCCCCAAAAAAGGCGATGTACATCGAATACTCGTAGTATTCGTTAAACGACCATTCAGACACTCTGGATTACCTCCGTGCCCAGCCGCCGGTTGGCTTCTTCTTTGCCGATGAAGGCATCGAGCTGCTGGCGGTAGAACTGGCCGTTGGCTTTTGGTGCCCGCCGGACCAGTTCGACGAGAAGATTGGCGTGGGCGAACTTGACGCCGGCCTTGGTCTCATCGCTGAGCTGGCTGACATCGAGGCTCTGCAGCGAGGAAAGGCAGCGGCGCAGTTCGGTCCAGGGAAGGTGGCTGCGCAGCAGTTCATTCGCTTCCTGCATGATCTGCATCGCCGCCGAGGTTTCCTGATAGCCCTCTTCGATGATCTTTTCGATCTGGCCCATGTTGCTGTGCAGGCGCCAGACGAAGGCGTAAACACTCGGCCGCTTGGGCAGGTCCTTGATCAGGCGGCGGGCGTCTCCCCAGATGTGGCGGGCGGTGAGCTGGTTGAGCCGCTCGACCTCCTGCCGGGCTTCAGTGAGAATATTTTCGTAATCGTCAGTCTGTTCGATCGACTGGATGAGCCGGTGGCGGATCTGCTCATTGCTCGGATCGTTCTTGAGCAAAATAGACAGCAGGTGAATCGCCTCGACCCATTTTTGCTCATCCACTTTGCGCAGGGCATCGGCCAGCATTCGCTGCGGATTTTTCGATTCATAGACGGTCGCCCGGCCGGTCTGCATCATATCCAGGCTGACGAACTGCTTGACTTTGTTCAAGTCCGGATCGACGATATGCCATTCAATCCCTTTTTCGTCCGTGACCTCGGCCTCGACGATCGTGCGCAGCTGCCATTGATTGAGCTCGTCGGACCAGCCGAGATTGTGGTAGATGCCGGATACGAAGCGCCGGTTGCCCCGGCGATCGACCTGGATGACCAGCGGAAAAGCCTGAGCCAGATCCCGGCGCAGTGCCTCCAGGCTGTTGGTGCCGGCATAGGGGGAGGGCGGCCGCTGGGCGATTGAGACGAGGCGGGATAGCCCGGATGGGGCGGTATCCCCATGGGCGGTCGTCACCACGCAGCGCATACTGGGGGCATCTGAAATCAAAATACCCGCCTCCTCGGCGCTCCGGGTTTCGGCCACAATCAGGACGTCCCCTTCGCGGAGGGCGGCCCGGGTCATGCCACCCAGGGTCAGATTGACCTGTTTTCCGGATGTGTAGGACGTTTCCGGCAGGTCAAATATGGCGCACATCGGATGGCTCGGCTGGCAGTCGCCGGCATCGTCGACGATGACGATGGGGATGTTGGGCATCCAGTCAATGTATTTTTCCAGCATGACGGTTTTGCCCGACCCCACGCCCCCGAGGAAGACGCAGCCGATCAGCCGCCGGGCGGCATCCTGGAGGACTTTGAGCACTTCCCGGTTGAAGTTCCCCGCCTCGAGCAGGAAATCGGTCGAAAAAGGCTCGTCACGGCCGCGGCGAATATAAACCGCAATGCCGTGGATGCGGCGGGTCTGGTTGATGTGAATGCGCAGAACCGGGTTTTCAAAACGGATATCGATAATCGGGTTGGTGTGGCGCGATAGTTCTTTTCCCACCCGGCGCGCGATGTTGGCCGCGACCATGCGCAGCTCTTTGACGTCCTTAAAAAGGAGCTCGGGATCGGTTACCTCGGTCCAGATACCGCGAATCTGCAGGAGGATCTTTTGGGGTCCCTGGACGTTGATCTGCTCGACTTCCGGATTGGCTAAAAATTCCTCCAACACCCCCAGGCCGACCGTATTGTTGTAGAGGGCACGCAGGAATTGATCGGACGGGTTGCGGGGAATGTTGCTGATCTGCCCGTTATTGGCGGCTTCCCGTAGAATGCCGATGACTTTATCCCGACCGCCGCGGGCGAGATTGGTCGGGTTCAGATCGTCCTGGTGGAGATTATCCGAAAGATACCGGCGGGCGTCGTCGATCTGGTTGGATGAAATAACCACCGTGCTGCTCGTTGTGCTCTTGATCGAGCGCACCGACCGGCGGGCGGAGGTCGAGCCGGGATTATTAATTGAGGCGATCGCCATCGGCGTTCTCCACAAATTCGATGAGGTGTCTGGCGAGGAGGCTGAAGGCGTTTTGGGTGTCCCTGACCGTCGTCTGCCCCAGGATGAGAGACCGGGTCATTTGCCTCATCACCCCTTCGGCATTCTGCGCCAGAACCGGAACCCCGGTTTCACCCACGAACTGGTTGGCGGCCATGTAGGGAATGATGCCGACCGGCTCCTGCCAGAGGATGCCATTGCCCCGGATCGATTCCGGATCGTGCGTCGGCCGCAGGCAGTTGATCACCGGCAGGATGCGCTCGACCGGGTGGTGAAAATGGGTGAGGGCGGTCAGCGTATCGTCGACGCTGCGGAGCAGGATCTTTTCCGGAATGACCGGGAGCAAGATTAATGGGGGGCGGGGAAGCTCGGTTGAATCGCGCAGAATCCCGTAGGTGAAGCTGGAGGTGTTGATAAAATCCGGTGGGGAATCGATGATAATAAAATCGAAGCCCAGCTCCAGTCCCATGATCGCCAGGACATCCTTGGCCGTATCGATCTCGATCGGGAAATCGGTGATGATCGTGTGAGGACCGACGAGCGATTTCACGCCGTGGGCTTCGACCAGGTACTTTTCCACGATCTGCCGGGTTACCACGCCGCGGGCGCTGTTGACCTCGGTGACGAGGTCCGAAGTGGTCCGGGCGGATTCCTCGATTCCCATGAGGGAGCGGACTGAGCGCGTCGTCCGGTCGTCGTCGATGAGGGCCACCCGGTAGTGGGAGCCATCCGCCTTGGTCAGCTGGGCGAGGGCGATGGCCAGGTTGGTTGAGACAGTCGACTTCCCGACTCCGCCCTTGGTGGAAGAGACGATGATGGTCTGGGCCGGATCGATGCGGGCGACGAACTGCAGGGTGTCGGCGATTCCCTGGGCGGCCGCCATCGGCGCAATCGGCAGCCAGGATTCGTATGACGGCTCTGCGGTCATGACGCCGACGACGATCTCATTCGGCCGCTCCTCGATGATATTCAGGATGTGGCGGCGCTCGTCGGCCGTCACCCCGGTGCCGATCAGCAGGGTGTTAAAGTCGGCCTTCCGCAAAGTCAGCTCCCCAAATTCCTGGAGCGAATCGACCGTTTCGTAGTGATGGGCCAGGCTGGCCAGCCAGCGGGTCGTCAGCGAATTCAGCAGGCCGGGACTCACCTTACCGATGACGAAGAGCCGGCGATGCGTGGAGACGGGCGACAACCTGCCTTCCTGGATATCTTTTTTCTGCACGGGTATCTTTTCGGAATACATACCTTTTTTTTCTGATTCTCTTATCTGGCGAACCCGGGTCAATTGGATCGGGTTCGCACCTGGCTCACGGCGGTCGAGCGGCTGTTATTGACCTCTGGACCCGGCCGCATGCGGGTTTTCCATCGGGGGCTGATCACCGGCGATTAACTCAGGGCGCCTGTCCATCGCCGGCGATCGCCTCGCCGCCGGAGTCCTGGCTGGCGAATGGATCGTTCAGCCGGGGTGGAAAGACGTTCGGATTGGCCGAATAGTTCGGGAACAGCGGCACCTCATAAAGCGGCGGAAAATCGCTGTTGGCTTCCTGGTTGATGGCGGCCGTAAAGGTGACGCCGGGAATCCGCTTCCAGCCTTCGTAGGCGGCGATCTGTTCGTAGGTCAGCGCCACCATAAATTTGTTTTCAACCACCCCGAGGGTGCGGACCTTTTGAAAGAGGACGATTCCCCGATCATCCGGACTCGGCTGCTGGTCTTCATCCAGGAGAGCCAGCACGTCGATATAATCCTCCGGACGAAAAACCCCCGTGATATTCTCCGGAATATCGACCGGATACCCGTATGTGTCGATCGGCAGCAGGGCCAGGGGGAAATCGCGCTGGCCGGATGGGAGTTCGTCGATCAGTGCGCCTGGTTGAACCAGGGTTTCATTCAGAACCGGCTGCGGACCCACATACTTGCCGACGATCTGGCGGGGATCGGTTACGGCGGCGAAATCCCGGTTTTTCGGAATCGTTACCGGCTTGATGAACCCTTCGGCGCTGCTGATAAACTCGTAAGGGCCGATGTCTCGGGTGAAAACAAAGGCGACCTCGGTCTGGTTGGCCTGGATGTACATCCAGGCAAACACGCCGAGGAAGATCACACCTAAAACGGCGACCAAAGCTCTAGTTCCTGGGGCGATTCTCATGGTTTATTCAAACCTCCGAGCGGTCGAATTAATCTGGGCTAGCTGGATGGGGTGACGACGATCGGGATGATAAACGGCGTCGGTTCCGGTGTTATTTCCGGATTGGGCAGGGAATTATTGAAGCGGGGATCATCGCCCAGGGTTGCCACGCCATCCGTCCCAATGGTGAAATTGATCCCAAAAAGCCTGTAATTTAATCGTAACTGAACTCGAACTGCGGGAAATAGGCAATCTGGGCTACTGGCGCCGATTTCGGTGCAGTCCACCGAAGGATCACCCGGGTTGTAGACCTTGAGTCCATCATCTGTTTCCAGCTGGCTTTTCATGGCGTCGATGTCGCTCTGTACGAGCTCCCCGGGGATCGCCTTCAAGGAGAAATCGAGAGCGGCTTTGCCGGCTTTCCGCGCTTCGACCGGATCAATAGAAAGCGTCCCGTCGATAATCGTATCCCCTTCAGGCCGGGCAGCGGCCTGGGCGACCAGCTCGGCCGTTTCGTCGAGGAAATTGGCCAGGTTATAGGCCCGCTGAATGCTGAGAAAAAACAGAGCCGATATGGCCAGGGCGCCCAGCAATGCGGTGGCGATGACCAGGACCTGACCTTCTTCGCCGGCCGGATTCGTCATGGATCTCGCGGTGCGATTCATTCTCATTCTCCCCGCCAGCATTTGTTGATGTATTCCGTTTTCAGCAGGCCGGTGCTGGGCGAGTCAAAAAAAGCGTCGAGCGGCAGCACCGCAGCTGACCAGGAGCGGTTGAGTTCCACGGCGATGTAATCACCATACCGGCAGCGCTCGCCGACCGCGTCGCGCACCAGGGCACCGCCGTCGTACTGGAAGGTCGTCACGTCGACCCGCCAGGCCGGATCGGCCGTCAGCCGGCCAGTGTCGTAGCCGAGCAGATCCATTTCCCGGATCACGTAATTTTCAATTTCCGCCTGGACGTCAACTCCAGGGTTCAGATAGATTTCAGCCGCCTGGCGGGCGGCCATCCGGGTGACCGTTTCCAGGTCCGTCCGCTGCCGGTAGAGATTCATAATTTCGAAGGTGCCGACAAAAATGCCGATCAGCACGGCCAGGATGATCGAAAACTCGATCAATCCCTGCCCGCTTTCAGCCGCCGGGGTGACCGATCCGACCGGCCGGGCAACTGCCCGCCAAGGGCTCATGGTCCACTTCACTGCGACCGCCAGCATTTCGATGTGTGTTCCATGGTCAGTGTCCCCGCCCGGGCAAATCCGTCAAAAAAAAGCTGGGTCGGCACGCTGACATTCCAATCCATTGAGAGGCGAACCGTGATAAATTCGCCGTATGAACATTCTTCCTGCCCCGGCAGATAGACCAGCTCTGATTCCGGGGGGGAGGAGCCGGCGACCGGCTGCAGGGCCTGCGCCTGGACCTCAAAGGCGGTCACGGCCAGCGGGTTGTAGTTCATCAGTTCGAGCTGTTTGTCGACGTAGGCCCGCACCTGGTCCTTGCCCCCACCAAACTCACCCGCCTGGCGGGCGGCCTGGCGCACAATATTGTCCATATCCGCTCGCTGCTGGAGCACGTTGGTCAGGTCGATCATGCCGAACAGAAAAGTCACCAGCAAACCAAGCACCAGGGCGAATTCGATCAGGTTCTGTCCGGCCTCTCCGGAATGAGACCGGCGATCGAAACCCGGCCGGTTCGCCGGGGCTCTGCGGTACCCGCTTTCTGTTTCTTGCGTCCTGGCGCAGTCTGTCAGTGGATTGTCCATGGACCCCTGGTAATCTGTTGGCTCGCGGCTGGGTCGCAGATCATCGGAAGCCCGCCAGACCCATCACGCCCGTTATGCAGATAATTGTACCGGGTGCCTGCTGGTCATTTAATGGGAAATGGGGGTACTTTTGACCCAACCCGGTTGAAATGGGCGGATTTTCCTACTGCGGCAAGGGAGGATTCAACGCGCGGGGGCGGGGTTATGACCGAAGGGCCCGGCTGAATGGGGGGATTTCAGACTCGGAGGCTTCCCAATAACAAGAAACCGGCCCCACGGCGGGCCGGGCTCGGGCGTGGTGGCCTATTTTTAAGGCCCCAGGTTCAGTCGCCGGTCGATTCGGGAACCGGCTGCCCGAGGGTCTGATCTGGCCGGGCGATTGACCCGGCGCCGTTGGCCGGCTTTGGCGGAATGAAGCCCATCGCCCGTTCGGTCATGGCCGTGATGGTCAGGCTCGGATTGACTCCCAGGTTGGCGGGAATGGCCGAGCCGTCGGCGACATAGAGTCCCGGATAATTAAAGACCTCGTGGTGAATGTCGATGACCCCGGTGTGTTCGCTGCCGCCGATGCCGCAGCCGCCGAGAATGTGGGCGGTCGACGCCATATCCAGCAGGACTTCATTGGAGGTCGTCAGGGCGATGCCGTTGGTTTTTTGGGCGAACCGTTCGACCACTCGCCGGCCGGCTTCGATCACGGCCGGGATCGGATGGGAGCGATCCATCTGACTGGTAAGCCCTTTTCGCCACAGAGTCCAGAAGCTGCGGCCGCGCCGCAGGGTCATCCGGTTGTCGACCGTCTGCATGATCAGCAGAATCGTGCTGTCGCGAGCCCAGCGGGGGAGGACCAGGGCCTTCAAGAGGTCATACGGATGGCGCAGGGTGTAGAACAGGACCCGCAGGAGCCGCACGAGCGGACCCCCATCGAGATCGATCAGGGGCAGGGAGAGATTGCGCATCAGGGAGGAGCCACGCGGATAGCGCACCGGTTCGACACTGGTGACTTCGTCGACCCAGAAATGGGAGGTAATGGCCACCCCCTGTGAAAAATCCTGTTCATCGGAACCCCGGCGGGCCGTGACGCCCATCAGCGCTTCGCTGTTGCTCCGGACCCGCTCGCCGAGCCGGGCGGACAGGTTGGGCAGGCTGCCAGTTTCTTCCCGGCATTTCAGCAGCAGATCAACCGTGCCGAGAACGCCGGCCGCGCAGATCACATGTCGGCTGCGAATTCGGGTGCGGGGTTTGCGGAACCAGCCGGTTGTCTTCTCGTAGACGACCTCGAAGCGGGCGCCATCCGGCTGGCCGGCCGGCAGCGGCCGAATGTCGATGACATTGGCCTCCGGGCGGATGCGAACCCCGAGTTTTTCCGCCAGGTAGAGATAGTTTTTGTCGAGCGTGTTCTTGGCGTTGTGCCGGCAGCCAACCATGCAGCCGCCGCAGTGAATGCAGCCGGTGCGCGCCGGTCCCTGACCGTTGAAGAACGGGTCGGGTGCGGTTTTCCCCGGCTCCCCGAAATAGATGCCAACAGGGGTCGGTTTAAAGCTCTCCGCCTGCCCCAACTCGGTCGCGATGTCGAGGAGAATATGGTCGGCCGGCCAGAGACGCGGATTTTCCGTGGTGCCGAGCATACGGTTGGCCACCTCAAAGCAGGGTTCGAGCTCTTCTTTCCAGTTGGCCAGCCCCCGCCATTCCGGCGCGTTGAAAAAGCTGTCGGTTGGCTTGATATGGGTGCTCGCATAGACGAGACTGCCGCCACCAACTCCGCTCCCATTCAGGATCATGATGTCATTTAAGAAGTTGATGCCCATGAAGCCGAAGAAGCGGAGAGACGGCATCCAGAGGAATTTGCGGACATTCCAGTTTGTTTTGGGGAAATTTTCGGCCGTGTAGCGCTTCCCGCGCTCCAGGACAAGGACATCGTACCCCTTTTCCGCCAGCCGCAGGGCGGCCACACTCCCCCCGAAACCGGAGCCGATGATGATAAAATCATGGGAAGGCCTATCTTGTTCTGGATTCATAGGAAGCCTGCTGTTAACCCTACCGCGATCAAGCCGTCGATTTGCCGACAGTGTATAACACGTTGCGTTATGTTGCAACCGTATTTTTGACGCAGTGCGCAACTCCTCAGGATCCCGGATCGAAGGTCGGATCGAACGACGGCAGCCCCAGGTCGGGCATCGGTTCTCCCCGCAGCAGGGCCTGCAGAGCCCGTCGGGTTGCTTCCCGGTCGTCCCACGTGTATTCGATGGTGCCGAAGCACATCGATTGTTCGTGTCCTTTGCCGCAGATCAGGACGAGATCCTGGGGCCGGGCCAGGGTGAGGGCGAAGTAAATCGCCTGACCCCGGTCGGGAATGCGCCAGAAGGTGCTGAATTCCCGACCGCCCTTTGAGGTCGCGCCGGCAGCCATCATCTCAAGGATCCCATCGAGTGACTCGGTGCGGGGGTCCTCGGCTGTCAGGACCGATAGGTCGGCCCGGGCGGCGGCGATTTCGGCCATCATCCGCCGTTTCTCGACGTCCCGCTTGCCGGCGCTGCCGAAAACGACGATCACCCGGCCGTTGACATCGGCGATCATCGACCGGGCAGCCTCGACTGCCTTTTCCAGCGCATTGGGCGTGTGGGCGAAATCGACGATGGTCAGGAAGGGCTGTCCTTCGTGGATGCGCTCCATGCGGCCGGAAACCGCCGAGACGGCCTGCAGCCCTTCCCGGATCGCCTCCGGATCGATTCCGAGGCAGAAGGCGCCGGCCGCGGCGCAGAGCAGATTGTAGACATTAAACTGACCGACCAGGTGGCTCTCAATCGGCATAACGGCATCGTCCGGCAAAACCAGCTCAAACCGGGTCTGGTCTGGATCAAATTCGATGGCCCGAGCCGTGAAATCGGCCGGTTTTTCCAGGGAATACGTAAGTGCTTTTAAGCCGGGAATCCGGCTCAGCCGCTCGTAAGAGCGATCATCTTTGTTCAAAATGCCCCAGCCCAGTCCCCCCTCCTGGTGGTGGGCGGCGACCATCTCAAACAGGCGGGCCTTGGCGGCGACATAGGCTTCGTCACTGCCGTGGTCGTTGATGTGCTCGTGGGTGATGTTGGTCACCAACCCGGCCGCAAAGCCAACGGCCGTCACTCGATGCTGGGCCAGCCCGATCGAGGTCGTTTCCAGGATGCAGTGGGTCAGGCCGGCATCGACCATCCGCCGCAGGTATTCCTGGACGGCTGGCGCTTCGGGCGTGGTGACGTGGAGTCCGGTCGGTTCTTCGATATCTCCCAGGACCGCCTTGATCGTACTGATCAGGCCGACTCGCAGTCCAGCCGTCTGGAGGATTTCATACAGCAGATTGCAAGTCGTCGTCTTGCCGTCGGTGCCGGTAACCCCGATCGTTACGAGCTGGCGGCCAGGGAAATCGTGCCAGGCGGCTGCCAGCCAGGCCTGGGTGTAGGCGGTGTCGGGAACCTGCCAGTAGGTGATCCCTTCCGGAAGCACGACCTCCAGCGATTTGGCGGACCGCTCGGCCAGGATGAGCGATGCCCCGAGCTCGATCGCCCGGGGAATAAAGGGATGGCCGTCGCTGTTCTGGCGGACGCGGGCTACGAAGGCGCAGCCAGGGGTGACCTCATCGGTGTGTTCGACCAGGTGGGTGATGGTGACATCGCGGCCGTGAAAAGGTGGGGGGGCGGGATGGCCTGTGCCGGCGACGGCGGTTTGCCAGGCCTGGATCAGTTCGAGGAGTGATTTTTGGGACATGAGCCTGCGAACCAGGGGGATCAACCAGAGCGATTCGACTGGACTGATGGATCGCCTCCGGGGTGTGGGTTAAATGAATGCCGGTTTGCTTACCGTGGATTTTCCCATAGAATCCTTCAACGGAAAATTTTTCGAGGAAATCTTTATGAGCGACATGTCACAGGTGGGTGATTCTCAGGGCCGGGGCGGCCGCCCTCATCGATCGAGTTCGCCCGGCCGCGGCTCGGAGAAACCCGGCCGTGGGAACCAGCGCCGGTCTGGATATCGAGATCGCCGCCGCCCGCAGCGCCCGGTTCTCTCGAATCTCTCTTTTGAGGATCTCCAGCGGTATTTTCTGGCCTGCGGCCGCTGCAGCTATTTCCTGGCCGGTTACCGGGTGCTCCATGGCCAGCCGGCGCTCGGGACCGCTGCCGCCGGGGCCGAGGACAGCTGGATCACCCTCACCTGGGATGGACCAACCCGGGAGCTCGTCTTTAAATCCTACGGTCTGCGCACCGATATCGATCATTTTTTCATCGAACACGCCTGCCCTGAATGCCAGCGCCGGCTGGTATACGACCAGGGTGAGGAAGATACTCCGGCCGACACTTTCCGCATGCGCATTCTATAAAGCCGCTTCCGGCCGCCGCCGCCGGGCGATCTCGAACAGAATAATGCTTCCCGCCACGGCGGCATTGAGCGATTCCGTCGCCCCGTGCATGGGAATCGACACCGCCTGGGCGGCCAGCGCCCGCGCCTGCCGGCCGGCGCCGCGGGCTTCCCCGCCGACGATCAGCGCTGCCGGCCGGGTCCAGTCCGGACTCGTGTAGTCTAGCGGCGCTTCCCCGTCGGCCAGGTAGAGGCGGCAGCTGCCGCCCAGCGCAGCCCAATCATCCCAGGAGATTTCCCGCAGTGGCAGCCGCAGCACGGCTCCCATGCTGCTGCGCACGACTTTGGGGTTGAAGGGATCGACGGTGCCCGGCATTAGCAGGACTCCCTCGACGCCGGCGGCCGCCGCCGAGCGCAGGAGGGTGCCCGCGTTGCCCGGGTCGCGAATCTGGTCCAGAATGAGTAAAAAGGTGGGCTGGGCCGGCCAGCCATGGACCGGCTGGGGCAGGACGGCCAGAACCCCGGCCGGCGACTCGGTGCCGGCCGTTTCCGAAAAAAGTCGATCTTCCACCACAAAAGGGGGGTGTCCCAGCGCCGTCACCCGGTCCGCCAGCTCCCGATTCTGGTCCAGCCAGCCGGCGGTGGCCAGCCAGTAGAGCGGCGCTGTCCGGCTGGCGGCCACTTCGTCCATCCAGCGGGTTCCCTCGACCACGAACATTTTTTCCCGCTGGCGCAGCCGCTTTTCGGCCAGGAGCCGGCGCACCTGGCGCAGCCGGGGATTGGCGGAGCTGGTGATGGGCGTTGTCATGGGGCTGGCAGCGGCGCAAAAATCGCGGAATCAGGCCAGGCCTGCCGGCTGAAGGAGGGTGTCTCGTTTCTCCAGGTACCAGCTCTGGGCTTCGAAGAGCGTCTCCTCACTTTTAATTGTTGTCATCAGGGGCTGGTAGGTGCCGTTGGGCTTGAGCTCGTAGGTCCGTTTGGTGTCCATCATGTAAACCTGCAGGATGTTTTCCATGATTTCTCGGCGCAGCAGCTCGTCTTCAATCGGGAAGAGCACCTCGACCCGACGATCGAGATTCCGCTGCATGAGGTCGGCACTGCCGACATAGAGTCGGGAATCTCCCTGATTGTGGAAGTAATAAATGCGGGTGTGCTCCAGGAAGCGGCCAATGGTGGCGGTCACGCGGATGTTGCTGCTGACCCCCTTGATGCCCGGCCGCAGGCAGCTGATGCCCCGAATCATCAGGTCGATCTGAACACCCGCCTGCGAGGCCAGGTAGAGGGCGCGAATGATGGCCGGATCGACCAGATGATTGAGTTTGATGATGATTTTCCCCTCCGGCCCATGGCAGGTCTCTTCTTCGATGAATTTCAGCAGATTTTGCCGGAGATTAACAGGGGCGACGAGACATTTGCGAAAGGTCTCCTGCCGGGAATAGCCGGTCAGGTAGTTAAAGAGCTCGGACGCATCGGCCCCGATTGCATCATCCGCGGTTATGAAACCCAGGTCGGTGTAAATGCGAGCGGTGATCGAATTGTAGTTCCCGGTCGAAAGGTGGACGTAGCGGCGCAGCCCTTCTTTTTCCCGCCGCACCACCAGGCAAATTTTGGCGTGGGTTTTCAGCCCGATGAGTCCGTAGACAACGTGCACACCGGCCGTTTCCAGTGCGCGGGCCCACTCGATGTTGCTCTCTTCGTCGAACCGGGCTTTCAGCTCGACCAGGACGGTCACCTGCTTCCCATTCTCGCGCGCTTCCATCAGGGCTCGGACGATCGGCGGTTTGGGGCCAACCCGATAAAGCGTCTGTTTGATCGCCAGCACATCGGGATCCTGGGCGGCCGATTTGACAAAATCGACCACCGGACCGAAGCTGTCATACGGATGGTGGAGAATCACATCCTGGCGGCGCAGAATGGCGAAAATATTTTCTCCCCCCTTAAGCGGCGGGGGGATCACCGGTAAAAAAGGGGGATCTTTCAGCTCCGGTCGGTTCAGGCCGTGCAGCTGCATGAGGTTCGTCAACCCCAGGGGACCGTCGACCTGGTAGACGTCGTAGGAGCTGATCTGCAGGTTGGCCATCAGGATGTCTTTGATCCAGTCGGGAATCGATTCCGAGACTTCGAGGCGGACGACGAAACCGAAATGGCGCCGGCGCAAATTTTCCTCCACCGTCAGCAGCAGATCGTCCGCCTCGTCCTCCTGGATCTCGAGATCCGTGTTGCGGGTGACCCGGAAAGGATGCGCTTCGACGATTTCCATTCCCGGGAAGAGCCGGGTCAGGTTGGCGATAATAACCTCTTCAAGCCAGACAAATTTCAATTTACTCGGCTGAAGCAGTTCGTCCGGATCGAGCGGATTAAGGGGAACCAGCCGGGGGAGGGTCGTCGGGACTTTGACGCGGGCGAAGTGGGTCTCCCCATCTTTGGGATTGCGGATGACGACCGCCAGGTTGAGACTCAAATTTGATATGTGGGGAAATGGATGGCCCGGGTCAAAAGCCAGCGGCGTTAATACGGGGAAAATTTCCCGTTCGAAATAGTCCGATAATTTTTGCTGCTGTTTGGATTTGAGGTCGTGGTATTTGACGAGCGAGATGCCATTCTCCGCCAGCTCTGGCTGCAGGGTGTTGCGCCAGTGACTCATCTGCAGGTCCATCAGGTCGGTGATCTGGCGGTGGATGGCGACGAGCTGCTCGCGCGGGGTCAGCCCATCCGCGGCCGTATCGGAGACACCCAGCATCACTTGCTGCTTGATGCCGGAGACCCGCACCATGAAAAATTCATCCATGTTGTTGCAGAAAATGGCGGTGAATTTGACCCGTTCGAGCAGGGGGTGCTGCTTGTTGAAGCTCTCCATCAACACCCGCCGATTAAACTCAATCGTGCTCAATTCGCGGTTGATGTAATAGCTGGGGTTATTCAAATCAATCGGGTCTTCACTGGTCAAGGTGGTACTCCTGGCAGATGGTGGACAGGATCAGACTGGTTCATATTGTAGCCGAAAGTGGCTATCCGGGGAAAGCGTCGAGATGGGTGGCCGGCGTCAGGGAAAGACCCGGCCGAATATCATCGTGTCGCGAAGGCGATCTTCGCGGTGGTGGCGGGTGTGACTGATCAAGGTGCCTTCGTGAACGAACCCTGCCCGCCGGGCCACGGCCGCGCTGGCCTGATTCTGCGCATCGCAGCGAATTTCCAGTCTTTTACAGCCGAGATGGGTCACACAGTAGTCGACCAGACCCACCAATGCTTCGCTCATCAGTCCCTGTCGGGTCCAGTTGTGATGGATCCAGTAGCCGATTTCCAGGCTTGGGACATCCCAGTTGAAGGCAAAACAGCCAATGGCCCCGATCAGCTGAGGGTCCTTTCGGGTGAAGATGAGGAACTGAAGCTCTTTGCGGGCCAGGAAATTGACTTCCCATTCGCGCATCAGGGCTTCATA
>JBFFZG010000038.1:0-22667 GCA_041568735.1 Promineifilaceae bacterium (SeqCode)
CCCTCTGTGACTCTGGAGGTGGCAGCCCGGATTCGGCAAGCGGAGGATTTCGCCTGGCCAGGGAATCGTCAGCACCTTCCGCTGCCTCTTTCCCGGCGGCCGGGAAGAAAAAAGCAGCGTGCGGGACCGGCCGCAAAATGAACGGCCGATCTCGCACGCTCCAGCTGATTCGGTGGGGTTATCCCCACGTGCCGTCTATCCCTTTCAATTGGTTATCGGCAGGGTATAGACATAAACGCTCGTATAGACGTAGGCCGAACTGATCCAGCCGGTGGACCTGTCGCTGAAGCGAACCTTGACCCAGCCGTTGTCGGCTGACCGGCCGAGCATGTTCACCCGATCGCGGTAGGAGAGACCTCCAATGATGGCGTAGTTTAATCCCGGCCCACTGCGGACGTTCAGACTGCGCACGAAGACCGTGGCCGTCCCCTGAACCGGTTGATCGCCCGAGGTGGGTGGTGGGGTCGGGCCGCCGGTCGTCGGCGCGTCGACGGCGGGCAGCTGGCTGAAGGGAATGCGCGGCAGCAGCAGATAGCCGGCCGCCCAGCCGGTAATATTGCCGGCTGTTTTGATCTGGATCCAGCTGTTGTTCGAGAGGCGGGCCACCATCACCACCGTTTCATTTTTCCGCAGGGTTGTCAGGACGGCACTGCTGACATCCGGCCGGGCCCGGACGTTGAGCCCATCGATCGTCGCCGTTGCGGTGGAGGTCGCATTGTCCTGCAGCGGGGGAATGGCCAGAACCGGCAGGTTGGACACGGCCGTGTTGAACTGCAGGAGGGAGGCGTTCACCCAGCCCTGCCTGCCGTCCGGCGGGTTCACTTTGACCCAGCTGCCGCTCTGATTCCGGCCGAGCAGCCCCACCACCTGCCCGCGGCCGACAGTAGTCACCACGTTGTATTCGACCCCCGCCCCGGCGCGCACGTTGGCCTTACCAGTCGTCACGACAGCCGTATCGGTCAGGACGGGCGCGGTTAAAACGGGCAGCGTCTGCAGCGACACGCTGGGAAACAAAAGCGCTGCGTTGGCCCAGCCCTCGATTTTGGCCGCGGTGCGTACTTTGACCCAGGAGCCGCTTTCATTCCGGCCGAGCAGGGTCACTTTGTCGCCCTGCTGGGCGACGGCCACCACGCCGTAGCCGACGCCCGGTCCGGAGCGGATATTGAGCGAACCGGTATCGACAGTGGCCGTCGGGGGATCGGCCGCGTAGGCGGGCGAAAGGCCCGGGCTGAAAAAATGGGTCGTTAACGCCAGACCCCCAATAAGCAGCAAAATCATCCACTTTCGGTTCATTTTTTCCTCCCTGCTGTGAAGGGCTTGACTGAGATGACGGCAGTTGAGTCCAGACAGCGGCACCGATCGGTTCGGTAATCGACCCGGCTGCGCGGCAGGTGAGCCAGCCGATGTGTTCGGGGCCCGATTTTTTTATTATAAGGAGGATTTTCACTGAAAATTTACGCCATTTGACTGATTTTACCGGTCAAATGCCTCAAATTGGCTCCGGGGAGAACGGGGTGGGCCGCCTCTTGGGCCTAGTTTTGCCGTCCGGCGGTGTAGGCGTAGATGACCACCTGGTCATTTTGATAGACCGGGGTCAGGTGATCGGCAAATTTCTGCAGGCCGCGCCCGTCGTAGATCTGGCGTTCGAGGCTGCCGATAAAAATGTAGTCCACCCCCAACGCATCCAGCGAACGGCTCGTCTCCACCCAGTCCCGGCCGTTGAACAGATCGGACACCAGCGAGATGCGCCGGCCGGGTTCGTCGGTGCTGCTCCCGCGCCACTGGAATTCGTGGTTGGCCCAGCCCAGCACGGTCGGCAGGCCGGTGTTGGCCGAAACCCGGCCGTAGTAGCTGTAGGGATCTCCGGTCGCCTCCAGCACCACCGATCCGGCGGGCACCCGGGTTTTCAACCACTGTATCGCCTCGTAATCGGCCGGGTTGGAGCGGGCCAGGAAGGCCAGCCCATCGAGGGTGGGGGCCGGCCGTTCGGTCAGGCTGGCCGGACCGCGGTATTCGACACTCCGGGATTGAACGGCGCGCAGGGGAAAGAGCAGGCCGATCGCCAGCAGTCCGACGTACAGGAGGCCGGTGGCCAGCCCGAGCGGCCGCACCCGGCGCCAGAGATAGGCGAGGGCGAATGAAGCGGCCGTGCCCAAGAGAAGCCAGGCCTGGTAGTAGAACTTGAATATCGTGTTGAGCCGCTGGCCGAAATTGTCGCGCAGGAAGACGAATTCGGGGCCCAGGACGAGCAGGCCGGCGGTGAATACGAGCAGCAGGGCGAAGGGGAGACGATCGAGGTCCGGCGCGTCCGCCCGTTTTTTCGAGTCGGTGGAAAAGCGGTCGCTCCAGACCCAGACGACGGCGCCGAGAACCAGCGCCAGCAAAATCGTGACGCCGGGAACCGCCCGGCGGACCGAGAGAAGGACGGGGAGCAGGTCGGCGAAGGCGGCGGCGCCCCAGCCGAAATTAAACCCGACTCCGGGCGGCCGCGGAGGAACCGGCAGACTCAGGTCGGACAGCACCGGCTGAATCACCCCCAGGCCGGCCGCATGGGAAGCCAGCCCAAAGGTCAGGAGCAGCATCAGCAGGAAGAGGCCGAGGGGTAATCCTACCGCCGTGCCGACGGCCGGCAGGAAACCCCGCAGGCGGCTGCCGAGGAGCAGCAAGACCAGCCAGGGAAGAATGACCAGCAGGGGGCGGCCGAAAATGATCAGCAGCTGGGGCAGGCGCGTTGGCCGCATCAGAAGCGGCAAAATATAGGGAGGTCCGGCCTGGGAGCTGAAGCCGAGGTAAAAGGGCAGGTAGAGAAGATAGGCCAGAAGGCCGATCCCCAGTCCGAGGGCGATCCCCTCGCTGATCCGGTCAAAGGACCAGCCGAGGTCGCGCCAGCGGGCCAGCACGTAGGCGGCCACGAAAATGAAGAGATGGATCAGGACGTCCCAGGTATTGAGAAACGACAGCCCCCCGAGGATAACGGCGGCCAAAAGCAGGCGCAGCCAGCCGGTGTCATGCAGCAGCCGCCGTCCCCAGGAAATCAGATCTTCCTGGCGTTCGGCGCCGGCCGCGGCCGGATTCGACCGGCCGAGAAACCAGGTCAGGGCCAGGCTCAGGCTCAGAAAGGCGAACGGCAGCGCCATGACGTGGGGATGCATATCTCCCAGAACGAAGCTGAAAGCGGGGAACTCGGCGATCGGTTCCAGTCCTTCTTCCGGCCGGCCGGAAAGATGGGTTTCGTGGATCGGTCGGGAGGAGCGCCACCACCACCAGGAAGGTGATGGGGAACCGTCCCCGCTCACATACCGGGGCTGATCGGCCGGCGGACCGCTGATATCCCGCACGTCGAGCCATTCCCAGAAGGTAGCCGAGCCGATGCCGTTGCCGTGCAGTATTTCGAGGAGCATCTGCCCGTTGCCGGCCAGGGGAACGGCCGCCGCCGCCAGCAGGGCGGCGATAACGCCAAAGTGGGCCAGGGGGAGGCGGGTTGGGGTGTCGCCTGCCGGGTGACTGCCGGGGGCCGTCAGGTTGAAGACGAGACCAAAAGCGCCGAGCCCGGTTCCGGCGACGAGCCACGCGATGGCCAGGTTAAAGGCAACCGCCTCGGATACCGCTGCCAGGCGGGCCAGGACGGACACCATGACGTAGCCGAAATAGTAGTAGCTGATGGCATAGCCGGAAAGCCAGGGATCGAGCGGCGGATAGCTCGGGCTGTTGGCGGCCGCGTTGAGGAAGGCGAAGTCCATCGGCTTTTCGGTGGCCGTAATGGCCGGATTCTGGGCCCGGGCCGCGACCCAGAGGGCGAAAAGAGCGGCGAAGAGGAGCTCCACCAGGAGCGCGTACCGCCAGTTGGCCCGGAGCCACTCCCAGGGGCTGTCTTTCCCCTTTTTCGCCACCCAGAAGGAAAGTCCGGCGGCCGCGGCCGCACTTATGATGATCCCGCCCTGGTTATTTTGATTGAGCCCCAGGCTTGCACTCAACCAGAAAAAGAAGCTGGTCAGCAGCAGCCCCAGCAGCCGGCTGATGGCGTATCCCCGGTCGGGCAGCCGGCCGAAAAGCCAGCTGGACAGGGGAAAGGCGATCAGGCCAAGCGCGGTCAACACCCCCCACCAGCGCAGGGCGGCGAAAATATCTGCCCAGAATGTCATGAACCTCGTTCGCCTGTAGGGGGCGGGTTGATCACCTCGTAGATGCGCACCCCGGGATTCCGGTAGACTTCACGAAGCTGCCCGGCCGCAGCCATCCTGTCAAATTTGAGAATCCCCTCCAGTCCGTAGGTGACAATTTCCAACTGGCCGCTGTAGATGTAGCGAACCCCGTATTTTTGCAGAATCCGTCCGGCCAGCCCGGTATCGGTCGTCGAAAAGAGGGTGTCGACGTCCTGCACCCGCTGGCTGACGAAGGAGCTCGGCACGGTGTTCCGCTGCTGGCGCTGATGCCAGTCCCAGCCGATGACAGCCGGCAGCCCGGTGTACATGGCCACCCGATTGGCGGCCGAGCGGTAGGGATTGCCGCTGAACGCCTCGGCCATGACCGGCGAGCCGGAGATGTGGCGCTGGATCCAGCGGATCGCTTCCGCATCGTCCTTTAAGACAATGGTCTGCTCGCGCTCCCCGTAGCTGACATAGTCCATGTGGCGCATGCCGTCGAGGGTGATCGGGGCGATGTCTCGATTTTCCCGGATCATCCACTTGGCCCGGGTGGCCAGCAGAGGGTAGAGCGCCGCCATCAGGATCAGGAAGATCAACCCCCCTTGCCACAGGCTGCGGGCGGCCGGCCCCCAATGTTTCTGCATATGCTCCCACAGCCAGACGACGACTACCCCCGCGGCGATGCTCAGCAGGAGCCAGACCTGGAGATAAAATTTAAACACCGTATTCATCCGGCCGATATCCCCGTCGAGGACGACGAGCTCCACGACCAGGGTCAGGGCAACGGCCGCTGAAACGAAGACATTAATGATGCGGCGGGCCGGATCGATGTCCGCTCGCAGGCTGAGCAGACCGGCGAAGAGCACAAGAAGCAAGGCGATGGGCAGTACATCGATTCCCCGAATCAGACCGAACAGGAGAATAGGTAGGACGAGCACGCCCCCGCCGACACCGGCCGCCGTCACCCCGGCCCTTTCCTGCAGCCAGCGGGTTGTGCGGGTCTGCATCCATAGTTTGAGGTCGACAAAGAGCCAGGGCAGCAGGATGAAAAGAAAGAGGCCGTGGATCGAAAGGTAGTCGCCGACCCCGGTTTTCGACCCTTCCCACAGGCGCAGCGCGCCGTAGCCGGTGCCAAAATTGGCCCAGAACGGCCAGAATAAGAGCAGGCTGAGGCCGGCGAGCCAGCCGCCCTGGTAGAGGCTGGTAGCAGCCGCCTTCAGCGACAATCCGTCCCGCCGCCAGCCGGCATAAATCAGGGCCAGGAGCCCCAGGACGAGATAGGTCGGATAGTCCCAGGAGTTGGTCGGATAAAGGACGCCGATGGCCAGCCCGCCGACAACCCAGTAGATGAACCGGTTCGACCGGTCGCTCCCGGGGGAAGCGGCGGACTGAGATTGCAGGACGGTGGCCAGCGACCAGCCCAGCGCCAGGAGGGCCAGCGGCACGGCGATCATGTGGGCGTGGAGATCCCCGTACAGAAAAGTAAAAAAGGGAAACTCGGTGATCGGCGCCACTTCTCCATCCGGTATGGCGATGGCGCGGGTGGCAGTCCAGAACCAGTCTCCCGGATAAATCGGGGCCGGCGCGGCCCCGGACACGACCCGCCATCCTCCTTCGATGACGCGGAGAAGCCCACCGGCATCGGGGGCCAGGCTGCTCGCCCGCTCCCACGCGGTGAAAACGACGGCGATTTCCTTGAGATTGCCGAGGAGGACGGCCAGGACGGCCGCCGCGCTGCCCGCCGCCACCCCCCGGCGGATCGGGGAATTCGCCTCGCCGGCGCCGTTGAAGCCAACCGGCCGGAAGCCCACGGCCAGGTTGTAGGCCAGGCTGAAGGCGGCCAGGCCGGTGAAGCTGTAGAGCATGGGTAAGATCAGGTTGTAGGCCACCGCCGGGACAATACCCAGCATTTTGGTGATTGACCCGACGTAGACAAAGCCGTAGTAGTAGTAGTTGAGATAACCGCCGGCAAACCAGGGATCGTAAGGTGGAAAGGTCGTGCTCTTGAGGACGGCCGTGAAATAGGCCATGTCCATCGGCTTTTCCCCACCCCAGATGACGTGCCAGGCGTCGGGATTGCCCAGCCGGATGATCAGCTGGAGGACGAAGAGCAGCAGGCCGATCGCTTCGAGCAGGAGGATCAGCCGCCGCTGGTCGCGGACAAAGGCCGCCAATTCCCGCCGCTTCCGCCATCCCAGCCAGCCGCTCAAGCCCGCCAGGAGGAGGGTTCCGAGCCATAGTGTGCCGGCCGTGTGGTCGAGCCACTCCAGGCTGGCCATCATCCAGGCGAACCAGGAAATCACGAGCAGAGACAGGATCCGCGCCAGGGCAAATCCCCGGTCCGCCAGGCCGCTGAAAACGGTGAAGGTAAGGGGGAAGGCGAGCCAGCCCAGCGCCACCACCAGGAGCCACCAGGCGACCACAGCCAGCCCCGGCCGGGTGTTGAGCAGGCCGTCCGGATTGAACAGGTCGGCGAAGGTGCCGCCGGCTTCCTGGCGCGCGCGCTGCTCGGGGGAGAGCAGAAGCCCGTTGACCGACCGGGTCGCCTCGAGCGGGTTCATGACTACGACAAGACTCGTATCGACCGCTTCGAGAATTGACCGCGTATTGGCGGGACTGTAGCGATCGGTTTTGCGGAAAATCCAGACCGGCGGGTGGTCATAGACACTGAAGGCTTCTTCGGCCGCCAGGGCGCCGGGCGGCGGCCAGCCGATCTGCGGCTGTTCTCCCCAGCCGACGGCCCCCCCGGTATCGCTGATGGCCAGCGGCCCGAGGCGGATATCGCCGTGGAACTGCCCGGCCAGGTCAAAGCCGAGCTCCCCACTGAAGAGTGCCTCATAGGTGCGGATCATGAGCGGGTAGGTCATGGGCAGCCTGGGGAGGGACCAGAGGGAGCGCTGGCTGGACAGGACGACGTAATCCGCCTCGTCGAGCCAGCGAGCCAGGTTGGCTCGCTTCTGCGGGTCATTATCCGGAAACGTCGTGGTTATCTGGCCGTCGCTCAGCCCGCGGTAGTATTGGGAATACGGATCTCGATTGTTGCCCCGCGCTGGCAGGGCGTCATCCCAGTGTTCGCTGCTGATGACGCTTGTTTCGAGGCGAAATTTGCCCCCCGGTCCGGCTGACAGCGACAGCACCTGGTCGACTTCGGCCGGCAAAGGGGTTGGCGCCAGCGGGATCTCGACGGCCGTCCGCCCGGGCCCCAGATCGGTGATTTTTTCCCCCTGCACGACGTTGGCGCTGCCAAAGGAGCCGTTCAGGGCGACCCGGATCGTCTCGGAATCGACCGCTTGCCCGTCGCCGTCCCCGGCGTAGGCCAGCCGAACCCCGGTGATTTCGCCGTCTTCCGGCAGGGAAAAATGGATCTGGATCGGCGGTGCTCCTTCGATCAGCTCAATGCCGGTGAGCGGCAGCTGGAGCTGCCGGTCAACCCCACCGGCCCGGTAGAGGACTGTGGCCGCGCTGGGCACGTGTTCATAAATCCAGTCGCTGGCGGCCACCCGGGTCAGCGGCTGGCGGTAGATTTCGACAAAGGCGTTGGCCCAGAGCGCACTGGTAACGACGGCCGCCGTCCCGAGCAGGACCACACCCCAGCCGGGCACCGTGTTCGGGAGAAGTCCCTGCGGCCGGGCGTCCTCCGGTGCCACCCGTCGGGCCTGGACCTGGCGATAGGCGAAGACGAGAAACCAGCCGGCTAGAATAAACAGGGTCGGGTAAATCGGCAGGAAATAGCGCACGGATTTGACCCAGCGGGTGCCGATAAAAAGAAAATAAAAGGCGGTCCACCCGGCCGGAATGAGCAGACGCAGCCAGTCCGGCCGCCCACGGGCGATGCGCCAGGCGGCGACCGCCAGCCCGATCCAGGCCAGCAGCCCGGCCAGCGGCCCCATCCCGTAGAGGACCATGTTGGTCAATGGAAAGAGAATCGGGGTTCGATTGACCCACTGTAAAGCCGGAGGAAAAGCCGCTTCCGGGGCCTGCAGCCGCTGTATTTCCTCCATGTTGCTCAGCCAGCGCGGATTTAAACCGACGATGCTCTGCAGGGCGACCCGAAAGAAGCCCGGTTCGCGGCCGGTCTCTTCGAGATAGCTCTGGCGGGCGATCTGGGAATCGGCAAAGGCGTAGGGCATGGCCAGCCGGAAGACGACGATGGAAACCAGGGCCGCGGTCATGCCGCCGACGATAATCAGCTGCAGATTGAACCAGCCGTCTCGTCCCCGGACATAGCGCCAGAAGGAGGCCGCCGGCCGGCCGGTCTCGGCCACTTTTTCCCCGGTCTGGCTTTGCCGGAAGGCTCGCACCAGCCAGATGAGCCCGGCCGCACCGGCCATCAGGGCCAGCGGGGCGACATTGATGCGGGAGGCCATGGTCAGCCCGAGAAAGAGACCGAAGACCAGCCACCAGCGGAAGCGGCCGCCGTCTTCGGACGCGCGTACGGCGGCGTAAAGCGTGATGGTCGTCAGGGCGGCGGCCCAGTTGTCCATCGTGTAAAAGTGGGACTGCTGGATGGCCATGACCGCCGTGGCCAGGAAAAATGCGGCCATGAGGCCGGCCGCACGACCGAAGAGCCGGCGGCCGATGAAAAAGGTAAACAGGACGGAAACCAGATCGAGCAGACCGGAAAGAACCCGGCCGACCAGGTGGACGCCGTTGTAGCCGGTGAGATCGTTTGTGCACCAGATCGATTGGCTTCCCACCGGGCAGGCCGCCAGCCGCAGCCATTCGGCCGCGGCACCTGCGTAGAAGGTCGCCGTCATCGGGAAATTACCGTAGACGTAGAAACCTTCTCCTTTGTTGTACGGGTTGAGCGGCGATTCGGACGTGCGCAGATAGGTCAGCAGGCTGCCCGGCCGCTCCAGCCGGTCGGTCACCAGCGTTAAAAAGCGCTCATCTGGATGGAGATGGGTGAAGGCGTCCCAGTTCACGCCGGTAAAACGAAAGATAGCTCCGAGGATCAGGATGGCGGTGATCAGGAAAAAGACGATCGGTCGGCCGGCCTGGGACCCGTTTTCCGGGCTGGCGGCGGCGATTGGTGCCACCGGCGTCCCGGCCGGCTGCTGCTCTGGTTCGCTCATAAGTCTGGACATACGCGGCGTCAATTTTACGCAGAGAGCGGTATTTTAGCATGTTCATGAAGGCACAAACGGAAAATAGGAAAAAATACTAACCGAAAACCCAGACACCCCCCCCCAACTCCCGACTCCCAACCCCCGTTCCCCGTTCCCCGTTCCCCAACTGTGGTATAACTGAAAGGCATTCTTCAAACCCGAGTGGATAGGGGAGATCGATGGATCAAATACCTGAAACCGGCCGCGAAAACCATTCCAGAGAAGAAAAAGCCGCGGCCATTGCCGAAATCCTGGAGGAGCTCTATCCTTCCCCCCCGATTCCCCTGCGCCACCGAGATCCCTATACGCTCCTCGTCGCCGTGGTCCTTTCGGCCCAGTGCACCGACCAGCGGGTCAACCAGGTCACGCCCGACCTGTTCGCCCGGGCGCGCACGCCGGCGGATATGGTCGGTCTGACAGTTGGGGAAATTGAGGAAATCATTCGGCCATGCGGGCTGGCTCCGCGCAAATCGCAGGCGATCCATGAGCTCTCCCACCTGCTGCTGGCCCGGCACGGCGGCGAGGTTCCACAAACATTTGAGGATCTGGAAAATCTACCCGGCGTCGGCCACAAGACGGCATCGGTGGTCATGTCCCAGGCCTTCGGGGTGCCGGCTTTTCCGGTCGACACCCATATCCATCGCCTGGCCTATCGCTGGGGGCTTTCGTCGGGGAAGAATGTCGTGCAGACCGAACGGGATTTAAAGGCGCTTTTTCCGCAAGAAAAATGGAATGCCCTGCACCTGCAAATCATCTATTTTGGCCGGGAGTACTGCCCGGCGCGTGGACACGACCCTTCGGCCTGTCCGATTTGCAGCCGGTACGGCGTTCCGGAGCTGTTTGCCGAGGCCGCTTAGCCGATCAGAGGCTCAGCTCGCTTTCACCAAATTTTTCTTTCAGAAAACGGCCGTGTGCCAGGAGCGCCTGGGAATCATTCTTGTAGAGATCCTCGATCGTTTCTTTGAGTTCGGCATCGAGCATCTCGAGCTGCTCGAGGAGGATCTGGTGGGCCGTCTTGCCGTTTGAAACGACGACTTCCTGGGCGTGGCGGCGGGGCAGCTGCAGGTAATTTTTCAAGGTGTCGGGCAGATATTCGAGCGCGGCCTGCCGGACGATAAAAATGTCGTGATCGCTGCTGTTAATATTGGCGATAAACGGGAGGATTTCGACGATCGAGTGGCGAATGCTCTCCACCCTCTCGAGAATTTCCGGGGAAACTTTGCCTTTCAGGGACATGGTGAAGCCGTTGAGAATGGAGACGATCTCTTCGTTGGTCAGCTCGCGCAGATCTTCCGGGCGGAGTCCCTGGCTGAAGCTGAAATTGATGGCCTTGTCCCTGATTTTAGGGCTGAAGGCGAGCAGAGCCATGCTGCCGAGCAGCAGAGCGACACCGGCGCCAAAGACAAACCAGAAAATGTTGGGGAGAATAAAGGCGGCCAACAGGATCAGCGCGATAATAATGGCATTGCGCGGCGAAAAGATCGTCTCTTCGACAATCGCCCGGCGGGTGCCTCTTTCTAGAGAAGATCTGCTCATGACGGTGTTAGGGTGTCAGGTCAAGCTGAAAGATAAATGAATACGCGGCCGGTCCCAATTCAGTTGTGACCCGGCTGCCCTATTTGTATTTCTCTAATTATGGGCATAATTAAGATTGGGTCCACCCACTTTCGGCCTATGACCCATTGTAATGTGGATCCGGGGCCGGTTACAACGTTTTACCCCAAAATCCGTAGGTATTGAGGGGTAAGATCACCCAATTGGACGGCTTTCTGGCATGACACAGCAATCTAAATTCATTTTCCTCGCCATTATCGTTCTGGCCCTTGGTGTCATCGGTGTAACCTGGCTGGTCGAAAGGGTCAATCTGTACACCCTCCCGACCCGTGAGATCGAACCGGTGCTGCTGAAAGTCGCCGCTGCCCCCGATCTCGCCGGCTGGCTCCGGAGCCGGGCTGAGGCATTTAACGAACGCCAGGGGGATATCATCGTCTCCATCACACCAGTCGACAGTGCCCGCGCTTCATCCGTCGTCGAAGGGGCTGGGGCCGCTCTGCCGGATGTCTGGATTCCGGAAGCGGATTTCGTCCTGTTTCTCTATCAGACGGCTCCGTTTGAGGCCAGCGGCTCTCCTCTCGCCGGCCAATCACTGCTCTGGGTCGATCCGGCCGGCGCGGGGGGCGTCGACTGGCCGGACGTTCATGACACCGTACAGCGCGATTTCCAGTTTCAGCTGGCGCTGCCGCCGCGCAAATCGATCGGCCGGCTGGCTGCCTGCGCCTCGGCGGCGGCCGGCTTCAAGGGGGATCCGGCTCTTTCGTATGGGGATGTTACCGGCCGGACCTTTCAGCAGTGGATGGGAGAAATCGAAGAGGCGATCCCCAACCCCGGTCGAAACCCGGTTGATCAGCTGACCACCCGGCCGGTGACGATTGACATCGGGCTGGTCCTTTCGGCGCAGGCCAGGGGGCTCCCGGCCGGCTATGCCCGGAGCACCCCCCGCTTCCAGGTGACGCTCAGCTATCCCTACCTCGTGCGCACCCGCTGGGTGGAGCTCGATGCCGAAGGCGCCGCCGCCCGCGCCGCCGCCGCGGCCGACTTTCAAACCTTTCTGCTCGGCGGCGAGAGCCAGACAGCCCTGGAAGCGGCCGGCTTCAGCCTGAATCCGGCAGAAGGCGGCACGACGACCGGAGTGGCCATGACCGCCGACGTGGTGCGTGGATTGCAGTGGTGCTGGGAATAAAGCATGTCGGGCAGGCTTATTTAATTGTTTGATTAATTTCTAAAGCGCAAGCAGATCCAATGATGATTTGCTTTGAAAATTCACACAGCAAGTGAACTGGAGGTTTTCGATGCGGATCAAGCAGCTGTTTTTGCTGGGGTTCGTTTTCCTCGTCCTCGGAGCCTGCGGCTTTGGTTCCGATCTCTTCTCAAACGCCGACGACGATTCGGGGATCGGCCAATCGACTGTTGACCGGCCGGACAATGCCATCGACGTCTCGATTATTTACGCGCCGGAAAGCGACCTCTACCTGCCCGAGGCGATTAACAGCTTCAATTTGAGCTATGCCAGCGGGATCAATCCGCTGACCGGTGAGCGGCTCGGGGCGAATGAGCGGCCGATATTCGTCACCGGTAATCCCGGTTCCTCCGGCACCATTCACCAGGGGATCATCAATGCCTTTATCGCCCCCAACAACGCCAATGTCGCCAGACCGGTCATCTTTGCCCCATCGGTCAGCCACTGGTTGGCCCTGGTCAACTACCAGACCGGCCGCGAGGTCTTCGACCTGGCCGAGGCGCAGCCGACTGCGCTGGCGCCCGTCGTCATGGCGATCTGGCAGAGCCGGCTTGAAGCGATCCGGCAGTCGACCGGCACGGACGAAATTGGCTGGGAAGAACTCCTGACGGTCATGAACTCGCCGAACGGCTGGGCCGATTTCGGCATTTCTGGCAGCCGCACAACCGTCTACTACGGTCATACCGACCCGTATATCAGCTCGACCGCCCTCTCGACGCTCGTGGCCGAATTTTACGCCAGCACGCTCTACAACACGGCCGATGGGGCCGGCCGGCGGCTGGAGATGAAAGATGTGCAGAACGAGCAGGTGCAGAACGGGGTGCGCCAGATCGAATCCCTGATCAAGCACTATTCCTCGCGCACGACCGAATTCAAGGAATACATCGCCCAGGGGCCGTCCTACCTCGATTTCGTGGCCCTGGAAGAAAATGACCTGATCTATATCAATCAGGGGAAAACCTCGTACAAACCACCGGAACCGCTGGTCGCCCTCTACCCGAAGGAGGGGACCTTCTGGCACGAGCACCCGTTCGGCATTGTCAACGCCGATTGGGTCACCGAGGAACAGAAAGAAGCCGCCCGCACCTTCACTGAATATATTCGTTCTGAAGAAGTGCAGCGCAAAGTGCTCGAATCCGGCTTCCGGCCGGTCAACCCGGCCGTCCCCCTCGGCTATCCGATCGTGCCCGAGCTTGGAGTCGACCCCAACCGGCCGACCAACATTCTGAATGTGCCCTCGCCGGAAGTGGTGGCCGCGGTTCAGGCCAGCTGGCAGTTTGTCAAGAAGCAGGGTGACATCATGCTCGTCATCGATACCTCGGGGTCGATGGACGGAGAGAAAATCGTCCAGGCGAAAGAAGCGGCCGGTCTCTTCCTCGAAAAAATGTCGAGTCAGAATCGGGTCGGCCTGCTGACCTTCAACCACGCCGTTTCGGCCCGTTCACCGCTGGTTTCCCTGGAATCGGCCGCCACCCAGACCCGGCAGGAGATCCAATCGCTTTTCGCCGACGGCGACACCGCCCTCTACGATTCAATCATCGAAGCGATCAACCGCATGCAGGTCGAGGAGAGCAGCGAACAGGACCGCATCCGGGCGATCATCGTTCTCAGCGATGGCCAGGATACGGCCAGCAGCGCCTCGCTCAACGACGTGGTGGAAAAGATCCGGGAGGCCCGCTCTGGCCGCAACCCGGTCCTGGTTATTCCGGTTGCCTACGGCGTCGACGCCGACATCTCGGCCCTCAATGCCATCGCCCGCGCCTCCTCCACCAAGGTCCAGTCCGGGAATCCAGAGGATATCGACGCACTCCTCGAACTCCTCTCCAGCTACTTCTAACCCACCGCGGAGCCGGCCGGTCTTTTTCAAATGGGACCGGCCGGCTCCCCCTGTTTCCCGTTCCCTGTTCCCTGATCCCTGTTCGCTGTTCGACGCAACCATTTCCCCCTTCCTCACGTATTGTCCGCGAACCCATAAAGCACAAGGGCGAATCCACGATGGAAGAACCAATCATCATTACCGACCCGGAAAGTGACCGCTACCACACCTTTGGCTACATCAGCTGGTGGAAGCAGGAGGTCGTCCGTTCGGCCACGGTGCTGGTTGTCGGCGCCGGAGCGCTGGGGAATGAAGTGCTGAAGAACCTGGCCCTGATGGGGATCGGCCGGCTGATCGTCGCCGATTTCGATACGATCGAAGACAGCAACCTCAGCCGCTCCGTGCTGTTCCGCGCCGAGGATCGCGGCCGTCGCAAGGTGGACGCCGCCGCCGACCGGATCGTGGAACTCAATCCGGATGTCGAGGTGATGACCTGGCATGGGGATATCAATCACGCGCTTGGTCTGGGGGTCTTCCGCCACGTCGACGTCATCGTCGGCTGCCTCGACAACCGGGAGGCGCGCCTGTCGATTGACCGTTTTGCCCAGGCGGTTGGCCGGCCGTGGGTCGACGGGGCGATCCAGGAGCTGATGGGCATCGTGCGCGTCTTCTGGCCGGCCCGGGGCGGCGCCAACTACGAATGCACGCTCAGCGAAAAGGATTTTGAACTGATCAGCCTGCGCTATTCCTGTCCGGCTCTGGCCAGGGAAAATCTCCTGCAGGGGAAAGTGCCCACCACGCCCACCAGCGCTTCCATTGTGGCTGCCTTTCAGACCCAGGAGGCGCTGAAACTCATCCACGAGATGGATGTGGAGCCGGGGAAAGCGCTGATTATCAACGGGCTGACCAACGATATCTATAAAACCGAGTACCCGGTGCAGGCCGATCGAATTCACGAACCGCTGGCGCCGATCATCGAGCTGCCGGAAGCCCGCTCGACGGAAACGACGCTGGCCGATCTGCTGGCCATCGCCCGCACCCATCTCGGTCCCGAAACCGTGCTGGAGCTGAGCCAGGAGCTCGTGGTGAGCCTGGTCGACCCCGCTTCTGGCGAAGAGGAAATGGTATTCCGGCGCATGTCCAACCTGACCGAAAAAGCCCTGATCGGCGGCCAGGACGGCCGGCGCGAGCTGCGCCTGACCAGCCGGCTGACCGGAGATGAGCCGTGGCTCGACCGGACCCTGGCCGAAATCGACCAGCCCCCCCTCTCCATATTTCGCGCCCGAAACGGCAGCGATGCCGCCTACCTGGAGATGACCGGGGACCGGGAGACGTTTTTTGTCTTTCAGTAAGTCAAAAGTGGAAAGTTCAAAGTGGAAAGAAGTGGCTCGAGATCGGTTTCACGGGATCAGCGGCCCGGCGCCGTCCATCCAAACAACTCCCAACTCCCGTTCCCTGTTCCCGGTTCCCCGTTCCCCGTCCTCTCCTCTGCAACTCCCCCCAATTCCCTGCGTATAGAAAACGAATTTGAGTGCTAAACAGCCCATGATGGAGGACCACAATCATGTCACAAGTCAAAGTTATCATCTACGATCCGACCGGTTCCAAGAAGACGCCGGTTGAACTGCCCAATGACGTGCCGATGCGCCGGTTGATTCCCGCGCTCGTGACCAAGATGGGGCTGCCCACCAATCAGGGGGCGAACCCGATTACCTATCGGCTCGATCATCGGGCGTCCGGCAAGCGCATTGGCGAAGATGAATCGCTGGGCGATGCCGGGGTCAATGAAGATGATATCCTGAGCTTATTTCCCGAAGTGACGGCCGGCTAGCCATCCATTACAATGGGCGGCAGCTGAAATTTTGAGAGCGGCTCCGGTCGCTCTTTTACCGTCATTCACCGGGATGGAACGCAGGCGGCCGTGGCCGCTCCATTCGCCCGGATCTCTGTTACCTGATCGGAGGCCTCGATGTCCTTCAATATTCGCGAAACCCGGCTGCGCAATGATTTCCAGAAGGTGCAGGAACTCACCGAGCGCAGCGACCTGATCCAGATCCTGAAAACGGACGGCAGCCCGCCGGACAAGTACGTGATCCGGTTTCTGTGCCAGGGGGTCGAAAGCGTGAACGGCGCCGGGGCGCCTCGCCTGCGGGCCCTTCACGATGTCAGCATCTATCTGCATGCGGAATACCCGTTAAAACAGCCGCAGCTGAAGTGGCTCACCCCGATCTTTCACCCCAACATACACCTGACCGGGGCGGTCTGCATCGGCGCCTGGTGGCCGGCGAAAACGCTCGACGAGCTCCTGCTGACCATGGGAGAGATGATTCAATATAAGAATTACGAGCCGAAGGATCCGATGAACAGCCGGGCGGCTTCATGGGCGCTGCGCAACCGGACCCGCTTCCCGATCGACAGCCGCGAGCTGAAAGGGGCCCGCCGCCTGATCGACCAGATCGTCATCGGCGAAGCGGATCTCGAGGATGATCTGGGCATTACCCTGCTGTAAACGGGATTCCCGTTTTCCGAAAACCATTCCCAGAGGGTGATTGGCGCTGAAACCGGTCGCCCTTTTTTTATAAACCGCCATGGAGATCGCACTTCAACCAGCCGAATGGACCGAACTGCCGGAACTGGAGCCCCCTCTTCTGGGTGAAGCGGCCCGCCTGCACGGCCGGCCGCCGGTCCCGGACGAGCTGCGGCTGATCGTCTGGCCGGAAGCCCTCCGGGTGATCGATCGCCACGGTGGTCACGACACCCGGGCGGAGCTGGGCGGCCTGCTCCTGGGTCGGGTTTACCGGCATGAAGGGCATGGATTCGTGGAAATCGAGGCGGCTCTACCGGTTTACAGTGATGAGCATGGGCCGGTTCATTTCACATTCACGGCCGACAGTTGGGTGCGGGCTCATCGCGAACGGGAGCAGCAGTATCCGGATCTGGCCATTGTTGGCTGGTTTCACACCCATCCCGACCTGGGCATCTTTTTTTCGGCCGACGACGAAATCGTTCAATCGACCGCCTTCACCATGCCCTGGCAGGTGGCACTGGTGTTTGATCCGGTCCGGCGGGAAGCCCATTTTTTTGGCTGGCAGAATGGGAGAGGAGAAAGCGACAGCCGCTCCAATCGGATTGGCCCGCTGGCTGGTTTCTACGAACCGGCCGGTGAGTCCGCCTCATCGGTCGACTGGACGATCATCCATTCGACCGGGCTGGCGGCGATGTGGCAGCGGGGTGTCTCCGGCTGGCTCCCCCGGGAAGGAGGGGGAACGGCCTCAACCATTTATCTAACCGAGCGGGAGCTCGCGCTCTGGCGGCCGCTCCTCCTGACCGGCGGGGTGACGCTGCTGGCGGCGGCCCTGCTTTTCCTGGCGCTTTATTGGCCGCTCCAGCGGCGCTTTGGGGAAGTGGAACAGCTGACCGCCGCGCTCCTCGAAAATGAACGGGCCGCCAACCAGGCGGCCGGATTGATCGACTGCCCTTCGCCGGCGCTGGTGATGCGGCCGCCGGGCGAAGCGGCGGCTGCCGGCAGCGAGGTTCCCCTTTTTGGTCGGGCGGATGATCCGCTGGCGGCTCGCTACCGGCTCGAAGTGCGCCCGATCAGCCCGCATGCCGGGGCTGCCGGCCCCTGGCAGACCATCGATACCTTCCGGCGTCCGGTGACGGCTGGAAAAATTGGGACCTGGTCGACCGCCGGGCAGGCGGCCGGGTCGTATGAACTGCGCCTGCTGGCCATCCGGCGAGGAAACGCCCCCGACTTTCAAAGCGCCTGCCGGGTTCCCCTGACGTTGTCGGGGGTGCCGGAGCAGCTGCTGCCCGGGCTTCCGACACCGGCGGCCACTGCGGCGCCGGCCGGTGGCCTGCCCCAAGGAGAACGAGAACCTGATGTCTGAAACCAGACCTCTGACCTACGCGGCGGTGATTACCATCGACCTGCCGGGCAGCGAACGGCTGCAGGCGAGCGTCACCCTGCTGCCGCCCGATGAAATCGCCACCGGGGCCTTCAACGGGGGTCCGGTGGTTCTCAAACCGCTGCGGGACTGCACGCTGGCCGATCTCTGCCGCTTTGCTGAAAACCTGGAGGCGGAAATCTGGGAAACTTATGCCGATTCTACCCTGGCTGAATTCCTCCAGAAACAGACAGGGGAGGTCGAAATTCGCGTCATCCAGCAGCCGGGCGACCCGCCGGCTGATGTCGAGGGTTGGTGGGAAGGAGCGGCCCTGGTCATCGAGGAAGGGGCGGGGCCGGCCGGCCGCTCAGAGGCTGAAAGTGATTCAACGCGTGAGGAAGCCGCCGCAATCGATCCGGGCCCAGTGGTCGCGGCATCGAGCGACCCGGAGACCGTCGATGCACCGCCGGTCGAAGGGGATCTCGACCTCCGCATTGTCGTCGCTGAGCCCGAGCCGCTCATCGAGGAGCGCGAAGTCGATGCGTCCGAGCCCGTCCATGTCATTGACAGACGAGACATGGAAAACCGGCTGGCCGGCTACCGGCTGCCGCTGGACGATCCGACGCCGGCCGCCGTCGATATTCTCTTCGACGAGCAGCCGTTCCGCGCGGCTCAGCGGCATGCTCTGGGCAGCCTGAACCGGGAGGTGGCCGGGATGCTGGTCGGCCCCCCGCCGGAGAAACAGCCGAACGGCCGCTATGTCGTCCATGTCACCGATACGATTGAGGCCAGGCATACCCGCATGCAGGGGGCCAGCGTCACCTATACCCCGGAAAGCTGGCGCTATGTCAACGACGTCCTGCTGGAGCGCTATCCGGATGAAGCATGCGTCATCGTCGGCTGGTACCACACCCACCCCGGTTTCGGCATTTTCCTGTCCAACATGGACCTGTTCATCCATCACAATTTCTTTATCCAAAAATGGCATATCGCCCTCGTCCTCGACCCGATCGCCCGCCGGTGCGGCTTTTTCACCTGGAACCGCGCGCAGTCCGAAGTGATGGCCTATCATTTTCCGTGGCCTTACTGGGCGCACGCGGCGTGGTGAGGATGGGGAACGGGGGAAAGGGAACGGGGAACGGGGAACGGGGAACAGGAGTGGCTGGACAGCAATCCTTACTTCCCTTTCGACTTTTCACTTTAAACTTTCCACTCGGAACTCGGAACTCGGAACTCAGAACTCTCTTGACTCCCTTGACACACCCTCCCCATCCCCTGATACTTGATTGAAACCATGGAACCCCAGGAAAATCCCCTCATTCGCATTACGCCGGACGATGTGGCCGAGGCCAATCAGCTGAGCCTGCACTGCCCGATCTGTGCCAATCCGGTCGAGCGGTACAGCAGCGATCCCAACCTGGCGCCGGTGGAGTGTGTCAGCTGTGGGGCGCTCTACCACAAGGCCTGCCGCGAGCAGATGAGCGGGGCCTGCGCCATGATCGGCTGTGAGGAGCAGCGACACCGGCCGTACGGCCAGCCGGTCGCGCCAGTTATTACGCTGCACAAAAACGAACTGCGGGGAGATGGGCGCCAGCTCAACAAGGAGCTGAAGCGGCAGGAGCAGGAGCGGCGCCGTCGTGAGCTGGCCAACACGCTGCTGAGCCGCTTCTTTGCCTGGCTCCTTCGACAGATCAGAATCTTGAATGAGTAGATCCCGTATCTGGTCGTGGCTGGTCCGGTTTTTTCTGGCGGCCGTCCTGCTGGCGGCCGCTTTTGCTGCCACCCTCGCCGCCAACCGGCGGATGGACCGGATTCAATTGATCCGCGTGTGGATCGGCGACCCGGCTGGGCACCCCGACTGGCTGCTTGAGGCCGGCCGCCGCTGCCCGGGCGCGGTCATGATTTGGCCAACCGCCGGGTTTGTTGGGGTGGGTTGGGGTGACGGGGTGCCGCCGCTTTACCGGCATACCGGATACGATATTTTCAGTCCGGACGGCCAGGAAAACACGACTCCGGTATTCGCCGCTCACGATGGCTACCTGACCCGTGAAGCTGGCTGGCTCAGCACGGTGATCATTCGCCACCCGACGATCGACATCCTGCCGGCCGATGCGAACGGGGAAATCTGGACCTACTACACCCATATGGCATCGGCCGATGGGAAGATGGATTTTATCTCCCCGGATTTTCCCCCCGGGACATTTGAGCAGTACGTACAAGAAGGGACCCTGCTCGGCTACCAGGGCACCTGGTCGGGTGATCCTGGGCGGCCCGTGGGACTCCACCTCCATTTTTCCGTGGTGAAATCGCTGCCCGGCGGGGGTTATCGGAATGAAACCCGGATCGACAACACGCTCGATCCCGGTCTCTTTCTCGGCACGGCGGTCGACGTGGATGGGATCATCCGCTGCGGCTGACCGGCCGCCGCGGATTTAAATTTCAGGCGGCCGGCGCCAGGATGCTGATCAGCTTCTTCAAATCGAGGTTTCCGCCGGAAACGATGCAGACGACCCGGCCCGCGCCCGCACGGCCGGCCAGAGCGGCCGCTACGGGGGTCGCCCCGGCCCCTTCTGCCAGGATCCGGTTCCGCTCCAGCAGCAGGCGGACGGCCGCCTCGACCTCGCTTAGTTCGGCCACGGCCGCCCCGTCGATCAGCCGGCTGATCAGCGGCCACATTTCCGGCAGCACGCTTTTGCCCCCGATGCCGTCGACAAAACTCGGGATGGACTCGATCGCCTGCGGTGACCCCGCCGCCAGGGAAGCGGACACGGGCGCGGCCGTCGCCACTTCACCGGCGAAGATCCGCACGCCGGGTTTGAGCGCCCGCAGGGCCGAGGCCACCCCACCCGTCAGCCCGCCCCCGCCATATGGAATAATCACCGCGTCGACCTCCGGCAGATCTTCCAGGATCTCCAGGCCGATGGTGCCGTTGCCAGCCATCACCGCCAGGTCGCTGACCGGGTGAATAAATTTCCCAGCCATCCCTTCAAACCGGTGCGATAGGATCACCTGCCACCAGGTGTCAAATGGGACCGGAATGATCGTGGCTCCCAGGCGACGAATGGCGGCCAGCTTTGTTTCCGGTGCGTGGTCCGGAACGATGACGGAGCAGGGGATGCCGAGCTGCCGGGCATTCCAGGCCACTCCCTGGGCCATATTGCCAGCGCTGGCCGTGTAAACGCCGTGCGCCAGCTCGGCTGGATCGGCCAGGGCCATGGCGTTGCTCGCTCCCCGGATTTTGAATGAACCGATCGGCTGCAGGTTTTCCAGTTTGAGAAAGATATCGGCCGGCGCCTCACCCGGCAGGAGATTCAGGCGGACGAGGGGAGTGCGAATGGCCGGAGGGAAAATACGCCCGCGGGCGGCCTCGATTTCCGACAGGGGAATTTCAGCCATTGTCATGGCGTTCTCCTCCGAGTTCGATCCGGATGCCGGCTCCGGCCGCCACCGCTTGTTGAAAAATGTGGTGGGCGGCGGCGACATCCTCGATGCCCAGCCCCAGCGATTTGAAAAGGGTGATCTCGCCGGCCCCTTCCCGACCCGGTCGGGCGCCGATGAGAACCTCCCCGATTTCCCCCTGAATGTGGGATTCATCGAGCGCCCCTTCCTTTTGGGGAAAAATGAAATCTCCCGCCTCGTTCACGGTCGATTCGCGGCGGTCGACGAACAGGCGGGAGCGAAGGACGGCCGCCGTGTCGAGCTCCCGTGTGAACGGCACGCTGGAACCAACCGCGTTGATGTGCGCCCCCGGCGAGAGCATTTCACCCAGCAGCACCGGGTCGCGGGCCGATGTCGCCGTACAGATGATA
This sequence comes from Promineifilaceae bacterium (SeqCode), assembly GCA_041568735.1. GTDB lineage: Bacteria > Chloroflexota > Anaerolineae > Promineifilales > Promineifilaceae > WTJY01. Next base: position 21,563 of record JBFFZG010000038.1, read on the forward strand.
TCAGCCCCCCGCACGGCCTCGGCCGCGCTGGCCGACACCTCGATCGGCACCTGGTGCTGGGACCCCTCCCGTTCGGCGAAGGCGGCCGCGCCGGCCGGCGTACGGCTCCAGAGGCGCACCCGCCGAATCGGGCGCACGGCCAGCATGGCCGCCAGGTGGGTGCGGGCCTGAACGCCGGCGCCGAGAATGGCCAGCTCGGTCGCCTCTGGCCGCGCCAGCAGGTCGGTGGCCACGCCGCTGGTCGCCGCCGTGCGGATCGCCGTGATTTCCGTGGCGTCGATAATCGCCTGCAGCCGGCCGTGGGTCGTCTCAAAAAGCATGACCGCTCCCTGGTGGGCATCGTAGGGCGTCCCGGCGTTGCCGGGGAAAACACTGACGACTTTGATGCCCATGGCCTGGATATGACCCAGGTAGGCCGGCATCATGCCCAGGGCGCCAACCCGTTCCGGCAGCCAGAGGATCGGCCGGAGCGGCAGGAGGCCGTCCCCACGGGCCAGCGCCGCCAGTGCGGCCCGCATGGCCTCGATCGCCTCGGCCATCGGCAGCAAACGGGCTACCTCCTGTTGATTGATGATCAGGACATCCATCGCGCTTCTCCTTGGCCGGTCGGGCTGCTTTCAGGAAGGGTTGAACAGGCCGCCAATGGCCTGGTGCTCCTCGGCCGAAAGGGACAGGTTGAGGGCCTCGCGGAGCGGTTCGAAGTGGGACGGTTTGCGCGGGCCGAAGATCGGGGCGGTCACCCGCGGGTGCTGGATAACCCAGGCCAGGGCCAGGCCGGCCATGCTGACGCTGCGGCCGGCGGCTTCCTCGCCCAGCCGATCCAGGCGGGCGAAGGTTTCCTCGTTCCAGTACTGGAAATAGGGTTCAGGCCGCAGGGTCATGCGGGAGCCGGTTGGATAATCCCGATCGAGCCGGTATTTTCCGGTCAGCAGGCCGCCGGCCAGGGGACTGAAAGGGGTGTAGCCGAGCTGCTGGTCGGCGCAGAGGGGAAACATCTCCCGTTCATCCCCCCTTTCCAGAAGGCTGAAGCCGTTCTGCACCCACTCGAACCGGTGGAGGTTATGCTTATCGCTGATCCAGAGCGCTTTGGTTGTCAGCCAGGCCG
>JBFFZG010000039.1:0-22569 GCA_041568735.1 Promineifilaceae bacterium (SeqCode)
GCAGAGGGTGCCTGTTCGCCCGTCCCGGTCGACGGCGGCCGGCCGTCGAGATAGCCGAGCTCGAGCGACAGCTCGCCGGCGGCCGTCCCATTTTCGAGATAAACCAGCAGGGCCTCGCCGGCCATTAAGACCGTGTCCCGGCCGGGCGTCACCCGCTGCACTGCCCGCCCAATCCGGCGGACAAGCCCATTCCCCCCCGAACCGCCGGCCGCCGCCGCCGGACTGCCCCAGTCCAGCCGCCTGGCCCCGGCGGGAATAAAATCCGCCAGCCGGCCGGCGGCGGCCGGCGGCCGAAAGCGCAGGGCCGGCGCCTGCACCCCCGGCCGGTCAGGTCCCGGATCTTCGGGCCGGGCCGGCGGAGACGCCGCCGCCGGCCGGGCTGCAGCCTGGCCGAGAAGCAGACAGAACAGCATAAAATAAAACCAGCGGGCAGGGGGAAAAGGATGTGCAGACATGGGTCATCTCCAGGTATGTAGGCTTTCAGTTGTCAGTTTAAAGCGAATCGGGAGGGTGCAGGTCGGCAGCGGCTTTAAAGGCTTACAGGTAACCCCATCATACAGAAGGCGAGCGGGCCGTCAATCAGGTTGAAAGGAATTTGGAAAACCCTGAAAAAAGGTGGCATTTTAGGCCTGGCGGGGCAATGATTCGTCCCAGAATCAAGCCCCTGGACGGGGCCAGCCCGCGGCGCAGGCGGCCAGGGTCGCCGGCGCCCGTCCGAGGAGGTGGGTCAGCACGGTCGGATTGCCCACCAGGCCATGCGCCGCGTAGTAGCGGAACATTTTCAGGAGGGACTCGCGGGCATAAGCCGGCAGGTTTTGGACCCCGCTTTCCCACTCGGCCAAGGGCTGTTCCACCACGCGCACCGGCCGGCCGGCCACCTGCGACAGCTCCGCCGCCACGGCGAGCTGGGTCAGCGGCCGGGTCCCGGCCAGCTCAAACGTCCCCCCTTCGAAACCGGGCTCGAGCAGGACCCGGGCGGCGGCCGCGGCCACATCGCGCAGATCAACCAGCGACAGGGCCGTTTCCGCCGGGTAGGGCAGCACCAGCTCGCCGCGCGCCAGCACCGCGGGCCACTGCGGCTGCAGATTCTGCATGTAAACGGCCGGCTGGAGGATCACAAAAGGAAGGCCGCTGCGAAACAGGGCTTCCTCAGTCCGCAGTTTCTGCCAGTGATGGGGCATCTCTTCGGTCTGGGGATGCAGCACCGAGTGGTAGACGAAGCGGCCAATCCCGGCCGCCGCCGCAGCCGCCAGGGCGATCTGGCCAATTTCCACTTCGGCCGGATGCATGTTCGGGCAGATGTGGTAGAGACGGTCGACCCCTGCCAGCGCCTCGCGCCAGGCAGCCGCATCGGTTATCTCGCCTGCGACCCATTCGGACCCGGCAAAGCGGTCGTGGCGCCGCCGGCCGAAGCCGCGCACGATGACGCCGGCGGCCGTTAGCTGTCGAGCTACCGCCCGGCCGGTCTTGCCCCCGCCCCCGCTGATTAAAATGCGCATCATCTATCCTCCAGACCGCTCACCCGGTTCCCAGGCGGTGCCAGCCCGCACTGTAGCCGGTCCAGGCATCCCGCCCGGAGGTGTGGCCGATCGCCCAGATGCGCTCGGCCGCCCCCGGCCGGCCGGCCGCCAGGTCATGCCAGTGAATCGTCGCCTCACCGCCGGCCGCCGCCGCCAGAAAGGCTCCGGAAAGGGCGGTCGTCAGCGGAACAGCCGCCGCGGCCAGCTTCGCCGTCCAGCTCTCAGCCCACCCCCGGACCCACAGGGCGTGGCACAGCCCCATCAGGAGATCATCCCCGGCCGGCGTCACTCCCGGTCCCCGGCCGGCCAGCTTTGCCGCGGCCGCCACGGCCCCCGGACCATCTCGGTCAGCCAGGTGATCGAGCAGGGCGGCAAACCAGCGCCCCGTTTCCGGAGCCAGGGGATGATCGAGCGGCCGCGGTGGGGAATTTCGCAGCGCCGCCCAATCCGGGCGCGGCGGCCAGACGGCGGCCCCGGCGGCCGACAGGCGCTCGCTCCCCAGCACCAGGATCTCGCCCGTGTCACAGTGAACCGGGGTCTCCGGCGTGATGGGGGCGAGCAGGGCGGCCGGAACCACCCAGCTGAACGGGCCCATGCCGACGGCCGTCGTCTGCAGGGAGATCACCAACCGATCCTGGTTCACCAGATTGCAGACCTGCTCGAAGCGGTGCAGCACCCGCGCGCGGCGGGTCGCTTGCAGCCAGGCCAGGACGCGGGGAGCGAGAGTATTTTCCAGCGGCATCGGGTAAAATCATACCCGACATCGATCCAAAAAGCGGGGCCAGGGAGGAGTTTTCCCCTGCCGTCAGCGCTCGAATCCCCTTTTGATGCCGATTTCGTGTGCTATAATCCCGCCCTACCAGAAAAAAAATCCCTTTAAAAACGCGTTCGCGCCGAATTTTCCCATGAAACCAGCTCCCTTCGATTACCACGCGCCCGAAAGCCTGCCGGAGGCGCTTGCCCTGCTCGAAGAACACGGCTTTGACAGCAAGCTGCTGGCCGGCGGCCAGAGCCTGATCCCGGTCATGAACTTCCGCCTGGCCCAGCCGGCTCTCCTGATCGACCTGAACCGGATCGCCGCCCTGGGCGGCCTGGAGGGGACGGCGGACGGCGGGCTGCGCATCGGGGCCATGGTCCGCCAGGCCGCGCTTGAACGATCGGCGCTGATCCGCGAACGCGCCCCCCTGATTCACGAAACGATGCCCTTCATCGCCCATCCGCAGATCCGCAATCGGGGAACGATCGGGGGCAGCCTGGCCCATGCCGATCCGGCCGGGGAGCTGCCGGTGCTGACGGTGGCGTTGGAGGCCCGCTTCCGCCTCGAACGGAGCGGCGGCAGCCGGCTGGTAGACGCCGTGGATTTTTATCAGGGGCTGTTCACCACGGCGCTGGAGCCGGAAGAAATCCTCACTGAAATTCACATCTCACCGCTCCCCCCGGCAACCGGCTGTGCCTTCTCCGAGCAGGCTCGCCGCCACGGGGATTACGCCCAGGCCGGCTGTGCCGCCGTGATCGGACTGCACCCGGACGGCCGCTGCCGCGCGGCCCGGCTGGTGTTTTTGAATGTGGGCGATATCCCGATGGTCGCCCGGGAGGCGGCCGCCATGCTGGTCGGGGATCACCTGACCTCGGAGCGGATCGAGGCGGCCGTGCGCCACGCGGCCGATCATGAAATCGCGCCCAACGGCGACGTGCACGCCACGGCCGCTTATAAACAGCACCTGGCCTTTGTGCTTGGAAAGCGTACGGTGCAAACCGCTTTCGCCCGAGCCCAGGCGGCCCCCTAACAATCAAGGCGGATCGGCCGGATCGATTCCGACCCGATCCCGGCCGACGCAATCCGTTCACTTTTATCGGTTTAACTATAATGACCCACAAAAAGCCGCTCACCGTCACGATTAATGGGGAAAGCTACACCCGGGAAGTCGAACCCCGCCTCCTGCTCAGCGACTTCATCCGCCACGAAATCGGCCTGACCGGCACCCATGTCGGCTGCGAACATGGGGTGTGCGGCGCCTGCACCATCCGCTTCGATGGCGACCCGGTGCGCTCCTGCATTATGCTGGCCGTCCAGGCCGACGGCCATGTCCTGGAAACAGTCGAATCGCTGGGGACGCCAGACCGGCTGCATCCGCTCCAGGCGGCCTTTCACGAAGCTCACGGCCTCCAGTGCGGGTTCTGCACCCCCGGTTTTTTGATGACGCTCGTGCCCTGGCTGGCCGACCACCCTGAGCCGACGGAAGCGGAAATTCGCGAGGCGATTTCCGGCAATTTATGCCGCTGCACCGGCTACCAGCACATCGTCGAAGCGGTGCGGCTGGCGGCTGAGAAAATGAAACAAAACGGGATCGATTAATGTCGATCCCCCGGACCTTACGCCCCATGGATGCCATCCCTGATCTCCTCACCCGCCTGCGCCAGGAGCCGGGCGCGCTCCACGATTATCTGCGCGTCCTCGAACAGCGGTTTTCCGAGTGGGAACCGGTCATCTTCTCTTTTGTGCCGGAGGCGCGCCGCTGGGAGCGCGTCAGAAATGAGGCAGAGGCCCTGCTGGCCCGCTTCCCGGAACCGGCCGCGCGGCCCCCGCTCTTCGGACTGCCGGTCGGGGTCAAAGATATTTTCCACGTCGACGGCCTGCCGACCCGGGCCGGCTCCCGGCTGCCGGCCGAGGTCCTGGCCGGACCCGAAGCGGCCGCGGTCACCCGGCTGAAAGCGGCCGGCGCCCTGATCCTCGGCAAGACGATCACGACCGAGTTCGCCTGGTTCGGCCCGGGGCCGGCCCGCAATCCCCTCAACCCATTTCACACCCCTGGCGGTTCGAGCAGCGGCTCGGCGGCCGCCGTCGCCGCGGGGCTCGTGCCGCTGGCCCTCGGCTCTCAGACGATCGGCTCGGTCAACCGGCCGGCCGCCTTCTGCGGTGTGGTCGGCTTCAAACCGACCTACAACCGCATTTCAAAGGCCGGCGTGATCGAACTGGCCACCTCGCACGACCACGTCGGCCTCTTTACCCGGGATGTGGCCGGGGTCGTCGAGGCGGCCGCACAGCTCTGGGAGGACTGGCGGCCGGCGGCTGATCCCGACCGGCCGTTTCTGGGCATTCCGCAGGGACCCTATCTCTCCCAGGTTGAGCCGACCGCCCTGGCCCACTTCGGGGAGGTCTGCGCCCGGCTGCAAGCGGCCGGCGTGCGCATCGTGCCGGTGCCGGCCATGCCGCATTTCGAAGAGATCCGGCGAGCGCACTACCTGCTCAACGCGGCTGAAGCAGCCGCCTATCACGCCCGATTCGCCGATTTTCACCATCTCTATCATCCGAAAACCCGGGAGCTGATCGCTGAAGGGGCCGGGTACACGGCGGATGAAATCGAGACCGCCCGCCAGGTCAAGGCGCAGACCCGCACCCATCTGACCGATCTGCTCGATGAGCACGGGCTGGCCGGCTGGATCACCCCTTCGGCCGTCGGCACCGCGCCGGAAGGGCATGCCTCGACCGGCAACCCGATCATGCAGCTCCCCTTCACCAACGCCGGCCTGCCCACGCTGACTATCCCCACCGGCAGCCACAACGGCCTCCCCCTCGCCACCCAGCTCGCCGGCCGCTGGCTGGGCGACGAAGCCCTCCTCGCCCTCGGACGCCTGGTTGATTTACTGGTAGGAGCAGCGGAATGAAAAAAGGGGGAACGGGTAACGGGGAACAGGGAACGGATCGTCCGGGAATGCCGTCCTTCTTCCACTTTCGACTTTCGACTTTCAACTTTCCACTCAGAACTCGGTACTCGGTACTCGGTACTCCTTATTCTTCGAGGCCCTCATGACTGTTACGAGCTTTGAAATTCGCCCCGGCGCCTACTACGATTCGGTCGTCCTGATGCAGCTGCAGAAGGGGCTGGCCGGCCTGCCCGGGGTGGTCGACGCGGGCGTGGTCATGGCCACCCCGGCCAACAAAGAGGTGCTGCTCTCGACCGGGTTCGATCTCGAGTCGATTACAGCCGAGGCGGATGATCTGCTGATCGTCGTCAAGGCGGACGACCAGGAGGCAGCTGCGGCCGCCCTGGGACAGGTCGACGACCTGCTCGTGCAGCGGCAAACGGGCGGCGGCGGCGCCGCTTACCGGCCAAAATCGCTGGCCATGGCCGCCCGCCTGATGCCCGAGGCCGATTGGGTGCTCATCTCCGTACCCGGCCGGTTCGCCGCGGCCGTGGCCGACGAGGCGCTCGACCTGGACAAGCACGTCTTTCTGTACAGCGACAATGTCGCTCTCGAAGATGAAATTCGCCTCAAAACGCGCGCCCGCCAGGCCGGCCGGCTGGTGATGGGGCCGGACTGCGGCACGGCCATCGTCAGCGGCGCCGGGCTCGGCTTTGCCAACCGGGTCCGCCGCGGGTCGATCGGCCTGGTGGCCGCCTCCGGCACCGGCCTGCAGGCGGTCACCGCCGGCATCCACAACCGGGGTGGTGGGGTGTCGCAGGCGCTCGGCACCGGGGGTCGGGATCTCAAGAGCGAAGTCGGGGGAGCGACCGCGCACCAGGGGCTGGCCACGCTGGCCGCCGACCCGGAAACCGAAGTCATCGTCCTGATCTCCAAGCCTCCGGCCGCGGCCATCGCCGCCGGGCTGCTCCAGGCGGCCGCGGTAGCCGGCAAGCCGGTCGTCGTCAGCTTTATCGGCTATCCGCCTCCGGCCCGCCGGCTGGGCAGCCTTCATTTTGCCGCCACGCTGGACGAAGCGGCCGAACTGGCCGTTTCGCTGGCCGGACAGCCAGGAAGCGCGGCGCCGCCGGCTGCCGGCCATCCCGGCTATCTGCGCGGCCTCTTTTCCGGCGGCACCCTGGCCTATGAGACGATGCTGGCCCTGCAGGGGCTGCTGCATCCGCTCTCCAGCAATGTCCCCATCCAGCCGGAGCAGCAGCTGGCCGACGTCTGGCACTCGACCGGCCATACGATCGTCGACCTCGGCGAGGATGACTTTACCCAGGGACGGCTCCATCCGATGATGGACAACGACCTGCGGCTGCGCCGCTTGCGGCAGGAGGCGGCCGACGGCGAAACCGGCCTTATCCTGCTCGACGTCGTCCTCGGCGAAGGCGCCCACCCCGACCCGGCGTCGGAGCTGGCCCCGGCCATCGGCGACGCGCTCGCCGGCCGGCCGGAGCTGGCCGTCGCCTGCCTCGTGGTCGGCACTGAAGAGGATCCCCAGAACCTGCCGGATCAGGTCGACCGGCTGGCCGCGGCCGGCGCCCGCGTTTTTCGCACGGTCACCGAGGCGGCGGCCTACTGCGCCGCCCGGCTGGCCGCCCCTCCGCCGCCGGTTCCACCGGTCGCTCTCTTCCCGGACCGGCTGTCGGCCATCAACGTCGGCCTGGAATCGTTCCACGACAGCCTGCTGGCCCAGGGGGCTCGTGTGCTGCAGGTCGACTGGCGGCCGCCGGCCGGCGGTAATGAAAAAATGATGGCCATCCTGGCCCGTTTAAAAACGAAAAAGGGATAGAGGAAATCCGATGATCGACATCGAGCAAGCCAACCAGCAAACCGTCGACCGGATGATGTCGGCCCGGCCGATCATGAAAGGGATCGGCGTGGCCCGCGACGTCATCCCCGGCATGCGGGACAATTTGCTCCTGCACGCCGGCCCGCCGATCACCTGGGAACGCGCCTCCGGGCCGATGCGCGGGGCGATTGTCGGAGCGCTGATCTTCGAAGGGCTGGCGCGGGATTGGGACAGCGCCGTGGCCCTGGTCACATCGGGCCAGATCGATCTGGCCCCCAGCCACGAGCACAGCGCCGTCGGCCCGATGGCCGGCGTCACCTCGCCGTCGATGAAGGTCTACATCGTCGAGAACGTCACCCACGGCAATGTCGCCTATTCCAATCTCAACGAAGGGTACGGCAAGGTGCTTCGCTACGGCGCCTACAGTTCGGAGGTGCTCGACAGGCTTCGCTGGCTGAACACGACGGTGGCCGACATCCTCCACGAGGCGCTGCAGCGGGCCGGCGGGCTGGACATCCGCGCCCTGCTGGCCGAATCGCTGCACATGGGAGACGAGGGGCACAATCGGAACAAAGCCGGCTCGGTCCTCTACACGGTGAAGCTCGCCCCCCACATCGCCCGCCAGCAGGCGCCGGAAGAGGACAGGGCCCGCGTCCTGGAATACCTCGGGGAAAACGCGCTGAGCGTGCTCAATCCCGTCATGGCGGCCTGCAAGGCGATGGCCGACGCCGGCCACGGCATCGAAGGGAGCACGATCATGACGACGATGGCCCGCAACGGAACCGACCTCGGCATTCGGGTCAGCGGCCTGGGGGATCGCTGGTTTACCGGCCCGGTCGGCCGGCCGGACGGCCTCTATTTTCCCGGCTTCACCGCCGACGACGCCAGCGGTGACATCGGCGACAGCACGATCACGGAGACAGCCGGCATTGGCGCCTTCGCCATGGCCACCGCCCCGGCTATCGTCACCTTTATCAGCGGCACCCCGGAGCTGGCGCTGAATACCACCCTGGAAATGTACGAAATCACGGCGGCCGAGCACAGCGCCTTCACCATTCCGGCGCTGGGATTCCGCGGGACCCCCACGGGCGTCGATATCCGCAAGGTGGTCGAGCTGGGCATCCGGCCGCAGATTAACACCGGCATCGCCCACAGGGATCCGGGGGTGGGACAGGTCGGCGCCGGGCTCGTCCTGCCGCCGGCCAATGTGTTTGAAGAAGCGCTGATCGCCTACGCCGAAAAATACCTGACCTGAAACCATATGGAGACCGCCGCCATGAACCCGGAATTACAGCACTACCTGGCCATGCTCGACGATCTGCGCCGGGAGGTCATCGCCACGCTGGCCGGCCTGGAAGCGGACGGGCTCAACTGGCGGCCGATCGAGTCCGGCGGTGCCGACGATCACGTGACCAATTCGCTGTCGGTCATGGCCGCGCACGTAGCCGGGGCCGAGCGCCACTGGATCGGCGAGATGGTCGGCCGGCAGCCGGCCACCCGCCACCGGCCGGATGAGTTTCAGATGGTAGCGGCCGGCAGCCATTCCCTGGTGGCCGCGCTGACCGCCGCCGGGGAGAACTCGCGGCAGATCCTGGCCATGCTCGAGCCGGATGCAATCGACGGCGAGCGCCAGATTCACGGCCACACCTTCACCGTCCGCTGGTGCATCCTGCACGCCATCGAGCACACCGCGCTCCACCTCGGCCACATGCAGCTGACCCGCCAGCTCTGGAACCACCACAAGGAGGATTCGGCCTAACCCGGCCGCCGCCCATGCGTCCCGTCAAAATCATCGGCACCGCCCAGCTCCCCGTGCGCAAGCAGCATACCGCCTCGCTGCGCCGCCTCGGGGCGGAGGTCATCGGCCAGGCGATCGTCGACGCCGGGCTCGAGCCGGCCGACATCGACGCCGTCTACGCCAGCAACATGCTGGCCGACGAGCTGCAGTCCCAGAAGCACATCGCCGCCCTTCTGGCCGACGAAAGCGGCCTGGTCGAAATCGAAGCGCTGGAAGTGCGGGCGGCCACAGCCGCCGGGGCCGGGGCGCTGCGGCTGGCCACCCTGGCCATCGGCAGCGGCCTGGTCGACATCGCCGTCGTCGTCGGCGTGGAAAAAATGAGCGCCCAGGTGCCAACGCAGGCGCTGGCCAAGGCGCTCGATGCCGACAGGGAGGTACCGGATGGAGCGACCATGGTCAGCCAGAGCGCCCGGCTGCTCGCCCTCTATCTCGAAACGACCGGGTGTCCAGCGGATGGGCTGGCCCACTTTGCCGTCAATGCCCACCACAACGCCGGCGGCAATCCGTTGGCCCTTTTTCGGGAAAAACAGGTGACGGTCGACGAAGTACTCGCCTCGCGCTATATTGTGCCGCCCCTGCGCCTCTACGACTGCTCGCCCATCTGCGACGGGGCGGCGGCCGTCGTGCTGGCGGCCGGCGACCGCTTCCCCCGCCAGGCGATTCACATGCTGGCCTCAAACGGATCGACCGACCGCTTTCGCATGGCCGACCGGCCGCGGCCGCTGGATCTGGCCGCGGCCGCGCGCTCGACGGCCGAAGCGCTGAGCCAGGCCGGCCTCCGGCGGGAGGACATCGACTTTTTCGAGCTCCACGACGCCTTTTCGATCGTCGCCTGCCTGAGCCTGGAAGCGGCCGGTTTCGCCGCTCCCGGGCAGGGATGGCGGCTGGCGGCCGACGGGGAAATCGGGCTGCAGGGTAAAATTCCGATCAGCACCCGGGGCGGCCTGAAGGCGCGCGGCCACCCGATCGGGGCCACCGCCCTCTACCAGATCTGCGACATCGTCGCCCAGCTGAACGGCACAGCCGGCGACAACCAGCTCCCCAACCCGCGAATCGGCCTCATGCAGAGCGTCGGCGGGCTGGGCACGACGGTGCTGACTCATGTCGTCGGCCGGATATAAACGGCTCTGTACAAATTCAATCAACCCACCCGCCGGGCGGCCGCGGCCGCCGGAAAACTATGGATCGAGGTGAACCATGAAATTTATCGACCTGACCATCCCTCTCGGCATCGGCACGCCGCCCTGGCCCACCTATGAGCCATTGGAGGTCAAGTACTTCAAGCGGCTGGCCCCCAACGGCGCCAACGGCCAGCTCGTCAGCCACAGCAACCACGTCGGCACCCATCTCGACGGCGAGATCCATTTCTACACGCCGGGCAAAGATATCGCCTCGCTCGACTTTGATTCTTTGTGCGGCGAGGCGGCCGTGGTCGACCTCTCGGATGCCTGCGGCGATTTCGATATCTACACCCCGGAAATGATCGAAGAGCGGGTCGAAGTGCGCGAAAATGATATCCTCATCATCCACACCGGCTACCACCACTTCGGCTGGGACCAGCCCTACGGCAACGAAATCCGCTACATGATTCTCCATCCCGGTCCGGATGCCCGTTTCGCCCGCTGGTGCCAGGAGAAAAAGATCCGCTGGATCGGGGTGGACTGCGGCAGCGCCGATCACCCGATGAACACTAAAATTCGCGACTGGATGCCGGTCCAGGCCGGCCAGTGCGATGCCTATTTTCGGGATAAATTCGGCCGGGGGCTGGCCGAGATCTTCACCCCCGATATGTACCAGATGATGCACCTCTGGATGTTCGACAAGGGGATCATCCACGCCGAATGCCTGGGGGGCGATATCGACCTCGTGCTCAACCGCCGCCTTCAGGTCGGCTGCTTCCCCTGGCGCTTTGTCGACGGGGAGGCCAGCATCGCCCGCATCGTGGCCATGGTCGACGACGACGAGTACGAAACGCTGATGGCCCGCAAGGCCACCCTGCCGAAGACGAAATTCGGCGACTGCTATGACCCGGTCCACGTCGAACGGCTCGGCGGCCGGGGGAAGCTGATTTAAACGACCCAGGCTTGCCCCGAAAATGGTTTTCGGAGCAGCCGGCCGCACAGCACGAGAGGAAATTATGAACCGGGAACAGGTCATTCAATTGTTCAGCGAGGCCAGATGGTACGACCTCAACATGGGCTGCAGCATCTTCACCCCACCCTGGCCGGGGGAAAAAGGGCTGGAGGTCCATTTCTTCAAGCGGCTCACCGGCGCCTATGGCGGCGGCCAGGGAGCCAATGGCCAGCTCATCGAATGGAGCAACAACACCGGCACCCACCTCGTCGGTGAGCGGGCGTTTCACTCCGGCGCGCGGGCGATCGCCGATATTCCATTGGAGGATTTGTGCGGCGAGGCGGTCATTGTCGACATTTCCGATGAGGTCTCCCACTACAGCCTCTACACCCCGGAAATGATCACGCGCCGGGTCGACGTCAGAAAAGGCGATATTTTAATCATCAATACCGGCTACCACCGGTTCGCCTGGGATCAGCCGGATGTCCCCAACCCGGAGGCCCAGGGGGGGATCGAAAACAAGGAGTTCGGCTTTCTGGTGCGCCATCCCGGTCCCTCGCCTGACTTCTTCCAGTGGGCGCTCGACATGGAGCTCAAGCTGATCGGGGTCGACTGCGGCAGCGCCGAACACCCGATGAACACCAACCTGCGCACCCTGCACGCGCGGGAGTTCGAAAAAGCCGAGGCGAAGTTGAAGGAAACCCACGGCGTGAGCTGGGACGAGATGTTCCCGACCGAGGCCTACTATGAAATGACTCACCAGACGATGCCGAAAGCGGGGCTGCGGCTGCTCGAATCGCTCGGCGGTCAGATCGACGAGCTGAAAAACGAGCGGGTCTGGCTCATGGTCGGGCCGATCCCCTTCATGGAGGTCGAATCGGCCTGGTGCCGGGTGGTGGCCCTGCTTCCGCCCGCCGGCATGGACCGGGGCGACTTTTTCTCAGCCATGAACGAGGTCCAGATGCTCGACATGACCCTGCCGTTCAGCGTGCAGACGCCGCAGTGGGCCAACTACGAACCGCTCAGTCTGACCTACACCAAGCGGGTCGGGGGGAGCTACTTCGGGATGGGGCGCAACAACGCGCACTGCCGCTGCAGCTTTCACATCGCCACCCACATGGATGGGGAAGTTCATTTTTATGCGGCCGGCCGGACGATCGGTCAGACGCCCAACGACTTCTGGTTCGGCCCCGGCGTCATCGCCGATATCAGCCACCTGGTCAGCAATTCGAGCGTCTACACCCCGGAAATGATCGAAAGCGTGGTCGACATTCGCGAAGGGGATATCCTGGTGGTCAAAACCGGCTGGTACCGCTACGGATGGAACAGCCCCGACAGCGACGAGTTTCGCTACATGATCAAGCATCCCGGCCCTTCGCCCGATTTCGCCGACTGGTGCATTCGCATGAAGATCCGCTGGCTGGCGATCGACTGCGTGGCCATGGAGCACCCGATGAACACCATCCAGCGGCTCTGGCATCCCAAAACCTTTGCCGAGGCCAACCAGAAGCTCATCGAGCAGTACGGGGCCGACTGGGACGCGATCTACCCGCTCGACAAATACTACCAGGATATGCACCTGAATCTCTTTCCGAAGGGGATCGTGCACGCGGAAAACCTGGGCAAGGAGATCGCGGACGCCGAAAGCGGCCGCTACTACATCGGCGCCTTTATCCAGAAAGGGACCGAGCTCGCCTCCTGCTGGGGGCGCTTCGTCGCATTTAAGGAAGCGTAAAACGGCCGGCCACCCCGGCGCCTATCGATTTGATTGAAAACTGAACAGACGAGGATTTATGGCTGCGACACAGTTTTTTGGCGAACGGATCAAACGGAATGAGGACCCCCGCCTGCTGACCGGGCAGGCGCTCTTCGTGGACGACGTCACCCTGCCGGGGATGGGGCACGTGACTTTCCTGCGCAGCCCGCACGCGCACGCCCGGATTTTGAGCATCGACGCGGCGGCCGCCCGCGAAGCCCCCGGCGTCCTCGCCGTGTACACGGCCGCCGATCTCGGCGACTACTGGAAGCCGGGGCCGCTCCTCGTCTCGCCGCCCCCGGTCGAGGGGCTGATCTTCAACGAGCGCACCCAGGTCCCACTGGCCCGGGACAAGGTCCGCTATGTCGGGGAACCGGTCGCGGCCGTCCTGGCCGACTCCCGCTACGCGGCCGAGGATGCGGCCGAGCTGATTTTCGTTGACTACAAGATCCTGCCGGCCGCCGTCCGGCTCGAAGAGGCGGTTCGGCCGGAGGCCCCGCGGGTCCACGACGACCTGCCGCTGGCCAGCGGCGAGATGAACAACGTCAACGCCCACGTCGTCCAGGTCAAGGGGGACGGCCGCCGCTTTGATGAAATCGCGGCCGGGGCAGCCGCCGTCATCCGCCGCCGCTTCTACTACGACCACGGCGCCTCCGCTCCCATGGAAACCCGCGGCATCGTCGCCGATTGGGATCACCGCGCCCAGCGGCTGACGATCTGGGACACGACCCAGGCGCCGGTCGTCATCCGCAACGGGACGGCCGCCAACCTCGGCCTTTCAGAAAACCAGGTGCGGGTGATCGCCCCCTTTATCGGCGGTGGTTTTGGGCCAAAAATCATGATGTTCTACCCGGAAGAGGTGCTCATCCCCTGGCTGTCGATGCGCCACCGGCGGCCGGTCAAGTGGATCGAAGACCGGGCGGAGCATTTCCTGGCCACGACGAACGAGCGGGAGCAGGTCCACTATGCCGAGCTGGCGGTCGACGCCGAGGGGAAGATCCTGGCCGTGCGGGATCGCTTTTTCCACGACGCCGGCGCCTACGCCCCGTACGGGCTGACCGTGCCGCTGAACAGCCAGTGCACCCTCCTCGGCTGCTACGACGTGCCGGCCTATCACAGCACCTTCACCAGCGTCTTTACCAACAAGACGATCGTCACCCCCTATCGGGGAGCCGGCCGGCAGCACGGCGTCTTCGTCATGGAGCGCCTCCTCGACCTGGCCGCGCGCGCGCTGGGGATCGATAAAGTCGAAATTCGCCGGCGCAATTTTATCTCCCCGGATCAATTCCCCTACAACAACGAGATCATCTACCAGGATTTCGGCCCGCTCACCTACGACAGCGGCAACTACGAACCGGCCCTGGCCAAAGTCCTGGAGCTGATCGGCTACGAAAAATTCTACGCCGAGGAAAAGCCCCGGGCGCAGCGCGAAGGGCGGCTGCTCGGCCTCGGGCTCGTTTGCTACGTCGAAGGAACCGGCATCGGCCCCTACGAAGGGGCGCGCGTCCAGGTGCAGAACAACGGTCGCGTCTCAGTCGCCACCGGCATCGGCACCCAGGGACAGGGGCATTTCACCGTCTTCGCCCAGATCGTGGCCGACCAGCTCGGGGTCGACGTGACCGCCGTCGACGTGGTGACGGGCGACACCGACCAGTTCCACTGGGGCGCCGGCACCTTTGCCAGCCGGGGGGCGGTCGTGGCCGGCAACGCCATCAACGAAGCGGCGCGGGATGTGCGCCATAAAATTCTCCGCCTGGCGGCCGAACACTTCGAGGCGGCTGAAGAAGATCTCGTCCTGGCCAACGGGCAGGTCGGCGTGCGCGGTGTGCCCGGCCAATCGCTCGCCCTCGGCAAACTGGCCCAGATGGCCAATCCGCTGCGCGGTGCCGTCAAACCGGGCACCGAGCCGGGGCTGGAATCGAGCAACTATTTTGGTCCCCAGTACGGCGCCACCGCCAGCGGTGTCCATGCCATGATCGTCGAGCTCGATCCGGAAACCTTTGACCTGGCCATCCAAAAATACGTCGTCGTGCACGACTGCGGCGTGGTCATCAATCCCCTCATTCTCGACGGCCAGATTCACGGCGGCGTGGCCCAGGGGATCGGCAACGCCTTCTATGAGAAGCTCGTCTACGACGGGGAAAGCGGCCAGCTGCTGACCGGCACCTTCATGGACTACCTCCTGCCGACCGCCCTCGACGTGCCGTCGATGGTGATCGACCACGTCACCACGGCCTCCCCGCTGAACCCGCTGGGGACGAAGGGGGCGGGGGAAGCCGGGGCGATTCCCGTCGGGCCGCTCTTCGCCCAGGCGGTTGAAGACGCCCTCGACCGGCCGGATATCGAGATTCTCGAAATTCCGCTCAGCCCCTCCCGCGTCTGGGAGATCGCCACGCAGGCCGGATCCGATCAGCCGCCGAGCTGATGGGGCGGCGGCCGGTTCCCAACGCGCCGCCGATGCCACCGACCCGATCAGGAGATCCATGGTTCCATCCTTTCTTCAAACCCTGCAGGAAAACGGCCGCCGCTTCCCGGACAAACCGGCCATCATCAATGATGACTGGGAAGCCGGGATCCGTGAGACGCTCACCTACGGACAGCTGGAAGAAAATATCCGGCGGACGATGGAGCTTCTTCGCTCCCGGGGGGTAACGGCCGGCGATCGCATCGCCCTGCAGCTGTCCAAGGGGCTGCCGTTCGTCTATCTCCACCTGGCCGTTATGCGTCTCGGCGCGGTTAGCCTCCCCCTCAATCCCGGCTATCCGGCTCACGAGCTGACTTACTTTGTCAACGACGCCGAGGCTCGCCTGCTGTTCATCGACCGGCCGCTGGCGGCCGACCTCGAGCCGCACCGGGCCGGCATGCCCCACCTTCAGGAGGCGATCGCCGCCGATCCGGCCGATTCCGGCCCGTTCGCCGCTCTGATCGCCCCCTTCGATCCGGACGTCGCGGCCGGGGTTCCCCTTCCGCCGGCCGGCGAAGAGACCGCCCTGATGATCTACACCAGCGGCACGACCGGCCGGCCGAAAGGGGCGATGCTGACCCACGGCAATCTCTCCCACAATATCGACGCCCTGCACCGGGCCTGGGGCTGGCAGGCGGACGACCGGCTGCTGCACGTCCTGCCGATTTTTCACGCGCACGGGCTGCTGGTCGCCCTGCACGGGGCGCTCAACGCCGGCGCGACCTGCCTCATGCACCCCAGATTCGACCCGGAGCGAACGCTGCGAGCGCTCGTCGACGAGCGCTGTACTGTGTTCATGGCCGTGCCGACGATCCACCGCAAACTGGTCGAATATCCCGATGCCAGCCGCTGCGACCTGAGCCACATGCGGCTGCTCACCTCCGGCTCCGACCGGCTGCCAGACGACCTGTTTACCGCCTTCCAGCAGACCTTCGGCCACACCCTCCTCGAGCGGTACGGCATGTCGGAAACCAGCATGAATCTCAGCAATCCGCTCCACGGCGAGCGGCGGGTCGGCTCCGTGGGTCTCCCCCTCCCGTACGTCGAGGCCCGCATCGTCGATCCGGAAAGCGGGGAGCCGCTGCCGGATGGGCAGATCGGCGAGGTGCAGATCCGCGGTCCCCATGTCTGTAAGGGGTACTGGCGGCAGCCGGATAAGACGGCCGAGGCCTTCACGGCCGACGGCTGGCTCAAGACCGGCGATCTCGGCCTGCGTGAGCCGGACGGCTACTTTATCCTCAAGGGACGATCAAAA
Organism: Promineifilaceae bacterium (SeqCode); assembly: GCA_041568735.1. GTDB lineage: Bacteria > Chloroflexota > Anaerolineae > Promineifilales > Promineifilaceae > WTJY01. Next base: position 16,349 of record JBFFZG010000039.1, read on the forward strand.
GATCTGATCATCAGCGGGGGCTACAATATCTACCCGCCGGAAGTCGAACTGGTCCTGGCTGATCATCCGGCGGTAGCCGCCAGCGCCGTCGTCGGCTGCCCCGACAGCACCTGGGGGGAAGTGGTCACGGCCGTCGTCATCCTGCGGCCGGGGGCTGCCGCCACGGCCGAAGAAATTCAGCAGTTCTGCCGGGAAAAACTCGTCAATTACAAAATTCCCCGCCGGGTAATCTTCACCGCCGACGTTCCCCGCAACGCCATGGGCAAGGTGCAAAAAGTCGACCTGCGCCGGCAGTTCTGCGGCCGAGCGGGCAACTGATTGACGGGAAATCAACTTGTCTTAAAATAACCAGGCGGGCGCGGACCCGTTTCCGGGAAACTTTATGGATCAGACCAGGACAGGGCGGAATATTCAGCCGAAGAGCGGCCGTTGGGCCAGGCTGCCTCGCGTTGCGCGGCAGGGAATTTCTCTTATCGTGCTGCTCCTTCTGCTGGCCCTGGCCTGGGAGGGGGTCAAACTCGTCGGCGGGGATCCCTGGCGGCCGGCCAGCAACCCCTTCGGCATCACCCACAACCCCCCGACCCGCTTCAAATTCGCCTCCGATCTCAACCTGCCCCATCTCTGGCAGATCGCCGAGGCCTTCGGCAATCCGTCCCGGCGCAACGGGCCGCCGCTGATCGCCATCCTCGTCGACGCCGCCTGGTTCACTTTTCGCGAAGCGCTCGTCGGCTTTATTCTGGGGGCGGCCCTCGGCTTCACCCTCGGCGTGGTCTTCGCCCATTCGAGCCTGCTCGAGCGGGGGCTGATGCCCTACGTCGTCGCCTCTCAGACAATCCCCATCCTGGCCATCGCCCCCATGGTCATCATCTGGCTGCAGGCCGGCTGGGTCTCGGTGGCCATCATCTCGGCTTATCTCACCTTTTTCCCGGTGACGATCAATACGCTGCGCGGGCTCCGCTCTCCCGATCCGACGATGCTCGAGCTGATGCACTCGTACGCCGCCTCGCCCTGGGTAATCCTGTGGAAGCTCCGCTTCCCGGCCGCCCTGCCGTATATTTTTACCGCCCTGAAGATCTCGGCCACGGCCAGCGTCGTCGGCGCCATCATCGGCGAGCTTCCCTCCGGCATCCGCGACGGGCTCGGCGGGGCGATTCTCAATTTCAACTCGTACTACATTTCCGGCCCCAACCGGCTGTGGGCGACAATTCTCGTCACGGCCGTCGTCGGCATCGGCTTCTTCCTGCTGGTCACGCTGGTCGAGACCCTGGTCCTCCGCGGCCGCCTGCGCCCGCCCGACCCGGCCTGACCGGCCGAAAACCATCGCCAACCGTTCACTGTTAACTTTAAACTTTTAACTTTCAACTTTCCACTTCTTCCCATGCCCGTCGTTTCCATCACCAACGCCACCAAGATCTTCAACCCCGGCAGCGCCAACCAGACCGAGGCGCTGAAGGATATCAACCTGAGCATCGAGCCGGGTGAATTTGTCTCACTGATCGGGCCTTCCGGCTGCGGCAAGTCGACCCTGCTGCGGCTGATCGGCGACCTGATCGAGCCGACGGCCGGCCAGATCCTGGTCAATGACAAGCCGGCCCACCAGGCTCGCCTCGACCAGGATTACGGCATCGTCTTCCAGGCTCCGGTTCTCTACGAATGGCGCAATATCACCCGCAACGTGCAGCTGCCGCTCGAGCTGCGCGGACTCCCGCGCCGCGAGCGGGAAAAGGAAGCAGCCGCCATGCTGGCCCTGGTCGAGCTGACCGGCTTTGAAAAGCACTACCCGTGGCAGCTCTCCGGGGGTATGCAGCAGCGCGCCTCGATCGCCCGGGCACTGGTCACCAAACCGGCCATTCTCCTGATGGACGAGCCGTTTGGCGCCCTGGACGAAATGACCCGCGAGCGGATGAATATGGAGCTGCACAACATCTGGCAGCGGGCCCAGGCCACCATCATTTTCGTCACCCACAGCATCGCCGAGGCGGTCTATCTTTCCAATCGAGTGATCGTGATGTCGGCCCGCCCCGGCCGCATCTTTGCCGAAATCGACATCGATCTGCCCGATTCCCGCTCAGTCGAGACCCGGGAGGAGACCCGCTTTTTCGAGCTGGTCAACCAGCTGCGGGAATCACTGCGCCAGGCGGAGGCGATCGGCCAATGAGCGATCCATCGATCGGGCAGCCGCCCCCCGGATCCGATGTCGACGCGACCGGCTACAGCGATGTGGCCGCGGCCGTCGACGAAACGATCCGCCCCTGGTGGCGGCGCGGGGTTTTCCAGCATTATCTGCCGGCCATTCTCATCTTCGTGACCTGCATTGTCGCCTGGGAGCTGTTCGTGCGCCTGCTGGAGATCCAGGCCTTTCTCCTGCCCGCCCCGTCAGTCATCGGCGAGGCCTTCACGCGCAACTTCAACCGGCTGACCCACATCGGCTGGTTCACGACCAAAGAGGCGCTCGGCGGTTTCGCCATCGGCTGCAGCCTGGGGATTCTCGTCGCCTTCGCCACCGCCCGCTGGAGCACCGCCAGCGAGGCCCTGATGCCGTTTGCCATCGCGGCCAACTCCGTGCCGATCCTCGCCTTTGCTCCCATTCTCAACAACTGGTTCGGCGTGGACAACCCCCTTTCGAAAATGCTGATTGTGGCCGTCATCGTCTTTTTCCCGATGATGATCAACACCGTGCGGGGGCTGACCCTGGTCGATCCGGCCGCGCTCGAGCTGATGCAGGCTTACGCCGCCTCCGAATTCGAGATTTTGCGCCATCTGCGGCTGCCCAACGCCCTGCCCTACATGTTCAATGCCTTCAAGGTGGCGGCCGCTCTGAGTATGATCGGGGCCGTCGTGAGCGAATATTTCGGGGGCAACCGTTCGGCCCTCGGCGTCTTTATCACCCAGGAGGCCGCCCAGTTTCGCTTTCACAATTCCTGGGCGGCGATTATCATCGCCAGCGCGGTCGGGATCACCTTTTACCTGGTCATCCTGGCGGTTGAGCGTTTCGCCATTCCCTGGCATGTTTCCGTCCGCGGAAGCAACCGCGGTTGAGCGGATGGCTTCCCGGCCGCCGGCCGTCCGGCATGGCCCAATCAGGAGGTGGTCGTATAATCGAGTGGACAGTGCGTGTTCCATGAAGCAGTTGTTGGCAGAAAAGAAGCGCGTTTCAATTCAACAGGAGGAGATATGAAGGTAGTCTGGAAATTAAGTGCTTTGATGATCCTGATGGCCCTGGCTCTCACCGCCTGCGGTGGGGGCGCCACAACGCCGGCCGCGCCGGCGTCCGGGGGCGAAACCACCGAAACGGGCACCGAGGAAATGGCGATGACCCCGGTGAAGATCCAGCTGCAGTGGGTCACCCAGTCCCAGTTCGCCGGCTACTACGCCGCCCTCGATCAGGGCTTCTACAAAGACGAAGGGCTCGACGTCACCATTCTCGAAGGGGCGGTCGAAATCGTTCCGCAGCAGGTGGTGGCGGCCGGTGAGGCCGAATTTGGCGTGGCCTGGGTGCCCAAGATGCTCGCCTCGCGGGAGCAGGGCGCCAACCTGGTCAACATCGCCCAGATCTTTCAGCGCTCCGGCACCCTGCAGGTGGCCTGGGCCGACTCCGGGCTGACCAGCGTCGAGGATTGGGCCGGCAAGCGGGTCGGCACCTGGGGCTTCGGCAACGAATGGGAGGTCTTCGCCGCCCTGCGCCAGGCCGGGATCGAACCGGATGATCCCAACCAGGTGACGATCGTGCAGCAGCCGTTTGACATGTCCCTGCTCCTCAACCGGGAGATCGACGCGGCCCAGGCGGAAATCTACAACGAGTACGCCCAGCTGCTCGAAGCGACCAATCCCGAAACCGGGAATCTCTACCAGCCGGAAGACTTCACCGTCTTCGACTACAACGACATCGGCACGGCGATGCTCCAGGACCACATCTTTGTGCGCGCCGACTGGCTGACCGACCCGGCTAACGAAGATATCGCCCGCCGCTTCCTGCGGGCCACCTTCAAGGGGTGGATTTTCTGCCGGGACAACTTCGACGCCTGCGTCAACATCGTTCTGGCCAACGGCCCCACCCTCGGCGAAGGGCACATGCGCTGGCAGCTCAACGAGATCAACAACCTGATCTGGCCGTCCCCGCAGGGGATCGGGGTCATGAACGACGACCTCTACCAGCAGACGGTCGACATTTCCGTTGAATTCGGCGTTATCAGCCGGGCGCCGGACAGCTCGGCCGTGCGTACTGACCTGGCCGCGGCCGTCGTCGAGGAACTCCGCAGCGAAGGACTGGACGTCACCGGAGATGGCTATACCCGGCTCGACGTCGAAGTGACTCCTGGCGGCGAGTAAGTCCATTTCCCGCTCCGAAGACAAAAAGACCTTCCAGGCTCCCTGGGAGGTCTTTTTTGCCAATTATGATGATTTCGTGAAACATCTGGCACACTTCCGAGTCCGTTGCGTTAAATTAGATAGGTGGCGCGCTCCCCTCTAAGCCACGTGAGGTCGCCCGGACTGCCGGCCGCCTCCAGCAGAACTCGCAGCCGGGGCGATAATTTGTCACTATGAAAAATGACCAGCTGATCCTCTTCGCCATGAACGAAAAAGGACTGGCCGTCCTCGAAACGGTGCTGGATGAATTCCCAACTCTTCTCCGAGCCGTAATCGGGGCGCATGATCGGTCCTTGACCCGGGATTACTACGACGAGATCGCCGCGCACTGCCGGCGCCACGACGTTCCTTTCTATGATCGGCAGAACGCCCCTCCCATTGACACGCCCTACGCCATCGCGGTCGGCTGGCGCTGGCTGATTGACGCGCCCAACTGCTGTCTCATCATCTTTCACGACTCCCTCCTCCCTCGCTACCGCGGGTTTAATCCTCTGGTCACGGCCCTGATCAAGGGGGATACCGAGATTGGCGTCACCGCCCTTCTCGCCACCAACCGGTTTGATCAGGGAGAGATTGTCGCCCGCCGCAGCCGGCCGATCCGCTACCCGATTAAAATCCAGCAGGCGATCGACGAAATCCGGCATGATTATCAGGGGCTGATGCGCGATATCGCCGGCACCCTGAACGCGAGCAGGCCGCTGGTTGGAACGCCGCAGGACGAAAGCCAGGCCAGCTACAGCCTCTGGCGAGATGAAGAGGATTATCTGATTGACTGGTCGGCCCCGGCCACCGAAGTGCGGCGCTTCATCGACGCCGTCGGAACCCCTTATAAAGGGGCTGCTTCCTACGTCGACGGCCGGCTCGTGCGCATTCTCGACGCCGAAGAAGTCGACGACGTCTCGATCGCCAACCGGACGGCCGGCAAAGTCCTGTTCATGGAAGATCGGCGGCCGATCGTCGTCTGCGGCAGCGGCCTCCTCAAAATCAATGAAATCATCCTCGACAAAACCGGGCAGTCGTTTCTTCCACTCCCTCGCTTCCGCGTTCGCTTTCGCGGCGCGCAGGGTGGAGCCCCGGAGGAGGAGAACGGCGGCGGCGCCGACATCCCGCACACCCGGCCACCTCGAGGAAAATCGAACTAAAACCGCCGATTGTATCATCTTGACACCCCCGGCATAGAATCTGCCCCCGCCTGCCAGAACTATTGGACCAACCATACAACGTTGACCGGCTGATCTGCCGTTAAAATGGGGAACCGGCGGTGGGCATGGTCGGACACACGTTCCAGCAGGAGGCCGGCCGGACCGGCAGGCAAGAGGAGGATACCCAATGAGTCAGCAGGCACGTCTCGTCATTGTGGGGGCCGGGATCGTCGGCTGCGCGGCCGCCTACCACCTGGCCCAGCTCGGGTGGCGCGATATCGTGGTCCTCGACAAGGGGCCGCTGTTCGAAAACGACGGGTCGACCTCCCACGCTCCGGGAGGCGTGGTGGCCTTGAGCCACGCCAAGCTCCTGACCCAGATGGCCCAATATTCCTCGCGCCTTTTTAAAAGTCTTCAGCCGTACGACCCCAACCGCCATACTTACAACGCCGTCGGCGGCGTGGAGGTGGCGATCTCCCGTGAGCGCATGGACGACCTCGTGCGGCTCCACGGCGAAGCCCAGGGCTTTGGCGCGGAGTCCGAGCTGCTGACCCCGGCCGAGGTCCAGGCCAAAGTCCCCCTGGCCAATCCGAAGGCCATGGTCGGCGGCCTCTTCGCTCCCCTCGGCGCCATCGTCGCCGGCTGGCATGTCTCGGCCGCCCTGGCGCGGGATGCCGGCGCCGGCGGCGGCGTGGTTTTTCACCCCCACAC
>JBFFZG010000040.1:0-21880 GCA_041568735.1 Promineifilaceae bacterium (SeqCode)
AAACTGATGCGGGATTTGTTGATCACCAATGGAACCCTGATCGAGGGGCCCGGCCGGACGCCGGTCGGGATGGTCTGGTCGCCGGGCGGGAATGGCGGGGGCTTCGCCGGCGAAAAGCTGGATTCATGATTGAACGACCTCTCTCAAACAGTTAGAACGGGTTTCAATCACCGGGCGTGCCGTCGGTCGGGCGGTTTTATCGCGAGCGGCCCCCAGTTTGAGGCAGGCAGCCCCCGTTTGCAGCCGGTTCCCGGCGAGAAATGCCCTTTTCGCACAGGGCGTTTGCCCTTGTTAAAGACAAACGAATCGATCAATCCTCCGTTTTCAGAAAATGAGAGTGTCGCGCCCCACCCGATGCACAGGTTAAAGGAATTTGACCGGCCGGTCAGAATGGTGCGATTTTTCACCCTGACCGGGCCAGCCGCCGTTTTCAGCTTCGCCGGGTGCGTCTGGTCAGCTGCCGGTCAGGAGCAGGTGGCGCTTGAACCAGGCCAGGGTGCGGGTCCAGGCATCGGCCGCGGCGGCCGCATCGTAGCTCCCGGTGCGGGTGTCGTTGAAAAAAGCGTGCTGAGCCCCGTCGATGATCTGCAGCTCGTGGGTCAGTCCGGCCGTTTCGAAAGCGGCATGCATCGCCTCGACCCCGCTGACCGGGATGCTGTCCCGAGTGCCGATAAAGGTCAGGATCGGCGCGCGAACGCCGGGGGCCTGCGCCGGGCTCAGCGGCCGGCCGTAAAACACGACCCCCGCCCCCATCCCCTCCGAAGCCAGGGCGGTCTGCAGCACCAACCCGCCCCCCATGCAGAAGCCGACCACCCCGACGCGCGGCGAGACCACGAAGGGTTGACCCTGCAGAAAGGCGATCGCCGCCTCAATTTCGGCCACGGCGGCCGGCGTGTCGAGCTCCATGGCCAGCTTGCGCGCCTCGTCCGGCTCGGTAGTCACCGCCCCGTGATAGAGGTCCGGAGCCAGGGCGGCAAACCCCTCGGCCGCAAAACGGCGGGCCACATCCCGGATGTGTTCGTTCAGCCCCCACCATTCCTGAATGACGACGACGGCCGGTTTGGGAGGTCCTTCCTCGCTGTAGGCCAGATAGCCGCTCAAGGTTTGGCCGCCAGGGCCGTCGTAGGAGACAGTGCCGGCGAAGAAACCGGGCGTCGCCGCGGTGGGCGGGGTGGCAGGGGCGGCCTGGTCGACAATCGGCGGTGGGGCTTCATTGGGAAACTCGGCACAGGCGGCCAGCAGCGCCCCCGCGGCCGCCATGCTCCCGACAGCCGCTCCTCCCTTGACCAGGAATTCTCGCCGGGTCAGCTCCCCTACCTGGTAGGAACGCACCAGCTCCATGACGTGAATTCTGTCCATGACCCGCCTCCTTCCTGTTCAATGAAACCATTTTCTCCCCGACAATCGCCGGAGAAATCGATGCTGCGGTTCAGTATAGCAGGAACCGGCCGCCGGCCGGACGGTTTGTTTCGGGATCTTTAGAAACCGCTCTGCGGCTGTTCAGCCGGCCGGCCAATCCGATCCATCAGTGTAGCGCGTCCCCCGGTGCCCCTTGCGCGGGATCGGCGCGGCCAGCCGCTCGCCGGGGCAGGTGACGAGGATGAGGGTGCGCGCCTTGCCGGAATCCGGGTTGACCGCCCCCGGAATAAGGGCGTGAATGCGCAGACGGCCGATCAGTTCATCATTAAAAATCGTGTAGACGTAATCGCCGACCTGGAGCCGGCTGGGTTTACCGGCCATGTGAAATTCAAACTCGGCCAGCGACCCGTCATACAGCGCGTCGACCGCTTCCCGGCCGTCCCCGGCCGGAATGGTCTTGGTGATTCCACCGCTCATCTTGTCCTCCCTTGATCAGTTTTATCGGCGAGCATCTTGAGCCGGCAGCCCGCGGGTCGCCAGCCGGCCTTATCTTAACGCCTCTCGCCCCTTTTTTCTATTTTAATACCGGACGGGGTGAAACGGGGACCGGAGCAGGATCATAATGCCCCTCTGGCCAGCCGGCCTGATTAAGCCAGGGTCGAATTCGCCCAATTTTCACGGCCTTTCCCACCTCCTTTTCCGGAAAAGGGGGATCGAACGGACACTTCCTAGTGATTTTTAGGCCAAAATCCCTTATGATAAGCAGGACTTTACCGGACGCCTGCACGGGAGAAGACGAATGGCCAAGCCGACGATCCTGACCGTCGATGACGAGCAAGAAGTCTTGAATGCCGTCACCCGGGATCTGCACAGGCGCTACAGTAAAGACTACCGGATAATCAAAACCGGATCGGGGAAAGAGGCCCTGGAAACGCTGCGCGAATTGAAGGCGCGAGAAGAACCGGTGGCTCTGCTGCTGGTCGACCAGCGCATGCCGGAGCAGACCGGCATCGAATTTTTACGCGAGGCCAGGAAAATATTTCCCAAAGCGCGCAAGGTCCTGCTGACGGCCTACGCGGATACGGCCGCGGCCATCGCCAGCATCAACGAAGTCGGTCTCGATTATTATCTAAAGAAGCCCTGGGAACCGCCTGAAGAAAACCTCTTCCCGGTGCTCGACGACCTGCTCGACGAGTGGTGGGTGGACGCACCGACCCCGTACAGCGGCATCCGAATCTGCGGCACTCTGTGGTCCCCAAGCAGCCATCGGGTCAAGGATTTCCTGTCCCGGAACCGCATCCCCTACCGCTGGCTCGACATCGAGCTCAATCCGGAGGCTACCTCGCTCGTCGGAGATCTGAAACTCGGGCCGGGACGCCTGCCGGTCGTCTTCATGCCCGACGGCCAGACGCTCTACAATCCCAGCAACGGCGAGCTGGCCCAGGCGATTGGCATGCGCATGGAAGCCAGCGAGCGCTTTTACGATCTGATCATCGTCGGCGGTGGGCCGAGCGGGCTTGGCGCGGCCGTATACGGCGGTTCCGAAGGGCTGGTCACCCTGCTCATCGACCGGGTATCGACCGGCGGCCAGGCCGGCACGAGCACCCGCATTGAAAATTATCTCGGATTTCCCCGCGGATTGAGCGGAGCGGACCTGGCGCGGCGGGCGACCGCCCAGGCCCGGCGATTTGGCGTGGAAGTTCTCACCCCGCAGGAAGTCCTGTCGGTGCGGCTCGAAGATGGCTACAAGATCCTGACCCTCGGCAGTGGAGCCGAGGTCTGCTGCAAGGCGCTGCTGATCGCGACCGGCGTGACGGTTCGCCGGCTGGCGCTCGAGGGGATCAAAAAATTCGAAGGGGCCGGCGTCTACTACGGCGCGGCGATGACCGAGGCGTCCAGCTACCGGGGTGAAAGTATCAGCGTGGTCGGCGGGGGAAACTCGGCCGGTCAGGGAGCGATGTTCTTCTCCCGCTACGCCCGCCAGGTGACGCTGCTGGTTCGCGGCTCAGCCCTCGTGCGGGGAATGTCCCAGTATCTCGTCGACCAGATACGGGCGACCTCAAACATTCACGTTATCACCCGGAGTGAAGTTGTCGGCGTGCTGGGAAAGAAAAAATTGACCGGCCTCGTCGTGAAAGACCAGGATTCCGGCCAGACCCGGGAAATCGCGACGGCCGCGCTTTTTCCTTTTATTGGGGCGGTCGCCCACACCGAGATGCTGGCCGGTCTGGTCGAGCGGAACCGGCAGGGCTTTATACTGACCGGCCTCGACCTCTTAAAAAATGGTAGAATTATGGGCGGCTGGCGTCTCGAGCGGCAGCCCTTCGTGTTGGAAACCAATGTGCCCGGCATCTTTGCCGCCGGGGATGTGCGCCAGGGATCGGTCAAACGGGTCGCTTCGGCCGTCGGTGAAGGAGCGATCGCCGTGAGCCTGGTCCACCAGTATCTCAGAACGGTTTGATATGCGAACCTTTTTAAAGAAAGTCCACCTCTTCGCCGATCTCTCGGAAGCAGATTTCGACGCCCTGTGCGCCGAGGCCAGAGAAATTCGCCTGAAATCCGGTGAAACGCTGTTTCTCGAAGGAGATTACGGGGATAAAGCCTACGTCATTCAGCTCGGCGAGCTGGAAATCATCAAGCATACCGGGTCGCGCGAAGTGCTGCTGGACGTCCGCAAGCCGGGGGATGTCATCGGCGAGATGGCCCTGCTCGAAGAAGCTCCGCGCATGGCCACCGTGCGGGCGCGGGGTCCGGTTTCGCTCCTGACCGTCCAGCGGGATACCCTCAACCAGCTCCTGGAAAACAGCCCTTCGGCCTCGCGGGCGATGCTCCAGACGATCCTCAGCCGGCTGCGCAACACCCAGGCGCAGCTGCGCCAGAGCGAAAAGATGGCCCAGCTGGGCACCCTGACGGCCGGCATCGCCCATGAACTGAACAACCCGGCCGCGGCTATCGTGCGCGGATCGGCTCAGGTGCGCAAGACGCTGGCCCCCTTTGCCCGCGCCCAGACGGCGTTGAGCCGGCACAATTTCTCCCCCGAACAGCAGGCCCTCGTGGCCGAGCTGACGGCCGAATCGGAGCGCGATCTGGCAGCCGAGGGGACGACCGGCGGTCTCGCCCAGAGCACGCTGGAATCCGCCCTCGAAGACTGGCTGGACAACGCCCGGATTCGGGACCCCTGGGACCTGGCGCCAACCCTGGCCGAATGCCATTTTCCCGTCGAGCGGCTGGCCGCACTGCGAGAAAAATTCTCCCCGGAGGAACTCGGCGACGTCCTCCACTGGTTCACGGCCTCCTACCAGGCCCAGAGCCTGATTCGGGAAATCAATCAGGGGGCAGCCCGCATCTCCGATATCGTCAAAGCTCTGAAATCTTACGCCTATCTCGACCAGGCGCCGGTGCAGACGGTTGACATCCACACCAGCCTGAACAACACACTGATCATTCTGCGCCACCGGCTGCGGTCGGATATCGAAGTGGAGCGGGATTTTGACCCGAACCTGCCGCCGATCCAGGCTTACGGCAGCGAGCTCAACCAGGTCTGGACCAACCTGATCGACAACGCCATCGACGCGCTCGACGGGAGCGGCCGCGTCACCATTCGCACCCGCCAGGCCAATGACTGGGTGCTGGTCGAAGTCGAAGACAACGGTCCAGGGATCCCGGATGCGATTCGCTCCCGCATTTTCGATGCCTTTTTCACGACCAAACCCCCCGGACACGGCACGGGGTTGGGCTTAAACATCAGCTACAATATTGTCGTCTACAAACATCATGGGGATATTCGGGTCATCTCCCAGCCCGGCTGCACGCGTTTCCAGGTCTGGCTGCCGCTCGATTTTCAGAACCCGGCCACCTCACCCATTTCCTAACCTCGGCAATCGGTCCGGGTCGCCGCCACCAGTCGACCCTGGACCCACCGGATGGACATCATTTCCGGCGGTGCTGCGCTCTCCCCCGCCGGGCGGCATTTAACCATGAGGGCATGAGACCGCTCTTGCAGCTTTATGTCACCTGAATCCACCAGCGACCAGGCCGGACAGCTTCTCCTTCAATTTGAATGCCGCACGCTCTACGCGGCCCAGCGCATCAATCTGACCCTGCGGCAGGTGATCAGCCGGATCGAGGTGCCGATCCCGGAGTATGACTTTGATGCCCTGGTCGCCATGCTCAAGGATTCCCTGGTCAAACTGACGATCCACGATCTGGAGAGCGCCGCGACCCAGTTTGCCCCCCATATGCCCGACGATCCGCACCTCAAAGCCGGGCTGGCCCACCTGCTGGCTGAAAAATACACCTTTGCCCGCCGGGACACCCGGCACCTGCAGCAGGCACTTGGCCTGGATCAACCGGAGGTTCAGGCGGCGTATGAAGCTCGCTTTGGGGTGCCGATCGAGAACCTGTTCACCGCCCAATCCCCGCCGGATCAAAGGCCATTCTGGCTCCGTTTTTCCGGCGAAATTCTCCAGCGAATCATGCCGGATTTCGCCCGGGAGGTCGACTGGCTGTTTATTCCATCCGGCCAGGTAATCATCCGGCAGGGGGAGCTCGGACAGAGCGCCTACGCGATCATCAACGGCCGGGTGCGCATCGTCGCCACCAACAGCCAGGGTGAGGAGGTCGTCCGCATCGAGCGCGGCCGGGGGGCGATCTTCGGCGAAATCGCCATGCTGGCTGAAGGCTACCGGCGTACGGCGACCGTTTACGCCCTGCGCGATACGGAGCTCGTCCGGCTGAACGGGGAGAGTTACACCCGGCTGGCCCTGAACCACCCGGAATTCGGACTGGCCGTCACCCGCCTGATCAACGCCTCCTTTCTGGAATCGGTCAGCCGGCCGTACCAGTCGAGCCGGCTGACCACACTGGCCGTCCTCCCGGCCCAAAGCGGCGTACCGGTGGCCCTGTTCATCGAGCGGCTGGCGGCCGCCTTCTCGCCCTTCGGCAGCGTCATGGTCCTCAACAGCCAGCGCTTCGATCAGATGCTGGGGGAAGGGGCGTCTCAGCTGCCCATCGACGATCCCCGTCAGGGCCAGGTCGTGGCCCTGCTGAACCAGATCGAGACGGCCCATCGCTTTGTGATTCTGGAAACGGATGGGAGCTTCACCCAGTGGACTGGCCGCTGCCTGCGTACAGCCGACCGCGTCCTGGTCCTGGCTGACATGGGAGATCAGCCCGACCTCTCTCCGATTGAACGGGATATGGAGGCCTTTTTCGACACGCGCGTCGCGGTAAACCGCGAGCTGGTCCTGATCGTGCGGGATCGCCAGCAGCAGCCGGAGCACACGCTGCGCTGGTTGGAGAAGCGGCGCCTTCTGGCGCACCACCATCTCAATCTCGACACACCCCAGGATTTTGCCCACCTCGGCCGCCGGTTTGCCGGCCGGGCCATCGGTTTGGCCCTGAGTGGCGGCGGCGCGCGGGGGCTGGCCCACATCGGGGTAATTCGAGCGCTGCAGGAAAACCAGATTCCCGTCGACGCCGTAGCCGGCACGAGTTTTGGGTCGATTATTGGTGCCATGTTTAGCCTCGAGCGAGACTGGCAGCACATGGTCGAGGACTTCGAGGAATTTGTGCGGAACCGGCGCAAATACTTCCGGCCGGCCATACCCTTCATCTCCATCCTGGAAGGGCATCGACTCTCTCGCCTGTTCCAGGACAATTACGACGGGATCCGGATCGAGGACCTCTGGCGCCCATTTTTCTGCGTGGCCACCAACCTGACTCACTCCCGCCTGGAAATTTTGGATCAGGGCCCCCTCTGGTCGGGCGTGCGAGCCAGCATGTCGATCCCCACCGTTTTTCCACCGGTGCAACGTGAGGGGGAGATCCTGGTCGATGGCGGGCTGATCAACAACCTTCCCTCCGACCTTCTGAAATCACGAATTGAAGGAGGCCAGGTCATTGGCAGCGATGCTTCAGATGGGGACACGGAATTTTTTCATTTCCAAAACGACCTTCCGTCATGGCGTCTGCTCTGGCACCGCTTGATGCGCAAGGAGGAAAGGGGCAACATCCCGCATATTATTAAGGTCGCCTCCGAGGCGATGCTCATGGCCGGGAAGTGGCACAGAACCCGGCAGTCCAGCGGCACGGATCTGCTGATTCAGCTGCCCCTGAACCAGTTTCGCCTGTTCGATTACGCCGCCCTCGATGAGCTGGTCGAAATCGGCTACCGCACCGCCATGGACCGGCTCGAGGCCTGGAACCGGGAGGATTGGAGCGGATGAAGCCAATTCACCCCATCGACCGCAATTTTCACGCCAGCTTCAGATTGGTTCCATAACATTATGTTATGATGAAGGGTGGATTTTTCAGGAATACACACATCTCTTCGATCAAGCAAGAACCGAAAATTGACGCTGCGATGATTCGCGGCCGGCAGCGATGTCCGTGTGGTTTTGAACCTCAATCCTCTGATGTGAAGACCCGGGGATTTTAAGGGTCGGGCCGGCTGTTTGTAAGCGCCAATCCGGTATCGACAAGGCAACCTTAAAAAGGAGGTGAGATTATAGAAGGGGCTTCACTCTAGGCTGCCTCGTGATCGCAACCTGGCGAATCGGCCGTAAATTTCGACCGGCTGCCGCCCGGAAGCCGGTTATCGCCTCACAGTTTACCCAAGAGTTTACATAACATGGAGATTGGAGGAATCATGTATTTTCAACGCGTCCAGAACCAATCCGTTTGGGAATCTCTCAAGATCCTGTTCATGGGATCGCTGCTGATCTTTCTCATCAACATCTATTTTGGCTTCGATAATTCCATCACCGCCGGCGAAATTGACCGCTGGCAGATATTGATCCATCTGCACGGGGGGAGCATCGGCTGGATTACCCTCTCCGCCATCGGCATCGCCATCTGGCAGGTCACCGGCGAGCGGGAGGTGTCCGCCGATTACGAGCGGCGGGTGCGGCTGCTCGTATGGGCTTCGGTCATCATATTTGCAGCCTATGTGCCTTCTTTTGGCCTGGCCTTTTCCCGACCCAGCGGATTTCTCGTTGCTCTGCTGCCGATCTTCGGGGCCGGGTCCGTTCTCATGCTCTGGATCGCAGCGATTTTCGCTTTTTCCCAGTTCAAACATCAGCCGGTCGTTACCACGGTTCATTTTCTCATTGCCGGCGCCCTTCTGACGGCCGCCATCGGCGCGACTGTCGGCATGCTGCTCGGCCTGGAGCGGGTGGTCGGCCAGTTTTTACCGCTGCCGGAGGGTGACCGGGTCGGCGCGCACGCCGGCATGATGGACACCTATCTGTTCCTGGTGGCCAGCGCCATCATTGAATGGGGCACCCGCAAAGAAATCACCCGCTGGAGCTGGCCCGGTCTTTTACAGGCGCTGCTGTGGATGATCGGCGCCGCCCTCGTCCCCCTGGCCTTCTTTTTGAACATCCTCGAGCAAATCCTGCCGATTTTCGGTCTCATGCTCCTCCTGGGCATGGCCATCTTCCTGGCCCGCTATGCCTGGCGGGCACTTGTGAATTTCTCGATGAGCTCCGGGGTGAAATCGTGGGTCTTCCTGGGCACGATCTGGCTGATCGCTTATATGGGCCTGTTTCTCTGGGCAGTCGGCACCGGCGGCGATTTCGCCAGCCTGCCCGCCTGGTTCTTTGCCGTTTTCGCCCACGCCGGGTTTGTCGGCATGATGACCAATCTGCTGATGGGCGTTGTGGCTTCCCGCGGTCAGGATGGGAGCGACTTTCTCCCCTGGGGCGAAGTCACCACGCTGTGGACGATCAACCTGGGGATTCTGGTTTTCCTCGGGCTCAAGATCGCCGCGGACATTCGGCTGGGGGCGATCGTCATGGGAATTGGCGTGCTGCTCGGAGTGGTGACGATGTTCGGCCGCCTGCAGCGAAGCTGAATCACATTCCCGCCTGATCACCAACAGCCATGCCGCTGCGACTCGTCGTATTCGTCTGCCTCACCGTCTGCCTGGCGGCCTGCAGCAGCCTGCTTCCCCCACCGACCCCGACGCGCTCTCCTCTGGAGCAAAAGGGGCGGGCCGTCTTTGAAACCTACTGCTCCCGCTGCCATGGGACGGCCAGCGATACCGTGATCGTTGGCCCGTCCCTGGCCGGGATTGCCTCCCGCGCGGGAAGCCGCGTGCCCGGCCAGGACGCGGAAACCTACCTGCGCGATTCGATCCTGATTCCGACCGCCTACACCGTCGAAGGATTTCCCGAGGGAATCATGCCGCCGACATTGAGCGATCAGCTCTCGGCCGAAGACCTCGAAGCGGTGGTCGCCTATCTGCTCACGCTGAAATGACCCCGGGTCTCGGGGAGCCAGTGTCCTGAACACCGGCTGGGTTTACCGTTGGAGGCTTCTCAAAGGGGATTCTGCGGCCGGCTGGCAGCCCCGGACAACAGTCTGTTCGGCAGTCAGAAACGGAGACAGAGCGGGCTGCGCCTGTGATCAATTGATATCGATGGGGAAAAAATTTTTGGGGCATTATACAATTCGAGTTTCCTTCCATTTGAGTCGTATTTTTTCTTATATTTTTGTCGTAATTGGGTTCGCTTCCGCCGGCTTGATTTCTTCAAAAACGGAATCCCCGGCGTCACCCATTTCCCTGATCGTCCTCGATACAAGAACGAGCGGAGATCCAGCCCTGGTTTATGCGACCGGTCATGCGGCCGGAGATATCGATCCGAAACCCGGAATCGAAATCGTCGTCGGCTTCGGGTCAGACCTCGAGCAAGAGCCAATCAGTGGAACCCTGATCGCCTTTGACAGAGCAGGAACCGTCCTCTGGACCCATACCTCGCCGAATAACGACTATGTCATGGGCGTGGATCTTGGAGATGTCGAGGCAGATAATGACCCCGAAATTGCCGTTGGCTTTCGAATTCGGGACCCGCGGGGTGAACTGCTCGACAGCGAAGGAAATTTGCTGTGGTATCACGACCAGGGGCCTAAAAATTACGTTCGCCTGGCAAGAATCGGCGAACTTCGGGATGATTTTGCCGGCCAGGAGGTGCTCTTTGGCGGGGCCAACGGGCAGCTGGCGCTCCTTGCAGCCGATGGGACGCTCATCTGGCAGAAGTCGTACTGCACCTGTACTTTGCAATCGGGTGAAATCACCGATCTCAATGGGGATCTCGAAAATGAAATTGTTCTGGCTGCCCAGGACAGCTCAGTCAAAGCGATCGATTCGATGGGAGATGTGATCTGGTCAACCCCTATTGGTGGGGATGTCATGGGCATCTCCGTGGGGGATGTGACACCGTCCCCGGGTCTCGAAATGGTCGCAACCTCCGGGCGCAGCCAAAAATTTGTCACTTTATTGGGAGCAGACGGAGGGATAATCTGGCAGAAAACAATGGCAGAAACCCCCTGGAGCACCGTGATCGAGGACATAACAGGCGACTCGCAGCCCGAGATTCTCATCGGTTTTGGAAATCACGATGTGGGAACCCCCCAACCGGAGGATCGCGGCGGCGTCTGGGTGCTCAACCCAGCGGGCCAAATGCGGGGAGATCTCGAACTGCCCAGTTCCGTAAAATTTATTTCGGCTGTGGATATCGATTCGGCGGGTTTGCCGGAAATCATCGCCTCGAATGACGATGGGGCACTTTACCTGATCAAAGTCCTAACCCGGCAAACTTTTTTCCCAATCTTCGCCGTTCCTGACAGGAACGAGGGAATTGAAGGAGAGAACCAGGCCACTATCCCACAGCCTCCGGAGTGGCTGGCGCACACGGCAAAATCGTGAACAGACCGGATTGGCAAAATAAAAAGACTCATTCCTGTCTGAATTCTGGAATGAGTCTCGCTGTGCCCCCAAGGGGACTCGAACCCCTGTTTTAGCCTTGAAAGGGCTACGTCCTAGGCCGCTAGACGATGGGGGCGGCACGACGGATTGCATTATAGCAATTGGCGTAAGCCCGGGCAAGCGGGTGGGAGTTAGAAATCGGTTGGAGGGAGGGTGCGGGGAAGGGAGAAAGGGAACAGGGAATGAGGAACGGGGAACGGGGGGAAGGATTGAAAGTCGGGAGCGGGTATGTTATGCTCTCAAGAGCTTATTCACGCCAACCGTGCAGTTTGATCATGATGACGATAATGGGCAGTCTGGGAATCGGTGCCGTCTGGGGGTGGCTCCTCGTCCTGGTCGCCGGCCGCCAGCTACAACGGCCGCTCGCCAGGTCAATCTGGCCGGCCCTGGCCGGCATTGGGCTGAGCAGCGGCGCGCTCGGTGGCCTGATCGCCATGCTGTCCGGCCCGTGGCAGATCCTCCCCTTCGCCGGCGCCGCGATCGTTTTCTTGATCCTTCACCAGGCCTGGCTGGCCCACATCCGGACCGGGCTGGCCGAACAAGCCACAATCAACTCAATGACCACGAGGAGGTAATCGACCATGGAAGGCAGTGCAGAAACCGCGCAAACGGCCGTCTCCAGCATCCAGCTCCTGGGAGCCGGCGGCTTCGGAGCGATCATCGGCTGGTACGTCTACTACATCAACCGCTACCGCAAAGAGGCCGTCCAGTTCAGCGACCTGACCACCATTATCGGCATCATCGGCGGCGGGGCCGTGCTGGCTCTCTTTCCGACCGGCACCGACCTCTTCGGCGCCTACGGCATCGGCCTTTTTGCCGGTTTCTTCGGCTATTTTCTGGCCCTGCTCATCTTCATCGGCATCTCCAAGAAGTTTGAAGTCGACTGGCTCCTCGACGGCCGGCGCAAGAAGCTTGAAGACGACGAATTCATCCCCGATGCCCTGATGGACCGCATCGCTCACTCGGTTGGGATGGCCTCCGGCCCGGCTGACGACGAAATCGACTGACCGGCTGATCGCGGCGGATGATGGTCCCGGCAGCGATCATTCGCACCCCCAAAACCCTATGGAACCCCAATGGCAGGAAGTCGCCGACTGGATCGCCGCCAACCTGACGGCGGCCGCTCTGCGGGAGCTGGCCGCCTTTTTTGACCTCGGCGACCCCGACCTGGAAGGGGTATCCCGGCAGGCCGCGGCGGAATCCCTTACCCGGACGCTTGGCGCCGGCGGCCGCTTCGTCAATCTGCAGGGCTACCTGGCCGACCGCTACCCGGATTTTCCCTTCCCCCCACCCGGCACCCTCTCGTCTGAATCCCGCATACCGGCCGCGGAGCCGCCACCGGAGCGGGTCGTCAGCACCGGCTTCGCCGACTCCCTCAATCCCGGCCTGCCGGCGCGGCCCAACATCCCGCTGGAAACCGGCGCTCGCTATTTCTTCTGGCTGCAGATCGGCGCCCCGGTCGCCGGCAGCATCGAAACGGCCGAAGTCGTCCTCGACACCAGCGAGCTGCCGCCCGACGCCCGGCTGACCGTGGCTCTGTTCGCCTACCCCGGCGAGCTGCTCCTGACACCCGGCCAGGATGTCGGCCAGCTGCAGCTCAACCCGGATGGAACCATTACTGTCGGCCGGCCGGCCGCCGCGGCCGAAGAAGCGGACGAGGACCTGCGCGCCTCCCGGCTCTTTTTTCCGGTCGAGACCCCGGCCACGCCCGGCGTCTACCGCCTGCGCTGCCACATCTACTACGAGCAGATCCTGCTGCAGTCACGGGTCGTTACCGCCCGGGTCAGCGGCGACCCGGAGCCGGGGCGGGACGCGGCTCTGACGGCCGAAACGGATTTTATTCTCTCGCGCCAGTTCAGCCCCGCCCAGCTCGCTCCCCTGCCGCCCCACCGGCTCAGCCTGCTGCTCAACGACAACGACGGCGCCACTCACGGCCTCCGCTTCTGGGGAGAGGGAGAATTCAAAAACGACAGCGCGCTCGACGCCGGGGAGCTGCAGAATTTGATCGACCTGGTGCGCGGCGCCCTGCGCCAGGCGGCCTGGGGAGATGAGGAGGAATACGAGCCGGCGAAACCCTATCTCTATGACGGCCCCCTCGATCTGAAACGACTGCGCGTCGACCTGCTGCGCATGGCCATCCGCGGCTACCGCATGTACGACGTTCTGATCAACCGGCTGGCCGGCGGCCGGGAGGCGGTCGATCGACTCCAGGCGCTCATGCGGCGGCCGGGTCACATCCAGCTGGCCGCCCGCCAGCACGTGCGCCTGGTCATCCCGGCGGCCATGATCTACGATTACTGGCTCGATACCGGCCTCAAGGCGAGTGAATACCGCTTCTGTCCGGAGTTCGAGAGCTGGCTGCAGGCCGGCAAACCCCTGTCCGACTGCCCCTGCTTCCAGGGAGACTGCCCGACTGTCGATGAGGACGATGTCGTCTGCCCCAGCGGCTTCTGGGGCTTCCGCCACGCCCTCGGCGTGCCCGTCACCCTCCCCAACAGCCCGGACGCTCCGGCCGTGCTGCCGGCCGGGGCCGGTCCCGAGCTGGCGGTCGCCGTCTCGACCGATCCGAATTTCACCGGCCGGGAAGCGCACGAAGCCGCCCTGCGGAAGCTCCACCCCCATCTCATTTACCACTATGCGAACGAACGGCCGGAAACAATCGAGCTCATGCAGAAGCGCAGCCCCCACGTCTTCTACTTTTTCTGCCACGGCCGCCTGTCGGCCGATACCCCCGCGCTCGAAGTCGGTCCACCCGGCACCCGCGGCATCTCCCGCGACAACCTGCGCAGCAAGCGGATCCGCTGGGAAAAAATCCGGCCGCTGGTCTTTCTCAACGGCTGCCACACGACCGCCCTCTCCCCCGACCGGGCGATCGACCTGGTCTCCGGTTTCGTCGACACCGCGGCCGCGGCCGGTGTCATCGGCACGGAAATCGTCAACTTCGTCCCCCTGGCCCGCACCTTCGCCGAAGAAATGCTGCGCCGCTTCTTTGCCGGGGAGCCGATTGGCGAGGCGGTGCGCGCCGGCCGGCTGGCGGTCCTGCAGCAGGGCAATCCGCTCGGCCTGATCTTTGTCCCCTTCGTCATGTCCGGCCTGAAGCTGGAGAGCGGCTAGCCCCCGACAAAAAAAGCCGGCCCGAATCCCCGGCCGGCTGTCAATTATTTTTTTCCGGAAAAAAGGAATTAACTGCGATCGGTCGTCGCCCGCTGCCAGATCGACGTGGCGATTTTTTGCATGGCCACCGGCAGGGCCGACTGCCCCGGCGTCAGGCAGAGGGGATTTCCCTGCATCAGGGCGCGCGCCTGGTTGGCGTCGTACCCGATTTGGAAGCGCACCGCCTCATTTAACCCCCGCTCGACAGTCGCCCGGGAGAGCTGGGGCTCAGCCGTCCCCTGATTGAGGACATAGCCCAGGCGCTCGCTGGTGATGCCCAGCGCCTGCAGCATGCGCTCCGTGCGCAGGGCGGTCTGCACCGCCACGACGTCGGGAGACAGCACGTGGAAGATTAAATCGGCCGCCACGAGCGCCCCGCGCGCCGCCTCGGAAAGGACGGCCGGCAGATCGAGGATGACAAAGGACATGTGGCGGCGCAGGTGATCGACCAATTCGCCGGCCGTATCGGCCGAAAAATAAGTGGGGGGAATCGGGGTGGTCGGGGCGGCCAGCAGATGGAGGCCGGAAGGATGGGAGATCAAATGCGGCTCGATCGCCGCCCAGCCGGTCCCGTCTCCCTGGTTGAGCAGGTTGACCCAGCTCGATTTCGGCTGCAGCCGCAGATGCATCGCCAGCTGGCCGCCGGAGGTGGTCAGGTCGACCAGGCAAATTTCAGCCTGGGTGGTCGCCCGAAGCTGCGCCGCCAGGTTGGCCGCAATCGTCGTCCGGCCGACCCCACCGCTGAAACCGGTCAGCGCCACGACCGTGGAGTCGATGGCCAGCGAGCGAGTGGTGTGCCGCTGCACCAGGAGCCGGTCGACTCGAGCCAGCAGCTCCTGGGACGTCACCGGTTTGCTGAGATAATCATCCGCGCCTCCCTGCATGGCGGTCTGGCGATCGTATTCCTGGGCTCGCGCGGTCAGGATCATCACCGGCATCTGCCTGGTTGGCTCCTGGGTGCGCAGCGCCCGGCAGAGGTCGTGGCCGCTCATTCCCGGCATCATCACGTCCAGGATCGCCAGGTCCGGCCGATCCTCCTTGATCCGCTCGAGCGCCTCCAGCGGGTTGTTCATCAGGGTCGCCGAATGTCCACCGCGCTCGAGCATGAGCCCGATCATGCGCAGCAGCTGTTCATCGTCGTCCACGACAAAAATATGGGCCACAGAAAAATTCTCTCCAGTCGATTGAGCGGTCAGAGCCAGGAGCCGGCCGGCATCCCGCTTATTCCCGCTATTTAGATTCTTTGACTTTGAGCGGCAGGGCCGGTTCGGGCACCCGCGGGCGTGACGGCCGCTTCGCCGACAGGCGCCGATCGGAGGCCGGCGCGTGGAGGAGCCGCTGGATCCATTCGATCGCCGCCGGGTCGTATTCGACATACCGGCAGGAATCGCAGATCAGGGCAGGTACTTTGGGCGCAATCAGGGCCCCCTCTTTCAGGGCTTGAAAGTAGGGGATTTGGCACGGGATCAGCCGGCCGATAAAGCACTGCTGGCAGTGGATACGAACGGAATAGACGCTTACCATTGAATGTGAATGATTGATTGATCGGGAACGACTCGATCCGCGGCTGTGGATCGACCCGTTCGCCTCTGGTCAGATAGCCATGGCCGGCATTCAGGCACACCGCCGCCGGGCCGGTCAAACCCGGTTGGTTCTGGCATCGATCGATGCCGGCCGTTCACAGTTTCGCTCTCCGGTGGATCGCCCTTATCGAAAATGAGGATCCACGTACAGTCGATCATTGGCCGGTGGTGGATGGCACATTGGCCAGGGCGTGATGGGGCACAAGCTGCCAGTCTTCGAGGGGCCAGTAAACGACCCAGGCTTTGCCAATAATATCTTTTCGCGGCAGATAAGACCAGCTGCGCGAGTCGCTGGAGCTCTGGCGGTTGTCCCCCATGACAAAATAACTGCCGGCCGGCACCAGCCAGGTCTGGTTGTTGCTCGGTGGGTCCTTGATGTACGGCTCTTCGATCGGCTGCCCGTTGACAAAAACCTGGCCGTCGTGGATCTCAATGGTATCACCCGGCAGGCCAATGACCCGCTTGATGAAATCCCGGCTTCGGTCATTGGGAAACTGCAGCACGATGATATCGCCGCGCTGCGGTTCGTCGAGGAAATAGGCCAGCTTGTTGATAATGAGATACTCCCCTTCGTGCAGGGTCGGCAGCATGCTGGAGCCTTCGATGCGAAAATTTTGCGTGGCCGATTTCACGAGCCAGATGACAAAAAAGGTGAATAAGAGGGTCTCGAGGATCTCGCGCACGAAGACCGAAGTCGGCGGGCTCTTTTCCCTGGCAATCTGCTCACTGACGGCCGCTTCGGCTGCCTCGGATGTGGGAACCCTTTTGGAGGGGATATCCTGGGTGGTCATAGATGGTCCTTTTACCGTGCGGCATTATAGTAAACCCCCATACCCCCCGCAAGAAAGCCCGGACGAATGGGCCATATTTCTCATGTTCCGCCGGGCTGCCGGCAGACTAAATCGGGTCAGTGGGTCATTTCCTGGCGGGCCAGCGCCCGTCCTTCAGCGGTCAGGAAGAGGATGCCCCCGCTCCGCCGCACCGTCCCTTTGCGTTCGGCAAAGCGGATCGCATTTTCTGCGAAATCGGGCTGCCAGCGCATATGCTCCCATAGATGATCGACCCGGCACTCCATTTCGGCGGCGGCCGTCCCCTCGTGGTTAAGCAGATGGATGGTCAGCATCGTCTGGGCGAATTCCCACTTCAGCCGCACCCGGCGGCGGGCCAGCGAGAGGAGCCCGCGTCCTGGAGCAAAGAGCATTACCAGCAGGAAGAGCAGGCCGCTGGCCGTCGCCATCGACCCGGCGATATTGGCATCCAGCCAGCGGGCCAGCCAGAAACCAGTCAGGGCGCTGGCGGCCGCCAGCCCAACACTGATCAGGAGCATGCGGCTCAGCCGGTCGGTCAGCAGATAGGCCGCGGCCGGCGGGGTGATCATCAGGGCCACAACCAGGATTGAGCCGACGACGTCGAAGGCGCCGACGGCCGTCACCGACACCATGGCCATCAGCCCGTAATGAATCAGCACCGGAGACAGCCCGAGCGTGGCGGCAAGGGAGGCATCGAACGTAGCCAGCTTGAGCTCTTTGTAAAACAGGGCGATCAGGGCGATATTCGCCAGGAGCGTCGCCGACATGACGACCAGCCCCCGCGGCAGGTCGAGCCCCCAGAATGCCAGCCGATCAAACGGGGCGAAGGCCAGTTCGCCGAGCAGAACGGCATCGGTATCGAGATGGACGCCGCTGGCATAGCGGGATATTAATATCACGGCAATGCTGAACAGGGCGGGAAAGACGATGCCGATGGCCGCGTCTTCTTTTACCAGGCGGGTCCGGATGAGCAGCTCGGTCAGCGCCACGGTCACCAGCCCCATGAGGGCGGCGGCCGGAATCAGCCAGGGCGAATCGACCCGGCCAACTAGGAAAAAGCCGAGGACGATACCCAGCAGGACGGTGTGGCTGATGGCATCACTCATCATGGCCATCCGCCGCAGCACGAGAAACACCCCGGGCAGGGCGCAGGCGATGGCGGTGATCATGGCGATGAGCTGAATTTCAAGTGATGCGGACATGGTTTTCCCGGTTTAATGCGCTCCTGTCATGCGAACACGCCGATCGTTCAGCCTCCGGCACGGCCGTCTCCCGTCGATCTCGGGCCGGACGCCCGCGCCTCTCGAATCCCTTTTTCTGTCAGGGACCAGGTATCCTCGCCAACCCGGACGACATCGCCTCGTTCGGCCAGAACCGCCAGCGTCCGGAGCACGCCGCCCCGGCCGTAGTCCATCGCCCGCAGGACGGCCACGTGGTGGGGATGGCGGAGATCCTCATGCTGCTCGGCCAGTTTGAGCATGTTGCTCAATACCGTCTCGAGCTGGAGCCGCCGGCGGCGCCGGCGCCGCTGCAGCCACTGCCAGGCCAGCCCGCGGTTGCCGGCAAACAGGAAAGCCACCAGAACGAGAAGGCTGATGGCCAGGACGACCACCGGGCCGGTCGACAGCCCGCGTTCCAGGCTGCTGATCAGCGCGCCGGAGATACCCGCCAGCGCGCCGAAAAAGGCCGAGAGGACGACCATGATCCCCAGCCGGTCGGTCCACTGGCGAGCGGCCGCCGCCGGGGCCACAATCATGGCGCTCATCAGGACCACCCCGACCGCCTGCAGGCCGATGACGATGGCAATCACCAGCAGGGTTGTCAGCAAAATATCGAGCAGGGTCATCGGGAAGCCCAGACTCTGACCAAAATCCCGGTCGAAGCTGAGCAGCTTGAATTCCTTCCAGAATAGAACTGTGACGAGCAGGGCCAGCCCGCCGAGGCCGGCCATCGCGACGACATCCCGCTCGAGCAGCGTGGCCGCCTGGCCGAAGAGAAACGTGTTCAAACCCGCCTGGTTGGCGGCCGGACTCCGCTGGAGAAAGGTCAGCAGCATGAGCCCAAAGCCAAAAAAGACCGACAGGATAATGCCGAGACCGCTGTCCTCTTTGATCCGGGTAAAACGGGTGATGGCCAGCATGAGCAGCGTGCCGAGAATCCCGGCCGCGGCCGCTCCCAGCATCAGGACGAGCGGGGATTTGCTGCCGGTGAGCATGAAGGCGAGCACCACCCCCGGCAGCGCCGCATGGGACATGGCGTCGCCGAGCAGACTCTGCCGGCGGAGCACGGCGAAGGTCCCCAGCGCCCCGCTGGTCAGCCCAAGAACCGCGGCCCCCAGCGCGACGGTGCGCACGGTGTAATCAAAGAAGAGCTGCAGGAAAAAATCCATGATGCTGCCCGGAGCCCGCCCGGCTTCAGCCGGCCGGCGCGTTGTCTGGCTGAACGGCCGCCTGGTGCTGCCCGTTGATAAAAGCCAACCGGCCGCCGTAAGCCAGCCGCAGGTTTTCTTCCGTGAATACCTCCCGCACCGGCCCGCTGCCGATGCGGCGGACATTCAGCAGCGTGACCCAATCGAAATACTCCGGCACGGTCTGCAGGTCGTGGTGCACGGCGATCACCGTCTTGCCCCGGCTGCGCAGATCCTGCAGCAGGGTGATGATCGCCCGTTCGGTCGTGGCATCCACCCCCTGAAAAGGCTCGTCCATGAAATAGAGCTGGGCATCCTGCACGAGCGCCCGCGCGAGAAATGTTCGCTGCTGCTGGCCGCCGGAAAGCTGGCTGATCTGCCGGCCGGCGTAGTCGGCCATGCCGACTTTGTCCAGCGCATCCAGGGCGAGTCTTCGCTCCTGGCGGCCCGGCCGTTTGAACCAGCCCAACCGGCCGTAGCGGCCCATCATGACGACGTCGAGCACACTGGTTGGAAAATCCCAGTCGACGCTGCCCCGCTGCGGTACGTAGCCCACCAGGTGGCGCTGCTCGACGTAGGCCTTGCCGTAGATCAGCACGTTGCCGGCGGCCGGCTCGATCAATCCGAGAATCGCCTTGATCAAGGTCGTCTTGCCCGCCCCATTAGGACCGACGATGGCCATCAGGTTTCCTTCCGGCACGTGCAGGTCGACGTCCCAGAGGACCGGTTTTTCCTGGTAGGCGACGGTGAGGTCGGTGACCTCAAGGGCGTAGCGGGAAAGAGAGGCGGCTGATTTCATCGGACGGTTGCTCACGGCGTGGCGCCGACCAGGGCGGTGACGATCGTCTGGATGTTGTAGCGCACCATGCCGAGATAGGTCCCTTCCGGCGTGCCGGCCGGCCCCATGGCGTCGGAGAAGAGCTGGCCGCCGATCTGGACCTCGAACCCCCGGTTGCGGACGGCCGCCTGGACCGCCTCGATGGTGCGGACAGGGACTGAGGATTCGACGAAAATCGCCGGAATCTGCCGTTCGGCGATGAAATCGGCCAGCTCCTGCACATCGGCCGTGCTCGCCTCGCTGGCCGTGCTGATCCCCTGCAGTCCGCGCACTTCGAAGCCGTACGCCCGGCCGAAGTAGTTAAAAGCATCGTGTGCCGTGATCAGGACCCGCTGTTCGGCCGGCAGGCGCGCGACCTGGGTCAGCACCTCCTGGTGGAGCTGCGCCAGTTCGTCCAGGTAGCGCTCCCCGTTGGCCTGGTAGGCCGCAGCATTTTCCGGGTCCATCTCGATCAGCGTGTCGCGCACGAGGACGGCCGCTTCCTGCCAGAGCGTGACGTCGAACCAGATATGGGGATCGAACTCGTCCTCGTAAATCGGCGAGGCCAGGAGCCTGGCCCGATCGATATCCCGGGTGACGGGGTAGGCCGGCTTGCGCTCGCCAATTTGCTCGAGGATATCTTCCATCTGCGCTTCCAGGAACAGGCCGTTGTACAGGATCAGGTCGGCCGCCTGCAGCTTGTCGACATCGCTGGCGCTGGCCACGTAGAGATGGGGATCGGTTCCCGGCCCCATCAGGCCGATCACCTCGACATGGTCGCCGCCGATTTCTCGCGCCAGGTCGGCGATCTGGCCGATGGTGGTCACCACCCTCAATTTACCTTCGGAGGACACGGGCGCATCGGCCGTCTGGCAGCCAGCGAGTAAAAACAGGGTGGTCATTAAGAAAATAAAGATGTGTTTCATGGGTTCTCTCTCTCGACGTAAATTTGCCCATCCAGCGGAGGTGGGACCAGGGTGATCTGGGACTGTCCATCAAGGCGAATCTGGATCCCCGCGGACGAGCGGCCGATATGCGCAAAGGAGACCCCCGGGCGCAGCCCCAGCCGGCCGGCCTGCCGCAGCAGCGCCGGTTTCTGGTCGCTGATGCGCACGATTTGCCCTCGACTGCCGGCCGGAAAATCGACCAGGCAGGTCGCCTCCCCCGCCGGCATCTGCAGATGGCGGGTTGGAATCGGGTCCCCGTGCGGATCCCGGCGCGGATTGCCTAGCATGTCGGCCATGCGCTGGCTGACCGCGGCGCTGATCGCGTGCTCGAGCGCCTCGGCCTCGTCATGCACCTCATCCCAGCTGAAACCGAGCTTCTCGTGGAGAAACGTTTCGATGAGCCGGTGGTGGCGAATGACCCGCAGGGCGATTTCCAACCCCTGCGGCGTCAGGCGAGCCCCTTTTTGCTTGCGGTAATCGATCAACCCGTCGTCCGCCAGTTTTTGCAGCATACCGGTCACGGAAGCCGCGCGAACAGCCAGCCGCTCGGCGATCTGGCTCGTCCCGGCCCGCTGGCCGGCGGTGCCGGCCGTGAGCTCGTAGATGATTTTGAGGTAGTTCTGCACCGCTTCGGAGGCGGGCTGGCGCTCATCAGGCATGGATTTAGGCAAGGCTAAATTAGGTTTGACTAAATTATACTTAAGGAGCGGCTATTGTCAAGGGGAGAGCTGGGAGTTGGGAGCTGGGTACAGTCAGCGGGCGCGGACTTCCATCATCAGCTGGCGGTAGCCGGTGTCGACAAAGCCGACCGAAACGGCAAGATCGATCGAAGGGGCGTTGTCGCGGGCGACGGCGTAGAGCGGCCGGCGGCCGTGCTGCATGATCTCGCCGGCCAGGGCGGCGACGACGCTCCGCCCATACCCCCGCCGGCGGTAGCCGGCCTGGGTTCGCACGCCAATCTCGGCAAAATGAGGTGACTGCCAGTTGATCGCCGCGGCCGCAATCGCCTCCCGCCGGCCGTCGGCCTCCTGCTTGA
>JBFFZG010000041.1:0-21834 GCA_041568735.1 Promineifilaceae bacterium (SeqCode)
ACCGACCCGTTGTTGGTGCAGTCAAATGGGTCATCCGGGGCGAAAGTGGCCTCGCTCGTATCCTGATTGATGGTAAAGGGGAGCGAAGAGATGACCGTCGCGTTGGGAAAGTCGTCGTTCGGAGGTGGCGCGGCATATACGGCGCCGGCCCGCGTCAGCAGCAGCAGCCCCCAGATCAGGGACAGAACAGAAAGTCGCACGAATTTTGTTTTCATTTCAGCCTCCGTGGAATTGTTCCTCAATTCCATCTGGTGAATCCAGTTTTCCCTGTCAATCAAATCATCAGACTGCAGGCTCTGACCGCGGCAGTGGGATCGGAATCTTCAGCATAAATAATATTTTCGTCAGCAGAGCGCATGAAATGCGCGATTTTGTGCGATTTTGTGCGGTGGATCGTGGCGAGGGCAGGGCCGGCGGCCAGACGATGCCGACGGAAATTCAAGGGGGAATTAAGTGCACAGGGGTAGCTATCGGCCCTGAATTTATAGTATGATGTCTGATTATGGCAGACAGTCTTTGTGGGTGGGCCCGGCTGGCTTTGAGAGGCATATGGGAGAACCATTTACACCCGGTCTGGATGTCTGGCGGCAGGCCGTCCGCCAGCTTCTGGTCGGCTGGGGAAAGCCCAGCTGGGCGGAAATGCCCCCCCTGGCGGAGCTGCAGCTGGTGCGGGGAGAGGCCCGGCTGGAGAAAAAGAAATCCGGCTACTACGATCTGCACCGGGCCAGCCGGGTCGTCCTCCTGCGATGCCTGGACGAGCTGTCCGCCGAGGACGGCATGGCCGGCCGCATTCTGCGCAGCCACTTCATCGATCGGGAAATCGTGCGCAAGATCTCGCTCGACGTCAATGCCAGCCCGGACCAGGTCAACCGGCTGCAGCGCGGCGCCATCGCCCAGCTGACCCAGATCCTGCTGGGCCGGGAAATGGTGGTGCGGGCCGAGATGATCCAGAAGCTCGAAGCGGCCCTGCCTTCCCCTTCCTACACGGCCCTTTTCGGCCTGGACGACTCCCGGCAGCAGCTGGTCGAGCAGCTGCTCAATCCCCGCGGCCCGCTCATCCTGGCCATCACCGGCATCGCCGGGGTGGGGAAAACCTGCCTGGCCGACGCGGCCGTGCGCCAGGTGCTGCGCACGCTGGCCTTCGAGCAGGTCAAATGGCTCCGCCTGCGCAGCCGGGATCTCGACCATCACGCGCTGACCCCGGAGGCGGTCGGCCGGACGATCGTCGAGGGGCTGGTCGAATGGCTCTGCCCGGAAATGGGGGAATGGGAGGGGGAGGAGCGGGTGATGACCTGCCTGGGCGAGGTGCTGCACACCCGGCCGCACTTGATCGTGATCGACAACCTGGAAACGGCCGGGCAGATCGAAGGCGTGCAGGCGCGGATTCAGCGGCTGATCGGCCCCTCCCGCTTCCTGCTCACTTCCCGGGACCGCCTGCCCGGGAAGGCCGATATCTACCTGCAGCCGCTGCAGGAGCTGCCGTTCGATCCCGCGGCCGCCCTGCTGCGCCACCACGCGGCCGCGATCGGCCATTTTGACCTGGCCGCCGCCGCCGAGGAGGATATCCGGCCGATCTACGAGCGGATCGGGGGGAACCCGCTGGCCCTGAAGCTGGCTGCCAGCCTGGCCGCCATCCTCCCCCTGCCGCAGGTCCTGGACGATTTAGAGGCCAGCCCGCCGGGACCGGTCGAGGATCTCTACCACCACATCTTCATGCGCACCTGGCGCACGCTGAGCCCGCCGGCGCGCATGCTGCTGCGGGCCATCCCGCAGATTCCGGAGGCGAGCGTGACTCCCCGGCAGATGCTCGATGCCAGCCGGCTCGACGAGCGGGCGTTCTGGCAGGCGGTCGCCGAACTCATCTCCCGCTCGCTGCTGGAGGTTCAGGGGACCCTGCACGAACGGCGCTACAGCATCCACCGGCTGACCGAGACCTTTCTGAAAACGGAAATCATCCAGGCGGTCGAGCGGCGGGTCGAGATCTGAGCACCGCGGCCGGCGATCAGGCGGTCGGCCGGCCGTTCTGCAGGACGTAGGCCGACACGGCGCTGCTTTTCCCCTTCAGCTCGAGCGTCCGATTTTCAAAGCCCGTACAGTCGAGACCGGCCGCCCGGCAGGCTTCCTGGCTGACCAGGATTTCGCCGACCCGGGCGACGGTCGAGAGGCGGGCGGCCGTGTTGGCCGCGTCCCCCAGCACGGTGATATCGCTGGCGCCATCGCGGGTACCCACCGCGCCGACGAAGGCCACCCCGGTGTGTACGCCGGCCCCGACCGGAATCCAGGGGCCGCCGGCCGCACCGTGGCCGGTTTCTTTCAAGATCTGCCGCGCCGCGTCGAGCGCCTGGCGGGCATGGTTCGGGCCGGCGAAGCCGGGGACGTACATGCCGGAGACCTGGTCGCCGATAATCTTGTCGATCAGGGCGTCGGTGTGCACCAGCACTTCAGTCGCCATGACGTAGAAGCGGTTGATCAGATCGCCGAATTCCCGGGGGCTCATCTGCTCGGCCAGCCTCGTCGAGCCGCGCACGTCGGCGAAAAGCAGCGTCAGCTCGATCTCCGCCCCACCCAGATTCTGGTGGGCGAAATCCTCGCAGAAGTTGCAGATGCGCGGGTTCAGGCTCGAAGGGCGCTTGTTGAAAATGAGGCGGGCGATCCGGCTGCCCACCCCGTCGAAGGGGGCGTAGCAGGATTTGCAGCGCCGGTGACCGGGGAGCAGCTTGCAGATCTGCCGCTGGCGCACCTCCTTGACAAACTCACCCGTGGTCAGATATTTGCGCCAGACTTCTTCGATTCTGGCCGTCTCGCCGGTGTGCGCGCTCATGAGTTTTCCTCTTCCCGATCGATCCGAGTGATCGATTCGGCCTCTCTCCTGCCGGCTCAATTGAAGGTTACCCAGGGGGTTCTTCGATTATTATAACCAGATCAGGTCCGAATGGAAGCAGGGTGCCTCACCTGCCGCACCGGCGTCCGTTTTCCGAAAATAGTGAATGTAATCTTGAATTAAAATTCAAAATTTGTTAGATTGTTAGGCCGGTGAGAGAGAATTTTCGATTCGCCCCCCGTCCCGGGGCGAAAGCGGCAAATCATCCGGTGTGGGGGCGCCAGTCGAGGGGGGTCCGGCCGGCCGCCATTTCATCCAAACAAGCAAAGGAGCAATCAGTGAAGCCTGTGAAATCGTTCTGGGTTGTATTCAGCGGTATTTTGCTGTGGAGCGGCGGCCTGCTGGCCCTCACGCTGCTCGGGCTGGCGGCCGGCGCCACCGGCCTGCAGGCGGCCCCGGCCGCCACCTGGTACGCCGACGCGGCCGGGGGTAATGACGGCAACGACTGCCAGACGGCCGGCACCGCCTGCGCCACGATCGGCGCGGCTATCGGCAAGGCGGCCGGCGGCGACACGATCCAGATCGCGGCCGGCACTTACCAGGAGAGCGGCCTGCGCATCACCGAATCGCTGACCCTGCAGGGGGCGGGCGCGGCCGTCACCATTCTCGACGCCAACTTCATCACCCGGGCGCTGCGCGTGGGGGCGCCGTCGACCATCGCCGATCTCACGATCCAGAACGGGCTGATCACGGCGACGAGCGGCAGCATCGACGACCTCGCCGGCGCCGGCATCCTGGCCATCGGCGACCTGCTCCTGCGGGATGCGATCGTCGTTAACAACAGCACCTCGGGCGTGGGCGGAGGAATCTTTAACAACGGGGATCTGACGATTGAAAACAGCCAGATTCTGAGCAACACCAGCAGTGGCCACGGCGCCGGTCTCTACAACTACACCGCGGGGGTCATCACCATGACCGATTCCGTGGTCGGCGGCAACGAGACGGCCAGCGCTTTCGGCGGCGGGATCTACTCCTTCAAGTCGCTGACCCTGAACCGGGTCACCATCCGCGACAACAGCGCCGTCACCGCCGCCGGCGGGATCCACAACGGCGGCACGGCCGACCTCGATGCCGTCACCCTGACCGGCAATGAGGCGGCCGTGGGTCCCGCCTACTACAGCAGCGCGGGGACGGCCGACTTCACCAATGTCACCGTCAGCGAGAACACGGCCAGCAGCAACTACGGCGGCATCTACCTGACGGGGGCCAGCACCGCCCTCACCCTGACCAACAGTACGATCGCCAACAACCACCGCACCGGCAGCGTCGGCCCCGGGAACAACGGCCTCCTGGTGACCAATAACGCGACGGTGACCCTGCTGAACACGATTGTGGCCGGCAACGACGAAGAAAACTGCGGGGGAACGACCGGCACCTTCATTTCGGCCGGCTACAACCTGGCCGATGATGCCACCTGCGGTCTCAACGCTGCCGGCGACGCCGAGGGGGTCGATCCGCTCCTGGCGGCGCTCGCCGACTACGGCGGCGGCACCCTGACCCACGCCCTGCTGGCCGGCAGCCCGGCCATCGACAGCGGCACCAATGCCGGCTGTCCGGCCGTTGACCAGCGCGGGGTGGCCCGGCCGGTCGACGGGGACAGCGAGGGCACGGCCACCTGCGATAAAGGAGCGTACGAGGTCCGGTCGCAGCTGGCCATCGCCGACGTCTCGATCTGGGAAGGCGATGCCGGCAGCAGCGGCGCCGTCTTCACCGTCACCCTTTCCCCGACCAGCACCCAGACGGTCACCGTGAGCGTCACAACGGCCGACGGCACGGCCGAGGCCGGCAGCGACTACACGGCCGTCAGCCAGACCCTGACCTTCAACCCCGGCCAGGCGACCCGGCTGGTTTCCGTTGACATCCTCGGGGATACCGACGACGAGTCTGACGAGAGCTTTTCGGTGCTGCTGAGCAGTCCGGTCAACGCCGACCTGCTCGACGGGGTTGGCCTGGGCACGATCGTCGACGACGACGGGCTGCCGGGGCTGACGATCAACGATGCCAATGTTCTCGAAGGAAACAGCGGATCGGTGACGGCCCTTTTCACTGTCACCCTGTCGCCGGCCGCCGCGGGGCCGGTGACTGTCACCTACGGCACGGCTGCCGGGACGGCCGCCGCCGGGGCCGATTTCACGCCGGCCGGGGGTACGCTGACGTTCAATCCGGGCCAGACCAGCCGGCCGATCAGCGTGACCGTCCTCGGTGACATCATCGACGAGGGCAGCAGCGAAACCTTCACGGTCACCCTCTCCGCGCCGATCAACGCCAAGATCGTCGACGGCGAGGGAATCGGCACGATCACCGACGACGACACCGCCCGGCTGGAGCACAAATTGGGGCCATCGGTGCTCGAGGGGAACGCCGGCACTTCCCCGGCCACCTTCACGGTGACCCTCTCCACGCCGGCCGCCTTTGTCATTACCGTCGACTACGCCGTCAGCTCCGGTTTCGGGGCGGCCGGGGCCGTGATCGGGGAGGATTTTCTTTCGACCCCCGGCACGCTGACCTTCCAGCCGGGGGAGACGACGAAGAACTACACGGTGGACGTGATCGGCGATACCGACATCGAGCCCGACGAACGGTTCACCAGCCTGATCAGCAACGGCAGCGCGCCGATCTCAGTCAACGGCAGCAGCGGCATGATCCTGAACGACGACCAGCCGGCCGTTTACCTGCCGACGATCATACGCTGAGGCGTGGACGACCGAAAGTTTCGGGCCGGCGGGGTATTTGAACACCCCGCCGGAGGTCGCCCAACCACATCCCTAGCGCTCCTTCTGCAGGCGGGCCAGCGTTTCCCGGGCGATCGGGACCTGGGGGAGGTTAAAATGGGGATTGATCGCCAGCGCTTTTTCCAGCATGGCGATCGCTTCCCGCCCCTCCCCAAGCGCCTCGTAGATCAAACCGCGATGGAAGTAGAGGGAGGCCTCCTGGGTGCCAAAGCGAACGGCCCGGTCGCTGGCCGCGGCTGCTTCTACAAAGCGGCCGTTTTTGTAGAGCGCCCAGGCCAGCGTGTCATAGGTGTGAATATCCTGCCGCAGGTCGAGGTCTTTTTCGGCGAGGACAAGGGCCTGATCGACTTTCCAATCGCTGTCGGCGTAGAAAACCGCCAGGTGTCGATTGTACATGAGGCGCGTGGTCGGGGAGCGGTTGACCACTGACTCGACCTCTTCATACAGGCGGCCGGCCTCGTCGTGGCGGCCGGTGAGCTCATAGAGATAGCCCAGGGCGCCGAGAAAATCAGGCTGCCGGCTGATGGCCAGTGCCCGTTCGTAATAGCTGATGGCTTCAGCGTAGCTACCCTGGGCCGCCCGCACTTCGGCCATTCCGGCCAGTCCCAGATAATACGAATCGAAGGTGTCCAGGGCGGCCTGAAAATGGGCTTCTGCTTCTTCAAGGCGGCCGCTGTCGAAGTAGAGATCTCCGATCTGAAACTGGTACCAGGCGGCACTGGCAGGCGGGAGACCCATGCCTTTCGCTTCCTCGGCGGCCCGCCGCATCAGGTCGAGCGCCTCGGCCCTGCGGCCGTGTAACCAGTGCACACGTACCATCCGCACGAGGACGGCGGGGCTGGGATTCAATTCGAAGAGCTCCTGGTACGCCGCTTCGGCCTCGGCATAATGGCCCAGCTCAAAGTGGGCATCTCCGATGGTTCCCCGCGCCTGCAGCGCGTTCGGATTGGCGCTGATCACGTGCCGGGCCAGGGCCAGGGCCTCTGTAAAATCGTGCCTGGCCAACAGAACGGCGCTCAAATAGGCCAGCGCGGTTTCATACGACTCGTTGAGTGCCAGCGCCTCCCGGATGGCCCCCTCGGCCCGGAGGTAATCTTCGATATCCCCGGTTTCCCTCGCCCTGCGGAGATAGGCGTCGCCGAGATAGGTCAGGCTAATGAAGTCCCTGCGATCCCGTTCCACCCGAGCCTGCCAGAAGGCGATCAGCTGGTCGCTTGTTTTGGCGGAGGTCTCTTCCAGCGGAACAAGAAGCCCTGCCGGCGCCGGGGAATTGGGAAATACATAGGAGCCGGCGGCGGCCAGCAGCACCAGAATAACAAAAAGGATGGCTCGTCGCTGATTCAAGTTTGATACCCTCTCCCCGACAGCCAACAGCTGAAAAATGCAGGGCGGCCGCCCGACCGCCCTGCTGGAAACCCTGTCATAGTCTACGGATGGGGCGGTGCCAGGTATGGGAATGATGTTAGGAAGGTCTTGTCATTGGCATCGACGCAGTCGGTGGTGATGGCCCCCTTGCTGACGACGGTCAGGGCGATGTCAATGACGTCATCGGTCAGGGCCCGGCCGTTCAGAAAGCCCGAGGGAGCGGCAGTATCCAGGGTGAGAATATCCGGTAGGAGAATGCGGGCCACGGCGGCCGAATAGGCGGGGTCTCCGTTCAGCGCCACCAGGGAAGCGGTCGCCGCTGTCGTCCAGGTGGCGACATCTTCCGCGGGATGGGTGGCATTGAAAGCGTCCTTCGACCCCGACGGGATGAGCACCGTATTGATCACCGGCCTGCCCATCCGCTCAAACTGCTGACCGCCGGCCCCGGTCCGGGCCCAGACGCCAATGTTCGAGCTCGACTGGATGAGGCTGCTTGTCGGGACTTCCAGGACGATCGCCGAGACATTTAATCCGGCGAAGAAATCGGGGGCGGGGTCTGGGACACAGAAAGCGAGCCCACGGCGGAATGCGATCAGGTCAAAGAAAAAGGGATCTTCGCGCAGCCCGAGAAACAGGCTGCCACCATCCTGGACAGAAACAGTATCCCCGCTCTTACCGCTGGCGATCACCGTCCCACCATGTCCGATTAACATCTCCGCCCCTACGGCTTTCTGCAGGATGACATTTTGGCGGCCGCCGTGGTCGGGGTGTGAAACTCGAAGGCGAAATACCAGATCTTCTACCGCATCGCCGTTGTTATCGATTGCGAACTCATACCTGACGCCCGGTTTGAGCGTTGTTGGGCTCAAAACACCGGCAGCCGGGTTCAGGGTCATCACGATAACCGTGTTGGACCCCAGGGTAAAGGCGTACACATCGTTGATGTCGATGCGGCCATCGATCTGCACGAGCGGGGCATCCAAATGATCCGCCGCCCGGCCCGATTTCGATGCCGAACCGATAATCAAAACCAGCCAAAGAACCCCCAATCCCAAAGCCAAAATCACTGTTTTCATGATCCTGTTCATGATCATTTCCTCTCTCTTGAGCCGTCCAAGAACCCAGTTAGGATTGTCACGTCAGTTGATTGAAACACCGTGTTTCAGGTTTAATCAGTGGACCTTGCCTCCTTCGAGGTGACCTTAGGCGGAAGGTCGCCAAGCCTGTGGCCAGATTGAAGCGGCTTTAACCGGGGAAACAAAAACCCACAAATCGGTGGTGGGTCTGGGTCGCTAAAGGGAGCCAGTTTCAACTGAGTCAGGATGTGAATGATTGAGTAGAAAGAGGTCAGCCTGGGGGGATGTGAATGTGCTGACCTGGAGGGGGCACCGTGTCAATTTAGGTTACAGGGATCGCATTTAAAAGTCAATATGTTGCCCTGCAGCGTTAATCGGGTTGAAACTGGGCAAAGTGGAGAAGCACCCCGGCCGGATCCCAGACATAGGTCACCAGGGCGCCGTAGGGCTCCTCTTTGGGGGGCTGGACCCGCGCCAGGGGGAAGCGGCCGCTCTCCAGGATCCCGCGGACGTGCTCGTACCAGGCTCGGGCATCTTCAACTGAAATGTGCAGCATGAAGTTCTCCGCCCAGCGTTTGACGTAGTAGTCCTGCAGGTAGAAGCGGACGCCGGCCAGCTCCAGCACGGCCAGCCCGTCTCCTTCATAGATCAGCTGCCAGCCCAGGGCGGTGTAGAACTGTTTGGAGAGGGAGAAATCCCGCGCCGGGACGAAAACCCGGACGTCGGAGGCGGCCAGGCTGCCCGTGGACGAGTTATTTTCCATGATCGTCTGCCCTCCCGAGGGTCAGGATATATTCCTCGACTTCTTCGCCGCGGCCGTTGGCGAACCCTTTGTCCTCGCCGGCCAGCCTGAAACCGCACTTTTCGAGGACGCGGCGGGAGGCGACATTGTCTTTCACCACGCGGGCGTGCAGCGGCCGCGTTTCCTGCCGCTCGAGGAAGAGGCTGAGCGCCCGGGTGGCGATCCCCTGCCCCCAGAACTCCCGGCCGAGCCAGTAGCTGATTTCCAGAGGGCCGAACCAGCCGTGGCTCAGGACATAGCCGGCGACCCGGCCGTCGACCAGGATCGTCTGGATCTCGATTCCCTCATCGGCCATAATTTTGGCCCAATGAGCGTCGAATGCCGTCCGGTCGGCCGGGTTTTTGGCCGTGAAGGCGGCCATCCAGTTGGCCTCCGGGTCGAGCTGCTGCGCGAAAAAGGTCGGCAGATCGGCGGCGACCGGCGGTCGCAGGGCCACCTTCAGCGCCCACTCATTGCCGCCTTTCGGCGCTTCTCGTTCAGCCACATCCTTCTCCCGTTCTCGGCCGGGCGCTGCCAGAAGCGCCTGGCGTTTGCCATCCAGTTTACCAGAAAAATCATACCGCCGGCGGCCGGCCAGGCGGCCCCGCTACGGCGCAGCGGCGGCATGGCGGCCGGACCGCCGCAGCAGGATGAACTGCACGGCGGCCAGCAGGGTGCCGAAGGGGAGGTACCAGAGCGAGGCGACGGCGCAGGTGAGCAGCCCGCGCCGGCTCCACGACCGGCCGCCGGCGAAAGCGGCCGCCGCTCCCAGCCAGGCCAGCCCCAGCCCCAGGTGAATCGACTTCATCAGGGTCGAGCGCGGCGGGATGCCGGCGGCCGCCACGAGATCGGCCCATGGACCGAGCTGCCCGGCGTATTCTCCGGACGACGGCGTCACGTAGTCCCCGATCAGCAGCGCCCGCCCCCCGTCGAAGGCCAGCCAGCCGCCCTCGAAAAGGGCCAGCAAGAGTAAGATCCAATCCGGCCACGAAAAAAATGCTTTCATCGGTTCTCGCTTTCTTCTCGCTCGCTTGATTTCGATCCTCTTCGGCATTCGCCTTGCCTGTGGTTGGACTCAATTCACGGGAGGTTTTCTCAGATGTTCGTGCGGGGAGGAGGCCGGCTCGCCCGCCGGGGTAAACGGCTGCTTAAAATCAAAGGCGAACGGGGTCGACCCGTGGTCGCACAGATACTCGTATCGGGTAGCCCCTTCCGCCCAGGTCGGAACCTGCCCATCTTCGATCCACCAGGCGACATACCCGGGCAGGTCGATCTTGCGAAACCAGTCGCGCCGCTGCCGCAGTGCCGCGGCATGCAGATCGCGATAAGCAAAAGCGGCCACTGACGCCAGATCCTGCCAGACAGAAAGCGTGTCGGCCGGAAAATCACCCGGTGCGGAGACAAAGCGCGGGAAATCAGTTTCTTCGGTTTCGACGAGGTGGATGAAGCCGGGTGCATTTTTAGCTCTTTCGAATACCGAATCAGTCATCTCTTCGAAGCGGCGCACGCGGGGATGTCCCGGTGGCTCGTGCAGAAGACCGAACGTGTAAAAAGCGATCACCGGCATGATGTTATTCGCTCCTCAGGCGGCTCGGGTCAAAATGACTCACCGGTCGGGCAGGGCTGCCAGGGCGAACATGGCCCAGCCGAGGTGCTCGCGGTTGACCCGGGCGTAATCATCCTGGGTCTGATGGAGATGGCGGCGCACCGTTTCCCGGTCCGGGTGATCCGGGTTCTCGCGCAGCCAGCGCAGCAGCCCCGCCCAGTTGTCCGACTCGTACCGGTCCCAATCGTCGTGCGAAGCGCGCACGATCCCCTCGAGCTCAAACCCCTCGTCGCGGATGATCTGCAGCAGCTCCGCTTCGGTGTGGAAGGCCGGCCCGTCGGCCGGATGGACCGCCGGCGGTCCATCGCTCAGCCAGAAGGGTTCGCCGATCGCCAGCCGGCCGCCCGGCCCGATCGCCCGGTGCATGGCCTGCAGCGCCGGCCGGAAGCCGCCCCAGATGAAGGATGCGCCCAGGCAGGCGGCCACGTCGTAGCCGGCCGGCTCGAACTCGACGGCCGATCCGTCGGCGCACTCAATGGTCAGCCGGTCGGCCAGGCCGCGGGCGGCGATCTTGCGCCGGGCCCGCTCGCAGGCGTAGGGGCGAATGTCGATCCCGACACCGGCGATGCCGAAGCTCTCGGCCCACAGCACGAGGGGCTCGGCGAAGCCGCAGCCGAAGTCGATCACCCGCTCCTCCGCCCGCAGACGAAGCCGCCGGCCGAGGGTGATGATTTTCTCGGGCGAGCTGGGGTTGACCAGCTCCATGTCCCGTTCGGCGATGTTGACCAGGTCAAAAAAATCCACGGACACATTCCTTTAAGCCGCCAATCGCGGCCCGATTTCAGAAAATGAGGTACCAGAAGAGGGCGATCTCATCGGTTTCCGGATCCTGCCCCCGGTAAAATTCCCGGTCGAACCCGCCCAGATGAAAGCCGCAGCGGGCGTAGAAGCGGCAGGCGCCGGCGTTGTTGTCCTGGGCTTCGGCCATCAGACCTGGCAGCCCCCGGCCGCGGGTCCAGTCGATGGCCGCGTCCAGCAGCCGCCGGCCGATTCCCTGCCGGCGAAAGCGGCCGTCGACCACGATCTCCTCGATCGCGCCGTACCGGTTCCAGGTTTCCCGCAGCCGGATGTGGCCGGCGATCCGGCCGTCGACCGCGGCCACGAACCAGGCCCGGTCGGACCGCCGGGCATAGGGCGTCCAATCGAAATTTTCACCCGGGAACTGTTTGGTGTATGGGGGCACGGCCACCATGGACCAGGTGAGACGGCCCGCGTTCATCTCTAACACGAGGTGCTGATCGACGGTAAATTCCCCATCGATCCGGGTCACCTGATCCAGGTGACTTTCGTCAAACGGAAGAATCGTTATTGCCATTTCCATATTAAAATCAAGCCCCGGGGATTTTACCCGATCCTGGGTGATCCGAGTGACCCTTATTTTGTGAAAATTCGAACAGCTGATCGGCGAGATCGATGATTTCGTCGCGCCGGGCCAGGCGCTCCAGCCAATCGCCCGGAATTTGCGAGGCGCCGTAGGCGGCGCCGGCCACCTGCCCACAGACAGCGGCCGTCGTGTCGGCGTCGTCGCCGAGATTGGCGGCCGCCAGAACGGCCCCGGCAAAACTATCCGTCTGCCAGAAGCACCACAGCGCCGCCTCAAGGCTTTCAACCACGTAGCCGGAGCCGCGGATCGCCTCCCGGGCTTTTTTTCTGTAGTCGCCGCGAGCGATGGCGGTGATTTTTTCCGATCCGGTAAACGAAACGCGGTCGCCGGTGAGGATTTCTTCCCGGCCGGCGCCGGCCAGGGCGCGGGAGAGGATGCGGCTGAACAGCCGGCAGGCGTCGAGACACTCGACGGCGGCATGGGTGGTGCGGGAGCTTTCGGCCGCGACCCGTTCGACGGCTTCGAGATCGGGAAAAAAAGCCATGGGTATCGGGGCCAGCCGCATGATCGAGCCGTTGCCGGCCGTCAGGGGGTCGCCAGAGCCGGCGAACGGCCGGCCGTCCTCCTTGAAGCGGCGCAGCGCCGCAGCCACCGTTCCCCCGATATCGAAGCAGACCCCATTGCTGCTCCAATACCCGTCGTCCATCCAGCGCGTATACCGCTCCATCTGGTCGCGCGGGTCAAAACCACCCCGCTCGACCAGGCTGGATGCCAGGCAGAGAGCCATCGAGGTGTCGTCGGTCCACTGCCCCGCCTCCAGTTTGAACGGCCCGCCACCGACCATGCCGGACAGGGGGGCGAATGTCCCCCGCGGCCTGAACTCGACCGTGGTGCCAACGGCATCACCGGCTGCCAGGCCGAGGAGACAGCCGCGAAAGCGATCGCGCAGGGTCAGCAAAACAGTTCCTTCCTCGACAGCCGGGCGGTCGGGAACCACCTGGCCGTGGTGGCCGGCGCCGGTTTCGACCGGCCCGGATGCAATGGAAATGCCTTCTTTTCAAATCAAAGGCCGGCCATGCGCAAAGCGACGGCGGCTTCCTCCTGGAGCCGGGCCGCGTTGCTGCGGTGGGCGGCGGCGAGGCGCGCCACGGCCGCCGGCTCTTCGCCGGATTCGGCCAGCTCCAGCCCCATCATGAAGAAGAGAAAGGGGGCGAACAGGCACAGCACGGTCAGGGCGGCCCCCAGGCGGACGTCCCGGGCCGCGGCCGCGCAGCCCATCTCGGCCAGGCCGGCCAGGTAGCTTTCGAGGAGTGCGGCGCTGACCGCGTCGATCTCGGCGGCCGGGAAGCGGTCGAAGCAGCCGTAGGTGAGCTGGCCGAGATCCTGCCCGAGCACCCCGATGTTAGACAGGGCCCAGTCGAGGGCGACCAGCTCCGCAGACCCATCTGGCCGGGTGCGGCGCAGGAAGTTGTTCGGGGTGCAGTCGCCGTGGCACCAGGTGGCCGGCAGGCGGTCGATCAGCTCGACGAAGCGGTCGCCGGCCGTCCAGAACTGGCGGCAGGGATTGGGCCGGTCCGGGGGGAAGAGGGCGGCCAGGAGGGGATGCTCCCAGCGGGGCTGGGAGCGCTCGTCGAAGAGGAGCCCCTGCAGCGGCCGGGCCGGCCGGAGGAGCTGGGCGTGGACGCGCCGGCCGAGAAACGGGGCGGCGGGCAGGTTTTCCGGCCCGGCGAAGCGGCCGTTCAGGTGGCCCAGCCGGCGGGCGAGCCCGGAGAGATCGGCCAGGGTCCAGCCGCCGGCTCCGGTCACCGCCTCCAGCCAGATCCAGGTCACCCGGTCGTCCCATTCCCGCACCCCGCAGCAGGCGGGGGCGGCCAGCCCGGGGGGGAGCCGGTCGAGGAGGCCGGACTGGTAGAGCCGGGGCTCCCGCCGCCAGTAGTTCCAGTGGTGGGGATCATCCCCTTCGCCAAAGTTTTCCAGGCCGCGGTTGGCCGGCGATTGGATGACCTTGAGCACCAGGTCAAAGGGGGTGGGGGAGCCGGCCGCGTCGACGTGTCCCTGCACGCGGTAGAGGCCGAGGCTGACCGGGTTGCCGACCCCGCCTTTCATCTGTTCGACGGTCCAGTCGACAATCGGCCCGGCCGCGCCGTCGAGGCAGGCCCGCAGCGGGTCGTGCAGGTGGTCGCGGGTCAGGCTGAGTGGATCCGGGGCATTCATCGGGACAGCGCTCCAATGGCGATCCGGGGGGATGCCGGTTGAAATGGAATTAATCGTAGCGGAGGTCGAACGCCCGCTGGATAAAATCGATCACCGTGGGGTTTTTCGAAGTCCAGGGTTCGTCATCCCGATTGGATGAATAGCGCATCTCCCAGCGGAGTTCCGCCATTGCTTCCGACCGGTCCGAAGCGCTCTGGAGAAGGCCGTCCTGGAAAATCAGCTCGAGCACCCGCTCGTATTTCCAGGGGGATTGGAAGCCCATGTGGACGTAGAGATCCTGGATAAAGCCGTCGGCGATCAGCAGCCCCCCCGAATAAGTGAGGGGAAGGTTGAAATCTTCATAGTAATTGTTAAACATGCCGTCCTCTCCGGGGGGCTGCTGCGGCTCGATGCCGTTGAGGACCGGGCCATGGGGGGCACGGAACTCCACGCCTTCCGGCGGCTGCAGGCGCACCAGCAGGTGTTTGACCAGCAGATGCTCCCTGGCCAGGGCCAGGATCAGCTGGTAGCCGCGCCAGCAGGCGGTGGTGGCGGGGATGGGATTGAGCCCGAGATAGAACGGGTTTAAAAGGGATCCGGTGCTGATGCCAACGATTTCGTAGTGGACTTTTTCGTAAATGAATTCGTCGTGGATCTGTCCAGTCATCATACCTCCAGGCGCTTGATTGATATGACAGACGTGCCGGCCAGCCGGTCGTAGAGCGTCTGCCGGGTTTCACTCAGCAGCAGGGCGGCGGCGTTGGCGCCAACGAGGAGCCAGACCAGCGCCAGCCCGGCCGTGATCAGGGGGGAAGCCGCTTCCGGCCGAAACTGGAGCTGCCAGATGCAGGCGTGGGCCAGTTCCCAGGGAGCGAACTTGAGCGACGTTCGGGCGAGCGACCGCGGCCGGCTCAGCCGTTCCCCGCCGGCGCTGACGACGATCAGCCCCAGCCTGCGCTTGCCCCAGGTGGCCCGGGCCGGCGAGGACTCGCCGAGGGCGAAGTAGAGGGAGACGGGCAGGGTCACGGTCAGAAAGCCGGCGGTCTGGCCGGCGAGCGGGCCGGCGAACAGGCGCCCGGCGGCGGCGGGAAACAGCCGGCTGAGCCGGATGCTCACCAGGGTCAGCCCAACCAGGTAGGCGGCGATCGGCAGGTAGTCGAGGGCGAAGGCCAGGAGGCGCGGCCGCAGGCCGGCGTAAGCCGGTTCGTGCGCCGCCGGGCCTGCTTCAGTCCGAGAAGAATTCATCCAGGGCGTCCTGCTGGTTGGTGAAGCCCCACCCCTCGGCGACCCGGCCGTCGGCGGTCATCCGCAGCAGGTGGCCGCCGCGCAGGTCGATCTGCTTCCCCTTGCGCTCGCCCAGCAGGTGATAAGTGGTCATGACGTAATCGCCGTTGA
Source organism: Promineifilaceae bacterium (SeqCode) (assembly GCA_041568735.1). Lineage (GTDB taxonomy): Bacteria > Chloroflexota > Anaerolineae > Promineifilales > Promineifilaceae > WTJY01. The sequence continues at coordinate 15,354 of JBFFZG010000041.1, forward strand.
CCATCACCTCTTCGAGCTCAAAATCCCAGCTGGTGAGCGGCGCCATGCGCGACGGCATGGTTTCCGTGTAGGCGGTATATCCCCGGTATTCCCCGGAGACCGGGTTGTGGCCGGGGACGTGCCAGATGATATCGGCCGCGACGGCCGCGCGCTCGCTTTCATTCCCGGCGTACAGGCGGCGCGCGATTTCCAGATTGTGCCTGTCCTGTTCGGTCAAGATTTTTTCTCCCCGGCGCCTCACCGCCGGACGCCAACACCAAAACCAGTGGACCCACCGGCTTTTGGGCCAATCCTTATTATAATGGGAAATCCTTGTTTTGAGCCCGCATTGGCACAGGTCGGGCCGGTGATCGACCTGATCTTTCGGCCAGCCTGGTCCTGGTCAAATAACCGGCGCTTTGTTTGCGCTGACCCCCTACCCTTGCGGCCAGTTCTGTCCATTGGTCGTTTGAATTTCACCCGGAGGACCTCATGACCCCTCTCCCCACCCGGCCGCTCGGCCGCAGCGACATGGCCATCACCCCCGTCGGCATCGGCACCGCCCCCCTTTCGTCGACCCCCGACTGGTGGGTCTACTGGGGGCGGCAGAGCGAAGCCGAGTCGATCGCCGCTATTCAGGCCGCCCTCGACCTGGGGATCAACTGGATCGACACCGCCCCTTTTTACGGCTGGGGGCGGGGCGAGGAGATCGTCGGGCGGGCCGTCCGGGGGCGGCGCGAGCAGGTCTTTCTCTTCACCAAGTGCGGCTCCATGCCGGACGGCCAGGGACGCTCCACCGAAGATCTGCGGCCGGATAATATCCGTCAGGAAGTCGAAAACAGCCTGCGCCGGCTGCAGGTCGAGCGGATCGACCTGCTCCAGTTCCACGACCCCGACCCCAACACCCCGATCGAGGAATCCTGGGCGGTGGTGCAGGCGCTCATCGCCGAGGGCAAGCTGCGCTGCGCCGGCCTGTCGAACCACCCGGCCGCGCTGGTCGAGCGGGCGCTGCAGGTCGGCCCGGTCGCCTCGCTGCAGCACCAGTACAACCTGCTGCGCCGGGGGGTCGAGGCCGACATCCTGCCGCTGGCCGGCCGGGAAGAGCTCGGCTTTCTGGCCTGGAGCCCACTGGCGTCCGGATTCCTGCTCGATTCGTTCGAACTCGACCGGCTCGACGCGGCCGATTTCCGCCGCCGCCATCCGTTCGGCACGGAGCCGCTGGCCCGGCCGCGGCGGGCGGCGGTCGAGCGGCTGGCGGCCATCGCCCGCCGCCGCGGCCGGACGATGGCCGACCTGGCCGTGGCCTGGATCCTGCGCCGGCCGGAAGTGACCGGGGCCATCGTCGGCATTCGCAGCCCGGAAGAGGCCCGCCAGATGACCGGCGGGCTCGCCTGGACGCTGACCCCGGATGAGCTCGAGGAGATCGACGCGGCCCTGGCCGGCTGGGAAGCGGCGCTGGCCGCGGCCGGCCGCTCTTAGAGCCGCCAGGTCATGCCGATGACGGCCAGAATCATGAGGACGCTGGCCAGCCGGCTGTAGCGGCCTATTTTCCCCTGCAGCGCCGCCAGAGTGGCCCCCTGCTCGGCCGTGGGCGGGGTCCCCTGGGCGGCGATCGTCTGGCCGAGGGCAAGGAGCCGGCGGGAAGCGCCGCCAATCGCACCCCCGAGACCGCCGGATATGAGGCCGGCGATCGCCCCCAGGGTCAGAGGAAGGCGGGCGTCGAACATGATGCCGACGTCGTTGCTGGTGACCGGCCCGTACAACAGGATGCCGGAAAGAACGGTCAGCACGGCGGCGGCGGTAATCACATTCAGGAAGGGGGTGCCCGACAGGAGCCTCTGCATGAAGCGGCCGCCGTCCGCTCCCAGCGACTGCACGGTTGGTCCCAGGAAAAAGGTATTGAACAGCGTGGTGCCCACCCAGAAAATGGCTGAAACGATGTGAATCAGGCGCAGGATGTAGAGATAAACTTCCATGAGAACTCTCCTGGTTGAATGGTGGTGGCTGGACCGGTGACAATAAACCGGCTTTTGCCGGGAGGAACGGTGCCGAGACCGCTGGCTGCCGATTGAAGCCACCTGAATTTCGGAAAGCCAATCGACGGCCGCGTGCAAAAAGACTATAATGCCGGGTGAAACACCCTGGAGGAAACCTGAACTATGCTTAGAATGACACTTCGCCGCATCTGGCGGCTCATCGTGCCGGCCCTGCTGCTGCTCTTTCCGGCGGCTGTCTTCGCCCAGGAAGGTCCGGACCCGTCGACAGGGGCGGCCGTCGGCCTGTTCGTCGTCGGCCTGGCCCTCTTCGTCACCATCATCGCGGCCGTCGTCGGCCTGATGATCCTGGGGATTATCGGCTTCGGCGCCGCCGGCGGTTCTGAAGACTAGACCGGCCGCCGCGGCCGGATCAAAGACCCGCAGGGCTGTTGAGCGGACCACGCGGGTTTTTTTTATGCCTGATTACCCGTCGCCCCGATCGCGAAACTGTTCCGGACGAATGGTGTAATAGGCCACATCCCGGTTGAAATACCGGGCCTCCTTCTCGTAGACAAAGCCGACTTTTTCCAGGACCCGACGGGCGGCACTATTTTCCGGGTTGGTCAGCCCGATAACTCGCGTGAGCCCGCGCTTCTCAAAACCGAAACGAACGCTGGCCCGCGCCGCTTCAGTGCCCATGCCCAGCCCCCAGTAGGCCCCGGCCAGGGCGAAGTCGACCTCGACTTCGCCGGTTTCGGCCAGATAAGCCAGCCCGGCATGACCGATCATCTGGTGATCGGCCCGGGTAATCACCCCCCATTCGCCGTAGCCATATTCCAACCAGTGCCCGTTGAGAAATTCGAGCCCTCGTTCGGCCCGTTCGCGGGGGGTAATATCCCGCCGGGGCAGATAGCGCATCACAACCGGATCGGCGAAGATCCGGGCGGCCCAGTCCTCTAAATCCGCATGAGTAATCTGGCGGAGCAGCAGCCGTTCTGTCAGGATTTCCGGCACGGCAGAGTGGGTGGTCATGGTGGTCCTCCGGCCAGGTTGATCCGTTCCGGGTTTCTCCGGATATTTTGGTGGCGAAAGGCTGCGGTAAAACGGCCGCAGTCAGATTAAATGATAAAGGTTATTTCCCCATAACTCAATAGGGACCGGCCGGGGGAGCTGCCGGTCTCAGCGCCAGGATTTGGCCGGCCGCAGATAGATAAACCAGTAGACCAGCCCGACCATAACCGCCCCGCCGACGACGTTGCCGATCGTCACCGGGAGCAGGTTGTCGAGGAAAAATCCGCGCCAGGTGAGGCCGGCATAGTCGACGGCTGTCCGGCCGATTCCCGCCCAGAAGGTCGGAGAAGCCCCGTCTTTGATCAGGAGGCCGAGCGGAATGAAATACATGTTGGCCACGCTGTGCTCAAAGCCGGACGCCACGAAAGCGGTGATCGGAAAAATAATGGCCAGGATCTTGTCCGTGGTCGAGCGGGCGCTCATGCAGAGCCAGACGGCCAGGCAGACCAGGGCGTTGCAGAACACCCCCAGGACGATCGCCTGGAAGAAGCCGAGCTCAACCTTGGCCCGCGCGATGTTGAGGGCGTTGAGGCCGATCGCCCCGCCGCCGAATTCGTACTGCCCGCTCAAAAACATCATGAGGACGGTAAGGATGGCCCCCATGAAGTTGCCCGCGTAGACGATCGCCCAGTTGCGCAGGAGCTTCCGGGTGCTGACTTTACGGCTGGCCCAGGCCATGATGATCAGGTTGTTCCCGGTGAAGAGCTCAGCCCCGGCCACGATGACCAGGATAAGCCCCAGGGAAAAGACGAGCCCGCTGACGAGCCGGGCCAGGCCAAACGGCAGGTTGGAACCGCCGGCGGTGGCGGTGGTGGCGAACACGGCCCCCAGGGCGATGAAAGCACCGGCCAGGACCGAAAGGGCCAGCATGCGCCAGGTGCCCAGAGTCGCCTTGGCGACCCCGGCATTTTCGGCTTTCTCCGCCATGGCCGGTGGCAGGAGGGCGTCGAATGAAAAAGTGTCGTTCATGAAATTTCCTCAGGTGAGACCGGATGAATTTGGACGCAGGTCCTCCCGGTGTCTTTGCCGAATCCCTTTCATTTTAGGCAGCGGCCGGCCGCCGGAGTACTGGCGGATGTCATCAACCGCGAAGCCAAAGCTCACGACTGGAGGTGGGGAGCACTTCGAAGTGCTCCCCAGCTGCTCCGGAGAACCGGGTAGGGTCGGCGTGATGAGCTGCCCGAATCGGATCAGGATGCCGGTGGGGTTTTCTAGAGATGCTCCCAGGTTGGCAGGCGAGGGGAGCGGCCGATCAGCCGGGTGAACAGCTTGTAGCCGGCCCAGCGAAACGGGTCGAGCGGGATCGGGGAGAAGCGCCCCTGCACAAAGGGCATATCCCGCCAGGGCTCGTCGACACCGGCGTAGAGGTCGGTCAGCACCTGCCCGGCCATGTTGGCGGCCGTCACCCCGTGGCCGCTGTAGCCCAGGGCGTAGTAGACATTCCGCTCCTCCCCGCGCACCCCCATCGAGCAGTTGCGCCGGAAGCTGATGGCCAGCGTGCCTGTCCAGCGGTGGGCGATCGGCAGCGCCCGGCTGCCCGGCAGATAGCTGTCCAGGGTCTGCTGCATCGCGCGAAAGGCCGGCGCCGCGCTGTCCGGCGAGCCGGGATAAGCGGTGCGGTTGTTAAAGAGGTAGCTGTAGGCGGCGTGGCTGCCGCCGCCGAAGACGATGTGCCCCTCTCGGGTGCGGGAAGCATACGAAATGCGCTCCAGGTCATCCGAAAAGGCGGCCGTCTCCCGCCAGCCGAGGGCCGCCTGCTCCTCTTCGCTGAGCGGGGCGGTGGCGAAGACGTGGGAGTGCAGCGGAAAGTAGGCCTTGCGGAAGTAGCCGAGCTTGCCGGTGTAGCCGTTGGTCGCCAGGACGATGGCCCCCGCCTTCACCGTCCCGTGCGGGGTGGTCAACGTGATCGTGGGACCTTCCTCGACTTTCAGAACGGGGGTTTGCTCGAAAATTGAGACCCCCTGCGCCAGCAGCACCGGTTTGAGCAGCCGGATGTACTGCGCCCCGTTGAGCTGTCCCTCGGTTGGATCCAGGGTCGCGCCGTGGACGTTTTCCAGGCCGATTTTGCGGCGCAGGGCCGCCCGGTCGAGGTACTGCATCGGGATGCCGAGCTGGTTGAGGTATTCGACCTCGGCCTGGGCCGCTTCAGCCTGCTCCGGCTGCGTGAAGACCTCCAGGGTGCCGTCGCGCCGGTAGCTGACCGGCAGCTCGTGCTCGCGGATAATTTCCTCGATGGTGTCGATGGCGCCGCAGGTCGCCCGGAAGATGCGGCCGGTCATTTCCTCGGTCAGCTGGCCCAGGCCGTAGATCCAGTTGAGCATCATGCCGCCGTTGCGGCCGCTGGCCCCGTTGGCCAGCGATCTGGCCTCCAGCAGGACGACCCGCTTCTCGGGGAAGCGGCGGCTGAAGTGGTAGGCGGTGGAGATGCCGGTGAAGCCGCCGCCGATGATGGCCAGGTCGGCCGTTTGCGCGCCGCGCAGCGGGGGACCGGGTCTGTAATCCGGCGTGTAGGCGGCCCAGAGAGAGCGGTTGTCGTCGATTTCGAGCTTTTCCCAGCTCAGCGGGTAGCTGAAACCGGCCGCGCCGCGGGCGGCGCGCAGCATCATTTTTTCCAGGTTGGCGGCCAATTTTTCGCGGGAAGGCATAGGGGAATTCCTTTGGGGTGGGGAGCCGGCCGGGTCGTGCGGCGTGGGTTGTTCTTGGGAAAAGTATAGCATGCCCGGCGGCCGTGCGAGAAGCCCCGGCTTCGATCGGAGACCGGCCGCCGGAAAGAAAGGGGTGGAGACTCGCCGGCCGGCCAGCCTCAAAATATTATCTCCGCTTTCGCCCGCGGCCGGTGGGCGTGCTATGATTGGCAGGTACACAGCCTTCGGTTCAAATCAAAGCGAAAGCCATTCAACCATTACAGGAAATAATCTGCCCGGGGGAAACCGCCGCTTCGCCCAGCGCGAATCCGCGTGAAACCGCTGACGATTCGCCCCTTCCCCGTCCATTATCCCCGGGGCTGCCAGCAAGAGAACAGCCATGAGCGACGATAAAAAAATCATATTTTCCATGATGCGGGTCGGCAAAATCTACCCGCCCAACCGGCAGGTCCTGCGCGATATCTCCCTTTCCTTTTATTACGGGGCCAAGATCGGCGTGCTGGGGGCCAACGGCAGCGGGAAGAGCACCCTGCTCAAGATCATCGGCGGCGTTGACCCGGATTACGTCGGGGAGATCGCCTTTTCTCCCGGCTACTCGGTTGGCTATCTGGAGCAGGAGCCGCTGGCCAACGAAACCCGAACCGTGATCGAGGTGGTGCGCGAGGGGGTGCAGGCGATTCACGATCTGCTCGAAGAATTCAACACCATCAGCGGCCGCTTCGCCGAACCGATGACCGATGACGAGATGATGGAGCTGATCGCCCGGCAGGGGGAGCTCCAGGAAGAGATCGACCGGCTCAATGCCTGGGA
>JBFFZG010000042.1:0-21779 GCA_041568735.1 Promineifilaceae bacterium (SeqCode)
GAACGCTTTCAACGAGCAGCCCGACCAGTTCGTCGCCTTTCCGGCGCCGGCCGGTCCGGCCGGCCGCGGCTTCATGCCGGTGGTGGTCGGTCTGGGCATCCCGGCCGACGCGCCGAATCCGGATGCGGCCGTCGACCTGATTGAGTTCCTGACGCGGCCGGACGTCCAGGGGGCCATCTTGAAGGAGCTGGGCTTCTTCCCGGTGGTAGCCGGCGTCGACACCTCAGACCTGCCGGTCGGAATCGGCATCGAAGCGGCGGCCGTGACGGCGCAGGCCAACGCGGCGGACGCACTGCCGGCGCTGCTGCCGGTCGGTCTCGGCGATCGGGGCGGGGAGATCAACCAGATCTTCCGCAACGCCTTCGACCGCATCGTTCTGGAAGGGCAGAACATCACCACCGTCCTGAACGAAGAAGGGGCCAACATGCAGAAGCTGATGGACGAGACGGGCGCTCCCTGCTGGGCGCCGGATCCGCCGAGCGACGGCCCCTGCCAGGTGAACTAACCCTTCGCCGGCACGTCCATTTTCTCGGATGAGCCAACGGTGGCAGGTACACGACACGGCTCGTGAACCGGTGCCTGCCACCGTTTATCAACCAGGGAGGCATCAATGAATCGAAAGCGACAGTGGGCTCCCTACCTGCTTCTGCTGCCGACGGCTATCTACCTCGCCATCTTCTTTGCCTGGCCGATGGTGCAGGCGCTCGGGCTGGCCATCTACGACGATGACAAAGTCCTGGCGGTTCAGACCGAACCGGAACAGGGCAGCGATTCAGCCGGCCGGATCCCCCAGGGAACCCGGCTGGCCATTCTCGGCCGCCAGGGGAACTTCATCCCGCCGGAAGAGCTCGACCAGACCAATTCGCTGACCGAGCGCTGGTTCCGGGTGTCCGGTGACGGGGTGGAAGGGGCGCCGGTTTCCGGCTGGACCTCCGACAGCCGCATTCGCGTGCGCGATGAAGCGGAGGACGGCACCCCGCTCGGCGGCACGGTCCGGCGCAAACTCGGGGCGGATGCCGATCCGCTGACCGATCTCTTCGCGGAGCCCAATGCCAAGAGCGAAATCGTCGGCCGGCTGGACGCGCAGACGGCCGTGACGATCGATGAGCTCGCCATCCTGGAGGTCTGGTACCAGGTCGAGGCGACCGTCGAAGGGGAAACGGTGACCGGCTGGGCTCCCTCCCGCTTCATCCAGGTCTTTGGCGACGAAGTCAGCGGCCGGGTGGATCGCGGGAACGCCGGGGAGTTTACAATGGAATTCATCGACAAGATGGTCAACGATCGCTTCTTCTGGCCGGCGCTGCGGACGACGCTCCTGCTGATGGTGCTGATTCTGCCGGTCCAGTTCGTCCTGGCGATTGTCATGGCCCTGGTCATCCAGGCCCGCCTCAAAGGAAACTCCCTCTTTCTCTACATTTTCGCCATTCCGCTCGGGGTGTCCGACCTGGCCGTCGGTATCGTCTGGTTTGCCATCTTTACGCAAAACGGCTTTCTCAACTCGATTCTGCAGGGAATGGGACTGATTTCATCGCCCGGGGCCTATCTGACGGCCAATACCCGCCAGTGGATCATCTTCGCCATCTTCCTGGCGGAAGTCTGGCGAGCAACCTCGATCGTCATGATTATTGTGGTCTCCGGCCTGCAGGCGATTTCGGATGAGATCCTGGAGGCGGCCGAGCTCTTCGGCGCTTCGCTCTGGCAGCGCATCCGCCACGTGATTCTGCCGCTGCTGAAGCCCAGTCTGCAGGTGGCCCTGATCCTGCGCACGATCCTGGCACTGCAGGTCTTCGCCGTCGTCATCGCCCTGAGCGGTGGGGATATCGTGACCGTGCTGGCCAACGAGACCTTCCGCCAGTACAGCGATTTCCGCAACTCGAACGTGGCGGCCGCGTATGCCGGCTTCATCTTGCTGCTGTCGATGGTCAGCGCTTTTGTTTATCTGAGACTTGTGACAACGCAGGAGGAGGTGACGACATGAGCACGACGACTGAAACCACAACGGCCGTTCAGGCTTCCCCGGAAGTCCAGGCCGTGCACCGGGCGATGCTGCGCCGGCAGCGGCGCGGCCGGCTGGTGACCTACAGCATTGCCATCCTGATCTCTCTCTGGATTCTGCTGCCCATCTACTTTATCGGTTCGATGGCCTTTACCACGCCGGCCATCGTGCGCGCCTATCCGAAAGGGGTGCTGCCGTTTATCCCCTTCTCCCTGGATACGATGCGCTTCTTCTTGACCTCGGAAGGGATCATTCCCGGGATTATCAACAGCGTCATCGTGGCGGTCATTACCCTGGTCCTGTCGACGGTGATCGCTGCGCCGGCCGGCTACGCGATTTCCCGCTACATTTTTCCCGGTCGGAACTTCTTCCGTCTGTCGATCCTGGCTGTGCGCGCCTTCCCCATCGTCATCCTGGCCATCCCGCTGGCCGTCGTCTTTATCAGCCTCGGCATGTTCGACAGCATCTACAGCCTGGCCCTGATGCACACGGCGCTCACCCTGCCCACGACCGTGCTGGTCATCGGCAGCGTCTTCGCCAGCATTCCCTACGAGCTGGAGGAGGCGGCCATGGTCTTCGGCTGCACGCCGGCCCAGGCCTTCCGGCAGGTAATCCTGCCGCTGGTTCTGCCCGGTATCGCCGCTTCGGCCATCTTCACCTTTGTCATGTCCTGGAACGAAGTCTTCGCCGCCAGCGTCCTGACGATTCAGAACCGCACGCTGCCGGCCCAGGTGCTGGCCGTGCTCGGCCAGTCTTCCGAGCCGTATCAGTTCGCCGGCGGCTTTTTCATGCTGGTGCCGGCGCTGATCTTCATCTTTTTCATCCGCCGCTACCTCTTTAACATGTGGGGGCAGGTGTCGAAATAAGCCGGGCGTGCGTGCGCCGCCGGCAGGGGAAACGATTAACAGAGCGAACGATTTGGCAGGATCACACCGGGAAGACCGGCACGGCCGCCGGCCGGCCGTCAGCCGGTGCGAAATCGGCAAATTGACGGGGAAATATCATGGCAGAAATACGAATTGAGAATGTCACCAAACGCTTCGGCGAATTCGTCGCGGTCAACAACGCCAATCTGGTCGTCCACGACCAGGAATTTGTCGTCCTCCTCGGGCCGAGCGGCTGCGGCAAAACAACGCTGCTGCGGGCGGTCGCGGGCCTGGGGATGGCCGATGAAGGCCGCATCACGATCGGCGGCCAGGATGTCACCTACCTCCCCCCACGGGAGAGAAATATCTCCATGGTCTTCCAGAGCTACGCGATCTTCCCCCACATGAAGGTCTACGACAACATCGCCTTTGGCCTCAAGATGAAAAAAGAAGATCCCAAAGAGATCGACCGCCGGGTGCGCCAGGCAGGCGAGATGCTGCACATCGAGAATATGCTCGACCGCTATCCGAGCAAGATGAGCGGTGGGCAGCGGCAGCGGGTAGCCGTCGCCCGGGCGATCGCCATGAAGGCCCGGGTGCTGTTGATGGATGAGCCCCTGTCCAATCTCGACGCGCTGCTGCGGCTCGAGATGCGGGCGGAGTTGAAACGGCTGCTGCGCGAGCTCAACCTGACCACGGTCTACGTCACCCACGATCAGATCGAAGCCCTCAGCATGGGGGATCGCATCGCCGTCATGAAAGAGGGGGTGATCCAGCAGATCGACGAGCCGTCGACGGTTTACGACAAGCCGTCGAACCAGTTTGTCGGCAGCTTCATCGGCAACCCGCCGATGAACTTCATGACCGGCCAGGTGCAGCGGCAGAACGGGCAGGTCACCGTCAAGATCGGCGACTTTGACCTGAGTCCTGATCCCGCGATGCGGCCGGTGATCGATTCCTATGAAGGCCGGCGGATTATGCTCGGGATTCGCGCCGAAAACATGGAAACACTGAACCAGCCGGTCGATGACGCCATCAAAGTCCGCGTTCTCGTGGTCGAGCCGCTCGGATCTCAGAACCTGCTGACGGTCAATATCGGCAGCGATACCGTCAAGGTGGCCACCCACCCGACCTTCCAGATCGCCCCCGACGAAGATGTCTGGCTTCGGTTTCCGGCCGACAAGATTCGCTGGGTCGATCGGGATACCGGCCGCGTGCTCTATGCCTGAGTGGGTCGATCTCCGGCCGGGAGGGGCACCGCTCCGGAAAACCATCGTTCACCGGACCCAAACCTGACATCTGCTGGCTGCAGGGGCGGACAGACCCCCTCCGTGCGGCCGTTCAACCGGTTTTTCCAGGAGAATTCATGCCGCCAACGACGGTTCACGTGATCAACCATACCCACTGGGATCGGGAATGGTTCCTGACCTCGGTTTATACCAGCCGCTGGATTCCCGGTCTGATTGACAAGCTGGAGCGACTGGTCGAAGAGAATCCGACGTTTACCTACCTGGTCGACGGCCAGACCCTGATCATCGAGGATCTGCTCGGCCTGGCCCCGGAATACGCCTCCCGGATTGACGCGCTCGTCGCCGCCGGCCGGCTGATCCTCGGCCCGTATTACTGCCAGCCCGACTGGCAGCTGACCGGTGGGGAGCTGCTGATTCGCAACCTGGTCTACGGCCGCCGGGATATCGAGCGCCACGGGGGGACCATGGCCACCGGCTGGCTCGTCGACACCTTCGGCCATATCAGCCAGTCCCCGCAGATCCACCGTCTGGCCGGCATCGAGTCGACCTATGTCTGGCGCGGCGTGCCCCGGCTGGAGCCCTACTTCTGGTGGGAGGGGTCGGACGGCAGCCGGCTCCTGACGATCAACCTGTTCGGCGGCTACCGCAACCTGTACGGGGTCACCCATGAACCGTCCGTGGCCGTCACCCGCCTCCACGCCGAGGTCAACAAGCTCCGCCCCTTCTACCCGACTCCCGATATTCCCCTGTTCGACGGCTACGACCTGGAAATCAACCCGGAAGATCCGATCCGCTTTTTTGAAACGGCCGGCGGGATCGATGGCGATCTCGTCCTGCGCGAGTCGACCCCGACCCGCTTCGCCGCCGAAATCCGGGGCCGGGATCTGCCGCTGCCCACCCTGGATGGCGAGCTCAACTCCGGCAAGTTCGGGGCGACGTTTCCCGGAACATTCTCCGCTCGCACCTATCTCAAGATCGCCGCCCGGGACTGCGAGACGCTCCTGTTCCAGCTCTGCGAGCCCCTGGCGGCGATGGCCTGGCTCTGCGGCGGAACCTTTCCGGAGGAGCAGATCGAGCAGTGGGGGCGGGCGCTTCTGCAAAATGCCGTTCACGACTGCATCTGCGGCGTCAGCATCGACCAGGTGCACGAAAAGATGGAAGACAGCTACCGCCGGGTTTTCGCCGGCATGACGGGCGAGGTCGAGCGCTCCCTGGGGACGATCCTGGCCGATTTCGCCCCGGCCGCTTACGCGGTCAGCACCAATCCCCTGCCGGTCGATCACTGGCAGGCGGCCGGCGGCCGGCTTTACCGCGTGCAGACGGATGGGGTCGGCGTCTGGCCGGTGGTCGATGAGCGGCCGATCGAGCCGGCGGCGCGGCCGCTGGACTCCTTTTCCTGGCAAAACGATTTCTACCAGGCCACCGTGGACGATCGCGGCCTGGTGGCGGCCGGCGGCGGCACCTTTGGCGAGCTGGTCGTCTCGGCCGAGCGGGGAGACACCTACTCCGACGAGGCCGGCGAGCGGCTGGGCGCCATCCGGCCCGAATCCTCCCTGATGCTCGTCGAGCAGGGGGAGGGGTACGCCGTCGTGGCCTTCTCCGGGAGCTGGCTGGATGGAGAGCGCTCGGTCTCGGTCGACGTGCGCCTGACCTTTGATCGCTCTCCGCTGCTGCGCTGGCAAATCGATCTCGACTCCCGCGGCGTCGATCTGCGGGTCGACCTGATCATGGCCACCGGCCGGCCGGGGGAAATCCTGGCCGGCATGCCGTTCGATATCGTGCGGCGGCCGGCGGCCGACCGGGACCTGCTGCCGCTGGATCCGCCGGCCGAACTGGCCAGCATCCTGCTCGGCCAGCGGGAGCTCAACGTCGTGACCACCTTTCCCTTTCACGATTTCGTGGCGCTGGCCGGCGCCGATGGGGTGACGGCCGTGCTGGCCCGCGGGCTGCGCGCTTATGCGGCCGATCCAGCGGGCGCGATCGCCCTGCCCCTGCGCCGCGCGGTCGAATGGCTGACCCGGGCCGATCTGCAGAACCGGGTCGGAGATGCCGGCCCCTTTTTCTATGTGCCCGATGCCCGCTGCGAGCGGATCGTGCACCACGAGCTGGCGGTCGTCCTGGGCGGCCCGGCCGTCGATTCCACCGATTTTCTGGCGCTCAATGCCGCCTTCCAAAACCCGCCGCTGCTCGTGCGCAAGCGGGGGGAGGGCCGGCGGGACAGCCGGGTCTTCCTGCGGGTGGGGGCACCCCTGAGCAGCCTCCAGGTGCACCGGGGAGCGCTCCTGGCCCGCCTGTTCAATCCGACCGGCCGGCCGGCCGCGCTCGGCGCCGCCTTCACCGAGACCGACCTGTGGGGGCGGCCGCTCGGTCCGCTCGAGTCGATCCCCGCCAAAATGATCGCCACTCTGCGGTTAGAGGAGCAGCCCGCTGATCCGCCGGCGGCCCCGGCCGCCGTCGAACTGCTCAACCGGCCGTCCTGGCGGGTGGGAGAAAACCTGGGGCTTCCCGATCCGGAAAAAATCGCCGAACTTTCCCGGCTGGTGGCCGGTCTGGAGGCCCGCCTGGCCGAGACCCGCCGGCAGCTCGAGGCCGGCTCCGGCGCCGACCGGCTGCGTCTGCAGCACCAGATCTATATCCAGAACCGGGAGCGGCTCGAGTTCGCTCTTTCCCGCCTGCTCAACGAGCGCAAGCTGGAAGAGGGCGGGGCACTGCGCCCCGGCTACCTTTATGAACCGGATGGTGAAATCGCCGCCCTCGGGGCGGAGCTCAATCTGATGCGCATCAAGCGGCGCATTTTTGACTACGTTGTCCAGTCGCTCTGACTGGAATTGATTCCCGGAAAATCGGTGAACCCCGGCGGCCTATGACTTAACATAACAAATCGCACGATCATGAATAGAAACAACCGATCGGAGAATTCGACATGATGGATTCCGGCCATCCCATGAAACATGAAATTGAAAATGAGAAGGTCAAAGACCTCCTCGCATTTATCTACGGAGCCGAAGCGGCCCCCGCGATCCTGACCCGCCTGGAAAAGATGCTGGCCCACTACGCCGGTCGGATCCCACCCGCTGCGTCCGCTCACTACTTCGACGAGAGCGACGCCGTGCTGATTACCTACGGCGATATGGTGCAGCGGCCGGGGGAAGCCCCCCTGCGCACCCTGGGCGGCTTCCTGGAGAACCACCTGAGGGGGGTGGTCAAAGGGGTCCACCTGCTGCCGTTCTACCCCTACACGTCGGATGACGGCTTTTCCGTGGTCGACTACGCCGTCGTCGATCCGGCCCTGGGGGACTGGTCCTACGTGACCGCCATCGGCCGCTCGTTTCGGCTGATGTTTGACGCGGTCATCAACCACATTTCGGCCGAAAGCGGCTGGTTCAAGGCCTTTCTCGCCGGCGATCCCCATTACCGCCGCTTTTTCCACGCGATCGATCCGGGGGAGGACCTGTCGGCCGTCTTTCGCCCCCGCGCGCTGCCCCTCCTGACCGAAGTGCAGACGGTGTCCGGACCCCGGCATGTCTGGACCACCTTCAGCGACGATCAGATCGATCTCAATTTCGCCGAGCCGGAGGTGTTCCTGGCCATCGTCGACCTGCTGCTCTTTTACGTCCAGCAGGGAGCGGGACTCATCCGCCTCGATGCCATTGGCTTCATGTGGAAGGAGATCGGGACCACCTGCATCCACCTGCCGCAGACCCACGCCCTGATCCAGCTCTTCCGGGCGATTATGGACGAGATTGCCCCCCAGGTGGTCCTCGTCACCGAAACTAACGTGCCGCATCTGGACAATATCTCGTATTTCGGGGATGGGACCAACGAGGCGCAGATGGTCTACAATTTTTCGCTGCCCCCGCTCACCCTTCACGCCTTCCACACCGGGAATGCCGGGATCCTCTCGGAGTGGGCGCGCACGCTGACCCTGCCCTCGGATCGGGTGACGTTCTTCAATTTTCTGGCCTCTCACGACGGCATCGGCCTGACGCCGGCGCGGGGACTGCTGCCGGAAGCGGCCGTTGAGGCGATCGCGGAACGGGTCCTGCGGCTCGGCGGCCGGGTCTCCTATCGGAACAACCCGGACGGCAGCCAGAGCCCCTACGAGCTGAACATCAACTACTTCGACGCGCTGGCCGACCCCGACCGGCCCGACGAAGACCCCGGCCGGATGGCCAGCCGCTTTCTCTGCGCCCAGGCGATCATGCTGGCGCTGCGGGGCATGCCCGGCATCTACTTTCACAGCCTCTTTGGCTCCCGGGGCTGGCCGGAAGGGGTGGCGGAGACCGGCCGGGCCCGCACGATCAACCGGGAAAAACTGGCGATTAACCGCCTCGAGGCGGAGCTGGCCGACTCCACCTCGCTGCGCCACCGGATTTTTGCCGGCTTCCGCCGACTGCTGCGCGCGCGGACCGGTTCCCCCGCCTTCCATCCCACCGGCGAGCAGGAGATCCTCCAGCTCCATCCGGCCGTCTTTGCCGTCTGGCGGCAGGATATCGCCCGGAGAGAAGAAGTGATTTGCCTGCAGAATGTGAGCGAGGCGGCGGCGGTCATCCCCCTGCCCGCCGGCCGGTATGAGGACCTGCTGACCGGTCAGGGACACGGGAGCGACGCCCCGCTACGCCTCGATCCACACCAGGTGAGCTGGCTGCGGCGGGTGGACTGATCTCCGGACAGCCCGATCAACATGAAAGGGATCGCGGTTTCACTGGCTTTCTCGCGGGAAAATTGTTAAAAATGGGTGGAGCGCGGCCGATTTTCCCGGCCGCGTCAAGGAGGATTCTCATGGCCTTAAACTGGTTCACTCGCAAAATCACACTCTGGAACTGGCTGGCTGCGGCCGGGATCGTGGCCACTCTGGCCATGGCCTTTCTCTACGCGCCGGTCGAGGTGACGATGGGCAATGTCCAGCGCATTTTTTACTTCCACGTGGGGTCGGCCTGGGTGGCTTCAGTTACCTTCTTTGTCTCCCTGGTTTCCGGCATCCTCTATCTGCGCGGCCGGCGGCCGCTCTGGGACACCATTTCCCTGGCCTCCGTCGAAATCGGCATCGTCTTCATCATGATGACGATCGTCAGCGGCTCTGTCTGGGGGCGGCCGGCCTGGAACACCTGGTGGCTGTGGAGCCCGCGCCTGACCTCGGTGACGATCATGTGGCTGGTCTACATCGCCTATCTGGTTCTGCGCGGCGCCATCGACGATCCGGAGCGCAAGCGCCGCTTTTCGGCCGTCTACGTCATCGCCGCCTTCGTCACGGTTGTCGTCACCTACGGTAGCATCCGCATTCTGCGCGACATTCACCCGGTCATGTTCGGCCCGGCATTGGAGCAGGCCCAGGGAATGGAGCAGGGGCTGCAGGAGTTTGACTCCGGTCTGGCCTCGATGAAAATGGGCATCACCCTGACCATGTCGACGATCGGCTTCACCCTGCTGTACATCGCCTGGCTGGCCAACCGGCTGCGGTTGCAGGGGACCAAGGACGCCCTGGCCGAAGTGAAAATGCGGATCCTGGCCCGTCTCTAACCGCCAGACGATCGCTTCGACCGGCCGCCGATCGTCCACCACTCACCGGGCCATGCTCACCACCGCCACCTTCGGGCCGGTCACCCGGATTCACCTCCAGGGAACCCTCCGCAGCCGGCCGACCTACGCCGTCTCTGCCTACCTGCTGCGGGATACCCTGATCGACACCGGCATGCCGCGCACCGGCCCCCTCCTGGCCGGCTGGCTTTCCGGACGGCCGCTGGCCCGGATCCTGCTTTCGCATCACCACGAAGACCATATCGGGGGCGCTTCCTATTTAAGCGGCCGCGGCGCGCCGATTTTCGCCCCGGCGGCCGGGCTGGACAGGATTGCTCACCCCAGGCGCATTCCCTTTTACCGCCGGCTGGCGTTCGGGCAGCCGCGCGGGGTCGCGGCCGAACCGCTGCCGGACGTTGTCGAAACCGGCGCCCACCGGCTGGAAGTCATCGAAACGCCCGGCCACGCGCCCGACCACGTCGTCTTTCTCGACCCGGAGACGGGCTGGCTCTTCGGCGCCGACCTCTTCGTGGAGGCGCGCGGCAAATTCCTGCGCCGGCAGGACGATCTGCAGACCTGGTACGACTCGATTCAGCGGGTGCTGGCCCGCGATTTTGGCACGCTCTTCTGCGCCCATGCCGGGATCATCCTCGATGGCCGGGCGGCGCTGCGGGATAAAATCGCCTTCTGGGAAGAAATGGCCGGGGAGGCTCGCCACCTGGCCGGTCAGGGGCTGCCCGACCGGGAAATTCGCCAGCGGCTGCTCGGCGCGGAAAAATACCTGACCTTCTGGAGCCTGGGCACCTATTCGAAAATCAACCTGGTCCGCGCCCTGCGCCGGCTCCAGCCGCGCGAAACGCCGGTCGAGATCGGGTAAAATAAAGCGATGTCAGACGATCTGGAGCACGAGAAATGGATGCGGGCTGCCCTGGCCCAGGCGGAAAAGGCGGCCGCTCACGGCGAAGTGCCGGTGGGGGCGGTGGCCGTCTACCGGGGAGAAATCATCGGCGCCGGCTACAACCGGAAGGAGAGCGATCTCGATCCAACCGCGCACGCCGAAATCTTCGCCCTCCGAGCGGCGGCCGAGCACCTGCGCAACTGGCGGCTGCTCGACGTCACGCTCTACTGCACGCTGGAGCCCTGCCCGATGTGCGCGGGGGCAATGCTCCAGGCCCGCCTGCCGCGCCTGGTCTACGGCGCCCGCGACACCCGCTTTGGCGCAGATGGGTCAATCGTCAATGTGCTGGGGGAGCTGCCGGATGACCAGCCGCAGTTCAACCACCGGGTCGAGATCATCCGCGGGGTTCTGGAAGAGGAGGCGGCCGACCTCCTGCAGCGGTTTTTCCGCACGCTGCGCGAAAAATAATCCCCGGTAGCCGGCCGGTCAATGGGGGACCGGCCGGCTCATACGCACTCACGGCGAAATCGTAAACAGCGTTCCATCCGACCGGCCGTTGACTTCCGGCGTGAACTCCTCCCGGGCGAACGCCGGCCGCACCTGGAATTCACCCGGCACGACCGCCTGCAGGTAGTAGGTGTACTGGTAGGTGCCCTGCGGCAGGAAGTCGGCGGTGAAGCGGACCCGGTCGTCCTCAAACTGGATGTGGTTGAAGAACCACCAACCCCACCAGCCGTAGCGGTAGTCGACGGCCGCCGGTGCGATCCCCGCCTCGAGCCCCAGCGGGCTGGTCTGCAGGTTGGGATCGATTCCCTCGGCGCCGGCCGGGAAGTAATCCTCCACGATGGCGTAGACCAGGTTCCGGGTGGCGATGATGTTCAGCTCGACCCGCACCTGCTGCCCGGCCTGGATCGACGTCAGCGGCTCGCAGCTTTCTTTCTGTGGGCTGCAGGCGGCGTCGAAGTAGCGCCGCTCCACGCTGATCCCGCGCTGGATCGCCTCCACCCGGCCGGCTGGAATAAAGAGATCGAGGTAGCCGTTGTAGTAGAGACGGCCGTTCCCGCGCTTCTGCAGGTCGATCAGGTTGAGATCGTCGGCTGTGAGATCTCCGATCGGCACTTCAACCACGGCCGTTTCGGCGATGTTTGCCCGGGAGAAGCGCCCTTCCAGCGGAGTCTGGTGAACCCGGACGGCGTAGCTGTAATCGGCGTCCAGCTCCCCGGTCGCCGCCAGCCAGTCGGTCAGCGCCAGCAAGACCCAGGAGGAGTCGTGGGCGGTCGACCAGAAGCGGGCTTTGCGCGCCCCCATCAGCCAGTTGACCGCCTGCGGACCGAACGGCTCGTCCGTCCCGGCCCGGGCCAGGGCCATCAGCACGATCGCCGTGTCGCGGATATCCCCGCTGAGGAAGCCAAACCCCCGGCTTTCCCAGTGGGCGCCGGTGGCGCTGACCTGCGCTTCGGCGTTCAGATCGGCCAGGAGCGTGTCGATTTCCGCGGCCGCTCCCCCGCCGAGCTGATTGGCCAGGAGCAGGAAGGCTTTCGCATAGGGATCGAGCTGGGGCCGGTTCTCGGCGAAGACCGCCGCCAGGTCGGCCGTCTGCACGGCGTCGACCTCGGCCAGGACGTAGAGATAGAAGACCTGCTGATTCGCGGCATGCGCATTGGTGTTCAACCGGCGTGGTGGGCTGACCTTGCCCTGCAGATAGGCCGCGCCCCGGTTGAGGACATTCCGGCTGACGGCATATCCGGCCTCACCGGCTTTGTCCAGGGCCAGCAGCACGTAGGCGCTGAAGTACGGATCGCTCTCCCGGGCGTAGCACCAGCCCCAGCCGCCGTCGGCTTTCTGCAGCTGGCTGAGATCGGCCACGTCGAGCGGGATGAGCGTATCGAGTCTGGCGCGCAGATCGGGGGTGCCGGCCTGGAGCGTGTTGATCGCCCGGGCCGTGACCGCGTTCGGCAGCAGCCGGTAGGCGATGGCGTTGGCGCAGTTCCGGTCATAGACCTCGTCGTCCAGGGCTGCCAGCCCGTCCAGGACGGCCGCGGCCAGGGAGGCATTCAGCTGCAGCCGCAGCGATCCGGCCTCCGGATCGACCCATTCGGGCAGCAGCACCGCCTCGACCCGCCGTTCCTCATTTTCGCCCACCACCCCGGATGTGGCCACGATGTCCTCGGCGTTGTAGCGGTAGACCGGGATCGTACCGCCGGGGCCGGTGGCCAGGGTCGGCTTGGTGGCGTCGCTGTACGGGTCGGAGGCGGCCGTGAAGGTCAGGTCGACGTGGGACACGTCGGGGACGGCCACGGTCCAGCGCACGACCGTCTGCCCACCGGCCGGCACGCTGACGGTCTGCTCGGCCGGACTCTGCAGCTCGACCCCGGCGGCCTCCAGGCCGACCCGGACATCGAGCGCCGCGTTGGTGTTGTTGTTAACCACTGTCCCGATCTGGGCCGTGTCACCGGCCGTGAAAAAGCGCGGGGTGATGGGTCGCAGCAGAAGCGGCTTGTTGACGGTGATCTCGGCCGTGCCCTGCTCGACTTTCGTATCGGCCGTGACCGCCTTGACCATCAGCTCCCAGGTCGTCAGGTTGTCCGGCAGGGGAATCTCAATGGTGGCCCGTCCGGACCCGTCGGTCTTCACGACCGCTTCCCAGAACGCGGTGTCCCGGAAATCCCGCCGGACGGCTGATTCGCCCTGCTGCGAGGCCGCGGCCGTGGCCGTGGGTGCCGCAGCTTCAAATTCGGCGACCCCGTCGGCAGCCATGTCCCCACCGCCGCCGACCCCGGCCGCCGCGCGCGTCTCGGCCTTGACCTGCTCCTCGATCTGCAGTGTCGCCCCATCGGCAGCCAGGATCAGGCTGGCCCCGATCTTCGAGCGATAGGGCTGCTGGCTGTAGAATACGTCGGCGATCGGCGGCTCATGCCGGTTCATCAGGGAGAGAAGCGCTTTGTCGACCTGTGCCAGCGACAGCTCGCCGGCCGCCGGCTGCCCGGCGGCGTCGGTCAGCTGCAGGTCGAAGACGGCCGTTTCACCCGGCCCAAAGAAGCCGCCGGCCGGCAGCCGCGGGGTGATCTGCAGGTTGAGCAGCAGCGGCGTTCGTTTGACCGGCAGGTTGGCCACTCCGACGCGGATGTCGGCGTAGTCGCCGGCGGCCGGGGCGGATGCGCCGGCCGGAACCGTCTCCTCTTTGATGGCGATGACTGTCACGTAAATGTTGGGCACGTCGTCGACGGTGATCGGGACGGCGATCGTATCGCCGGGACCGTCGAGGGTCACGATCCGCTCGTCGCGCAGGGTGCCGCGTTCGATCGAGACCCAGGCTGTGGTCGGCCGGTCGAACGGGGACTGCACCAGGACGACGGCTGTCTCCCCCACCTGGTATTCACTCCGATCCGGGACCAGATCCATGCGCCGGGAGAACGGCTCCGGCCGCCAGACCGCTTGCTCGCCGCTGGCCCAGAAGAGGACCGAGCTGCGGTGCTGCTGCGGGCCGGATCCCACGGTGGTGACCATGCGGTAGGTGCCCCCTTCCGGCGGGGTAAACTCAACCGAGGCCAGCCCGTCGGCGTCCGTGGTCACCGTCTGCGATTCCAGCAGGGTGTCGACCGGCTCGTAAAAGCCGTTTTCATCCCGCTCCCAGGTCCGTTGATACAGGCCGGCTTCGAGGCGGGTGCTGGCCACCGGCCGGGCCTGCCAGTCGACGGCGATCAGGTTGAAGGTGGCCGGCTCACCGGCCTCGGCCACATAGGATTCTAGCTGGGTGCCGGCGTAGACCGGGCCGCCGTGGAAGATGATCGGGGCGCGGGCGGAAACGATCTGGTTGTTGACATCGGTGACGGTCATCTGGACGGTGATTCGCCGGCTGCCCGCCTCGATTTCATTCAGGAGATCGGCCGGCAGGGAGAGGGTGAAGCGGCCGTCCGCCCCTGTGTGCCCCGAGCCGATGAGGATCGGTTCGCCGAAAAAGCCCCCCGGTTCCGGCGGCGCGAAGTCGAAATGGCCGTAGAAGGGGATGATATCGTCGTCGGTGAAGTTGTAAGGGAGGTTCGGGGCGAAAATAAACCGCTCATCGAAAACCTCGTAAGCGACCCGCAGATCGGCCGCCGGCGCGCCGAAGAAATAGCGCGCTTCGGCCGTTACCCGGGTCGCCTCTCCCCGCTGTAATTCCGCCTTTTCCGGCGACACGGTGACTTCGACTTCCGGCTTGCGGAAGGCGAGGACGGAGATGGGAACCTGCGCGAGGTGGTTGCCGTTCGGCTGCTGCAGGTTGAGCACGTACTGGCCGAGCTGGGCATCGGCCGGCAGCTCGAACTGGCCGAATACGCTCCCATCGGCGTTTGTTTCCAGGGTCATGGTCAGCTCGAATGGATTTGTCTGGTCGAAGAACTGGTTTTGGAAGACGGTCAGCTTCAGCCCGGCCGGGTCGGGCAGCCGGTAGCGGCCGTAGTCGTTCTGCCGCACGATCGCCCGGAAGTAGACGGTATCCCCCGGCCGGTAGAGCGGCCGGTCGGTAAAGAGGTAGGCGGTCTGCGGGTTTTCCGGACCGAAGGCCTGGCTGACGGCCGGCTCCGCCCCCTGGCTCCACTGGCTGGCGGCGAAGCCGAAGCCGGGTTTGCCGGGCGTTTCGCTGATGACGGCCACCCCTCGGTAGTTCCCCTGGATCGGGTTGTAGGAGAAGGTCGCCCGTCCATTCGCGTCGGTTTCGGCCGTGCCGAGCTGCTTCCGGTCGGCGCTGTAGAGGGCCAGCAGCCGTCCGGCGGCCGGGCGGCCGCTGGCGATATCCGTCGCCCAGACGTGCACCGAGTCGACCATTTCCTTGACGACCAGGTTGGTGTCGGCCACGACGAGGGCGACATCCGCCTCCCCATAGCCCTGCTCTTTGAATTCCGGAGCGGTCAGGGTCAGCCGGTAGACCCCGTTGGGGAGCGGCCGGCCGTCGCTGAGCGGCAGCCGGGTGGTGCCGACCGCGTTTTCGGCCGTGGTCGGGTTCACGGTCCAGCGGTTGAGCGGATTCCCCAGACCGGTCAGTCCCTGGTAGTAGTAGCCGTCGGCCAGCTCCACCGGCAGGCCGAGATCGTACAGCTGCACCTCCAGGGCGGACACATTGCGGTGGACGATCGTTACCTCGGTGGCGAAACTGCGGCTCAGGTGGTTGATCCCATAGGGGAGCCCGAAGCTGGCCATGGGGAAGGCTCGCGCGGTGCGGAAGGCGAAGGTGTATGGGTCGCCCAGGGTGTTTCCGTAGATATCGGCGGCCGTGCCCGGGATCGTTATCGTATAGTCGCTGCTCGGCTTCTGCTCGAAGAGGAGGGTGAGCCAGTTTCCCCCGGGAAAATAGTCATAGGTGATTTTAGCCGGCCGGGGTGAGACGGTGATCCGGCCGTCGATCGTTTTCCAATCCATCGGACCGGCGAATTCGATGTAGACGTAGCCGCTTGCCTGGCGGTCATCGGAGCCGTTCGGGGGCTCGGTATTGACGACGGCTGGAAAGGGCACGGTCGAGAAGGGAATTTCATAGGTCTGGTCGAGACTGGCCTGGCCGAAAGCCGACCGGGCTCCCTGCCCGATCGACAGGGTGTAGTCGGTTCCCTGGGCCAGCCGCTCCCGCGGCCGGATGGTCACGATCCGATCCTCGAAGCTCCATTCGTAGGTAGCCGCGGCCGGCGGATCCAGCCGGATCGCCTCCTGCGTGCTGGCCCGGTCCATGGACATGTTGAAGGTGACGGTCAGGACATCGGTCAGCAAGAAGCCGGCCTGGCCGGGGAAGGGAACGGTGTATTCGACGAGCGGCCGCTGGGTGGTGAAGGTTGAGACTACGGGCGTTTCGAGCACCCCGCCGGTGATGTCGGTCAGGCCGGCCGGGATGGTCAGCTGGTAGCGGGTGCCGCCGGCCCAGCCGCCGTCCGGGACAAACCGAAAGATGCTCGTCGAGAGCCATTCGCCGCGGCCGGGGGTTTCCGGCGAGATCTGCAGCGGGTTGGGCAGCCTGGCCTGGTCGCCGGTGCTCACCAGGGGGACGACCGGCCGGTTGAACAGGACGGTCACGGCGCCATCCGGGGCGACCTCGCCGGTCCCGTCGGCCGGCGTGATGCTGCTCACCTGCAGGAAGCCGACTGTCTGCACGCGGACGTCGACCGGTTCGCGGAGCGGCAGGCCGTTGATCCCTTCGGCCTGGTCGGAAACCTGGACGCTGTAGCGCTGATCCCGGGCCAGTTCTGACTCGGGGGTGAAGACCAGGGTATCCGGCCGGACCCACATGAACGAGCCGTCGACGGCCGGGTCGATGGAAAAGGCGTTCTGCACCGAATCCGGGTTCATCGGCTGGTCGAAGCGGAGGGTAATCGCCCCGTCGAGCAGTCCTTCGACCCCGGCGGCCGGACTGTAGGCCACGAGCTGCGGCGCCCAATCGGGCGGATTGTCGAGCAGGCTCGGGTCGAAGGTCGGCTGCGGCCGGGGGGTGCGGGTGGGCGTCAGGGTAATCGCCGGCGTCGGCGCTTCGGGTGTCACCTCGTCGGGATCGCTGCGGCAGGCCAGCAGGAGGGCGACCAGGGTCAGGGTCAGGAAGAGTACCGGTAGAACGGTGAACTTGCGGGACATAGGGACCTCGTCAGGAGTCATGGGCATGCGTCAAATAAGCCTGTTTCAAGCATACCTGTATAACGATTATCAAGTCAATTGGGTTCCCGCTGATTGCGGACATTCGCCGGTTTTGAGCCGCCGGACGACGGCCGCGGCGGCAGATACCTCGACAGCTCGGGATACGTGGTTGTGGGTGGCCTGCTGGCCGGGAACAGGGAACGGGGAACGGGGAACGGGCGCCGGGCCAGGGTCCTGTTGAAACCCTCGTCTGCTGCCCGGCGATTGCAGTTCACCTCCCTCTTCCTGGTGGTATCCCGAGGAGTCTTCGACGAGGGAACCGTGGTCGGCGAGTGGGGATGGGACGTGGACCGGTAGGGACACCTCCAGGCGCTCTTCATCCGGTGATGGGCATGCACATGCCGGAATTTCCGATAGAATACCCCCCGGGATGATCTCAAACCCCACAGCCGACTTCCGCCCGGCCGCGATCCAGGAGACAGTTCAATGACCCAGCCGATCTCAGGGATTCACCACATCACGGCGATCGCCAGCGATCCCCAGAAAAATGTCGATTTTTATACCGGCGTTCTGGGGCAGCGCTTTGTCAAAAAGACAATCAATTTCGACGATCCAGGCACCTACCACCTCTACTACGGCGACCTGGTCGGCAGCCCGGGAACCATCATGACCTTTTTCCCCTGGCCGGCCGCCCGCCGCGGCCGGCGGGGGCAGGGAGAAGTCGGGGCTATCGCCTACCGCATCCGGCCGTCCTCGCTGACATTCTGGCAGCAGCACCTGACGGCCAGCAGCGTCATGTGGTCGGAGGAAGAGCGGTTCGGCGACCCGGTGCTCGTCTTCACCGATCCGGACGGTCTGCAGGTGGAGCTGGTCGCCGCGGCCGGCGAGGCGGTGGTGGAGCGCTGGGCCAGAGGCCCGCTGCCGGAAGAACACGCCCCCCTCGGCTTTCACAGCGTGACCCTCTGGGTGGGCGAGATGGCAGACAGCGCATCCCTGCTGACCGGGCTGTTCAGCTATGAATCGGCCGGTCGGGAAGGAGAGCGCGCCCGCTTCCGCGGGCAGGGGTCGGTCGGCGAGGTGGTCGATCTGCTCCATCGGCCGGATCTGCCCCGCGGCCAGATGGGGGCCGGATCGGTCCACCACGTCGCCTTCCGGGCGGCCGATGACGAAGAGCAGCTGGCCTACCAGGCGCAGATCGCCCGGCAGGGTTTCATGGTGACCGACGTCAAGGATCGGCAGTATTTCCACTCGATTTATTTTCGGGAGCCGGCCGGCGTCCTCTTTGAAATCGCGACCGATGCTCCCGGTTTCCCGTTGGACGAGCCGGTTGACGAACTCGGGAAACATTTAAAACTCCCCCCATGGCTCGAACCGGCCCGGGCCCGCATTGAGCAGCAGCTGCCGCCCCTGCGCATCGCGGAATACGAATAGAAGAAACCAGGCCCCTGTTTTCGGAGGAAGATGCACCCTCATGACACTCAACCTGTACTGACGGCCGGCGTGCCCCTGGCCGAGGCCAGCGCGGCCATGATACTGGTCCACGGTCGGGGGGCGACAGCCGCCTCGATTTTGGAGCTGGCCGGCGAACTTCCCCATACGGCCATGGCCTACCTGGCCCCGCAAGCGGCCGGCAGCACCTGGTATCCCTACAGCTTTCTCAATCCGATCGAGAGCAACCAGCCGGGGCTGGACAGCGGCCTGGCGGTGTTGGCCGGGCTGGTGGCGCGGGTTGAAGCGGCCGATATACCGGCCGATCGGCTCGTCTTCGCCGGCTTTTCCCAGGGGGCCTGCCTGGCGGCGGAGTTCGTCGCCCGCCATCCCCGGCGCTACGGCGGCCTGATCGTTTTCAGCGGTGGATTGATTGGCCCGCCGGGCGCCCCGTTTGAGCACCAGGGAGACCTCGAGGGCATGCCGATTTTCATCGGCTGCAGTGATGTCGATTTTCACATCCCTCTGGAGCGGGTCAAGGAGACGACGGCCGTTTTCACCCGGCTCGGCGGCCAAGTCACCGAGCGGATCTATCACAACATGGGGCACACCGTCAACGGGGATGAAATCGAACACGCCCGCCAGCTCCTGGCCACCCTCGGCTGAGTCGAGCTGGGCTGCCCTGCCCGCCCGCCCTGGAAGAATGGTTGGTGTCGTTAGGGGAATTTGCCAAATGTGCGCTTCTTCTCCATAATTGGCAGTCGCCTGGAGAACCGCAGCCTCCTGCGCAGTGCGGCTCTTACAAACAGGGTCTGGAGAGGTGCCGGAGTGGTTGATCGGGGCGCTCTCGAAAAGCGTTGTGGCTGCAAAGTCACCGTGGGTTCGAATCCCACCCTCTCCGCTGGAAAGTCTGGAGGGCGATCATGATCAGATGGTCGCCCTCTTTTGTTTTTGCCCGGCGGCCGGCCGCCGGGTTGGAATGAGCGGATGCGTGGACGAATCACCTGTTTTCTTCTGGTCGTAATCGGCGCCCTGGGCGGCTGCCGCACGGCCCCGACCGGGGAGCGGCCGGTCGGTCTGCCGACGTAGGTGCTGGCGGCGGCCACCATCGGGCCGGCGGCCGTCTCCGCCACCCCGGTCTGGACCCCGCTGCCGGCGACCTGGACCCCAATTCCGCCCGAGTTTCTGACCAGCACACCGTTCGCGGCGCTGGCGATCACCGCCCGGCCGAGCGACGAGCCGCTGCCGACTGCCACCCCGCTCCCCAGCGCCACCCCATCGCCGACCGGAACCCCGCCGCCCAGTCCCACGCCAACGGAAACCGCCACTCCCACGACGACGAGCACCCTGGCGCCGGTCGTGGCCGGGCGCAACCTGCTGCCCAATCCTTCGTTTGAAGAAGGGTGGTATCATCCGAACGGGGAGCCGGAGCTGCAGATACCCAACCGCTGGCGGCTGGAGTTCGACGAGGGGACCAACAGCCTCGATCCCGACCCGTGGAACCGCTGGGTTCGGCCGGAAGTCCGCGTGCTCAATCCCGATTTCCTGCCCCCCCAGGAGCACCGGCTCTTCATCTGGGACGGCCGGCAGACGGTCAAGGTCTTTAAGGGACAGGGGGCGATCAGCTTCCGGCTGCTGACGGAGGTCGAGCTCGAGCCTGGCACCTACCTCTTTACCGCCCGCCTCTTCCCCGATCTCGTCGAGGCGTACGATGGCGGCGGGGGGAAAATCTGGGCCAGTGATCAGCTGTCGGGTGAGGTCAGTCTGTGGACCGGGCCGCTGCGCCAGCCGTGGCAGCTGCCCCAGTTCGGCCGGCGGAACACCTACCAGCAGCCTTTTACCGTCGACCAGGCGGGTTCGCTGACGATCGGGGTGGCCGTGCGCGGCCGCTGGGCGATATTAAACAACGGCTGGTTTTTTGACGACTGGGAGCTGCTTCGCCAGCCGTAGCGGCCGGGATGTGGGGCCTGAACGGAAGGCAGCAAAAAAGGCCACCAGCGCTGCCGGTGGCCTTTATGTTTTTGAGAGGACACCCATACTCCTACTTTACATCGGGCACTTTTTTCGACCCTTTGACCGCAAGCCGGGGCTTCGTCCAGGTGAGAAAGTGACCGCGATGCACTCCTTAATGATTTGGGTCCATCTCACTTTTCATTATGGCGCCCCTTTCTTACGAAATCAATGACAGGCGTCATCGGTTGGGTGGACAAAGATCCAAATCGGGTTTGGCTGGGTGAGCGTGATCGGATTCGCCAGCCGGTCGATTCTCTCCTAAAATTTTCTCATCTCAGCTGGAGGTCAGGTCATGCGCGTCTTAATCATGTCGGATATGGAGGGGGTAAGCGGTATTGTCACCTGGAGCCAGGTGACGGGCGGCCATGGGCTGTATGAGGAGGGGCGGCGGCTTTACACGGAGGAAATCAACGCGGCCGTGCGTGGGGCGAAGCGGGCCGGTGCCACGGAAATCGTGGCCGTTGACTGTCACGGGGCCGGCCAGGACTGGTCATTTAATTCCTATCTGCCGGAGCTGCTCGACCCGGACTGCGAATGGGTGGCCCATCATCCCTGGAGCCGCTACACAGAGATGTTCGAGACCGGCTGCGACGCCGCCCTGATGATCGGCATGCACGCGCGGGCCGGGACCCCGGACGGAGTGCTGTGCCACACCATTTCGACGGTCAAATGGCGGAATCTCTGGTTTAATGACGACCTGGTGGGGGAGCTGGGCATCAATGCGGCGCTCTGCGGCCACTACGGCGTGCCGGTAGTGCTGGTGACGGGGGACATGGCCGTCTGCCGGGAGGGAACGGCGCTGCTGGGCGAGGGGCTGACGACGGTGGCCGTCAAAAAGGGGCTCACTCGCTATTCGGCCCGCCAGATCCCGCCGGTGCGGGCTCGCCAGATGATCGAGGCGGGGACCTTTCAGGCGCTGCGGGATCTGGGCGCAGTGCGGCCGTATGTGCCGCCCCGGCCGACGCAGATCATCGTCGAAGTGGATACACCGGATAAGGCGGCCGAATTTCGGGGCCGCCACGGAGTGGAGCTCGTCGAGCCGCTCCGGGCGGTCAGCACGGGAGCGGATTGGCTGCAGGCCTGGGATCAGATCTGGCACTGGTAGGGCGCAATGCGCGGGCTTCCCATTGGCTCGTACCATAGAAAAAGCGAGGCGAATTGGCAGTGACCTACTCTCCCAGGGGGCTGCCCCCCAAGTACCATCGGCGCTAGCGGACTTA
>JBFFZG010000043.1:0-21138 GCA_041568735.1 Promineifilaceae bacterium (SeqCode)
GGTCGATCGCCGAAGCGGCGGCGCTGGTCGATGGCTAAGCGGCGCCGGCTGACCCGCCGGCTGGTGGTTGAACAGGCAGCGGCCCTGGCCGACGCGGCCGCCGATCCGGCGGCCGTTTCCCTGGCTGCCCTGGCCGCCGCCCTGGAAATCCGCGTGCCGTCCCTCTACAACCACATCGACGGCCAGGCCGACCTGCTCCAGGCGCTGGCGGTGGTGGGCTTGGAGCAGCTGCTGGCCGATCTGCGTGCCGCCGTCGACGGCCGGGTGGGGCGGGAGGCGCTGTGGGCCGCTGCGGCCGCCTACCGCCGCTTCGCCCACACCCATCCGGGGCTCTACCCCCTGACCCTGCAGGCCCCGGCCGCCGGAGGTGAACCCGGGCGGCTGTCGGCCGAACTGGTGCAGCTCCTGCGGCTGATCCTGGCCTCCGTCGGCATCCAGGGGGAGGCGGCCATCCACGCCATCCGCGCCTTCCGGGCGCTGGTGCACGGCTTTGTCTCTCTCGAAATCGCCGGAGGGTTTGATCTGCCCGCCAGCCGGGAAGAAAGCTTTCACCTCCTCCTGGGGACCTATCTCGACGGGCTGCTTCAGACCTCAGTCGGTCGTTGAACGGCTCGCCGAGGGACGGCCAACCGGCCGCCGCGGTCCTTCCTCCCGCCTCTGCCCCCAGGCGATGCGCGGGTCGACGCGGCGGACCAGCCGGTAGGCGACCGGCTCGAAGCCGCGCCGGGGCCAGAATCGAGAGGCGGTTAGATTGGTGCTGCGCCAGTCGGCTTCGACCCAGGCGTAGCCGGCCGCCCGGGCGTGGGAAAGCCCGTGGGTGGTCAGGGCGCGGCCGATCCCCTGCCCGCGCCGCGCCGGAACTGTGCCGGCAATGCCCAGGCTGAGGCAGCGATCGGGCAGCAGCAGGTCATCGGCCGCCGGCTCGGCCGGCCAGTAGCCCTGAAATCCAACCGGCTCCCCGTCCAGAAAAGCCAGCCAGATCGTCCGGGTTGGATCTCCGGCCAGCCGGGACCAGCTCTCGCCCACGGCGGCCTCCTCTTCCGGCAGCTGCAGCCCCCAGACTGGTTCCCGCACCTGGTGGCGCCAGATCAGGTCGGAAAAGCCGGCCAGAAACGGGGCATCCTCTCCGGCCGCCCGCCGAATTTCCAGACCGGGGGGATCGCTTTCGACGAGGGGCCGATCGCGCGACAAATCGCACAGGCCGTAGACCTGTTCGAGGCCGAAGCTCAGGGAAAACCAGCGGTCAACCAGGCCGGCGTCCCCGCTGTGGACGACGGCAAAATGGAAAAAGCAGCCGGCCGCCACCCATTCGGCGCCGAGCGCGGCGTAGAGGTCACGCAGAATCTCGATCGGCTGATCCGCCGCCGCAGCCCAGCCGGCCGGCCGCACCCAGCCCGAGCGACCCCAGACCGGGTCGATGACCTGTTCGCCGATCAGATAGGCGGCCAGCCGCCCCCCCTGAACCGCGGCCACACCGGCACTGTGGCGCTGGCGCCAGACCGCCTCCACCGCCGCGAGGGCCGCCGTCTCACCGGCAAAACGCTCCGGCAGGGCCGCATGACGCTGCCGGTCCCGCCGCTGCCGCCCGGCCAGGAGGCCGGCGGCTTCCGCCAGCAGCGCGCTCGTGAAGGGGACGAGATCGGCCGTCACCGCCTGCCCTCCCTTCCTTTCGTCATGGGTTCTTCCGGCCCGCCTCACCCCCATTTTCCGGGAAGCGAAACGGGCGCCAATCGAGCGTCAGCGGCTCGCCCAGGACCATCTGGGCCAGACCTTCGCCGATGGCCGCGGCGTGTTTGAAGCCGTGGCCGGAACAGGGGGAGGCCAGGAGGACCCGGTCGCTGTCCGGGTGGAAGTCGACGAGAAAGTGCTCGTCCGGCGTGACTGTGTAGAGGCAGGCCTCCGCCTTCAGGCAGCGATCGGTCACCCCGTCCAGCCGGGGCGCCACGAAGCGCTCGAACATCGCCTGGATCTCTGCCGGCCGCACCTGCCGGTCGACGGTATCCGCCCCGGTCGTCCGGTCGTACTGCTCCGTCAGGACTTTGACCCCCGGCGTGCCCCCGGGCAAGATCGGAAACACCCCGAGCAGATCCCCGGATCGCTCGCCGATCCAGATCAGCCAGGGGAAACGGTCCGCGGCAAACAGCGCCGGATCTTCAACCTCGAACCAGTACAGCAACTGGCGGTAAACTTTGAGCTGACCGGCAGCGGATCGGGGCATGAAGGCCGGCATCCAGGGAC
Organism: Promineifilaceae bacterium (SeqCode); assembly: GCA_041568735.1. GTDB lineage: Bacteria > Chloroflexota > Anaerolineae > Promineifilales > Promineifilaceae > WTJY01. The sequence goes on from JBFFZG010000043.1 coordinate 2,239, forward strand.
CGGCGGCCAGGATCAGCCGCTCGCCCCGGTAGCTGCCGCGGTCGGTAACCACCGTCACCCCATCCCGATCGAACCGGGTTTCGCCCACCCGCTCGCCGAAATGGAGCACCGCCCCCCGCTGCGCGGCCAGGTCGAGCTGGGCCTGAATGATTGGCTCCAGCCGCAGCAGGCCGTTTGTCGGTTCAAAATAGGCGGTTTCGTGGTCCCCGATGCGCACCAGCGGCATCTGCCGGCGGACCTCGGCCGCGCTGCAGAGCCGGTGGTCGATGGCGAACTGTTCCGCCAGAGCGGTGGTGTGGCCAATAAAATCCGACCGCCCGTGGAAATGGGGACCGCCTTCTCGAGACCCAATAATGTAGCCGCCGGTCAGATGGAGGAGCGGCCGGCCGCTTTCCACTTCCAGGGCGCGCCAGAGATCGTAGGCACGCCGCACGAGCGGCACGTAGGCCGCCCCTTCACCGACCGCCTGCCGGATCATCCGGGATTCCCCGTGAGACGAGCCCAGAGCGTGCGGCGGATGAAACTGGTCGATCCCCAGAACGGTCACCCCCCGGCCGGCCAGCTGGTAGACGGCCGCGCTGCCCATGGCCCCCAGGCCGACGACAATGACCTCAACCGATCGGCTCATCGACGCTCCCACCGTCTGGGATCAGACCGACCGGGTCAGCCCGCCGTCAATCCGCAGATTCTGCCCGGAAATATAGCCGGCTTCGTCGGAAACGAGGAAGCGGACGGCGGCCGCGATTTCGGCGACCGTGCCGTAGCGCCCCATCGGAATGCGGCCGCGGTTGGCTTCGCTTTCCGGGTAGCTGTCGATGAACCCCGGCAGCAGATTGTTCATGCGAATGCCATCGGCGGCGTACCGGTCGGCGTACAGCTTGGCAAAACTCCCCAGGGCGGCCCGCAGGCTGCAGGAGACGGGGAAGGCGGGGTCCGGCTCGTAGGCGGCGAAAGTCGAGATATTGACGAAGGCGCCGCCGCCCTGCTTCTGCATGTGCGGCGTCACCAGGCGGGCCATGCGCACGACATTGAGCAGGAGCAGGTCGAGCCCGGTGTGCCAGGCCTCGTCCGAGATGTCGAGCAGCGGCCCCTTGGGGGCGTGGCCGGTGTTGTTGACCACGGCGTCGATCCGGCCGAAGCGGGCCAGGGTCTGCTCGACCAGCGCGGCCAGGTCGGCCGGGCGGGTCACCGACCCCGTCAGGCCGAGGCCGTCGAGCTCGGCGGCCAGCGAAATCGCGCCGCCGCTGTTGGAAAGGAGGGCGACCTGCCAGCCGGCAGCGGCCAGGTCGCGGGCGACTGCCGCCCCCATTCCCCTGCCGGCCGCGGTGATGATCGCCGTCTTTTTTTCACTCATTGAACGATTTTCCTCCAGATAGTTCGTCTTTCTAATGGCCTGTTGAACCCGGATGCCGGCCGGCCTGCGCCCCGTCGGGCGGAGGCACTTCCGGGATGGGATAGCGGGCGGTTCGTTCGAGCACGTTCAGGTCGAGGTGGCTGCGCATGTACTTCTGCGAGGCATCGTCGAGCGGCTGGAAATCCCACGGAAGGAAGCGCCCCTGGCGCAGCGCCTGATCGACGAGCCGCCGGCGCCGCTGGCTGGCCAGCACCTGCCGGTGCAGTTCTTCCAGCGACCAGCGCTCGTTCATTTCGGCGAAAAAGGCGTCCCGCACCGGCCGGAATTCGGGCTCGGCCGCCAGATTGCGCCGCTCCAGGGGATCCGCCTCCAGATCATAGAGCTGCTCCGGATCGGGGGCGCTGTAAATGTACTTGTAGCGGCCGCGGCGGATCATCACCAGCGGGGCGATCGCCCCTTCGCCGAGCATCTCCCCCAGGACGGCCGCGTCCGGGTCTTCGGCTCCGCCCTGCAGAAGCGGGAGCAGACTGCGGCCGTCCAGCGGCGCGGCTGGAGGCGGCGCCTGGCCGCCGCCGGCGAGATCGGCCAGCGTCGGGAGCAGGTCGACAAGCGAAACCGGCTGCCCGACCCGCCGGGGAGCAAATCGGCCGGGCGCGTGCACGAGCAGGGGAACCCGGCAGGCCCATTCAAAAAAGGACATCTTGTACCACATCCCCCGCTCCCCCAGCATCTCACCGTGATCGGCCAGGAAGATGACGATGGTGTTCTCACGCTGGCCGGTCGCCTCCAGCGCCGCCAGCAGCTCGCCGACCTTGTCGTCGATGTAGCTGATCATGCCGTAGTAGGCGTGACGGGCGGCCCGGATGCGCCCCTCGGTCTGGGCGTAATCCTCCATGGCGCAGACATGGTAGAGCCGCCGGCTGTGGGGATCGAGCGCCTCATCGGGGAGCGCCGGCACGGCCGGCAGGTCGATTTCGTCCGGGTCATACCGATCCCAGTAGGGGCGGGTGATGGCGAACGGGTCGTGGGGATGGGTGAACGAAGCGAGCAGGAAAAACGGCCGTTCGTCCTCGCGGCGGGCCAGGTTGAAGAGCTCCCGGCGGGCGTGGTAGGCGACCTCTTCATCGAAGTCGAGCTGGTTGCTCGCCACGCAGAGCCCGGCCTGGACCACGCTGAGCATGTTGTGGTACCAGGACGGCCGTTCGGCAAAATTTTCCCAGTCGGGCGTCCAGCCATAATCCGACGGGTAGATATCGGTCGTCAGCCGCTCTTCGAAGCCGTGGAGCTGGTCCGGGCCGACGAAGTGCATTTTTCCGGCCAGGGCGGTCCGGTAGCCGGCCGCCCGCAGGTAGTGGGCGAAGGTCGGCACGTCAGCCGCGAAGTGGGCGGCATTGTCGTAGGCGCCGATGCGGGACGGGAGCTGGCCGGCCATCATCGAAAAGCGAGAGGGAGCGCAGAGCGGGCTGCTGCAGTAGGTTCGCTCGAAAAGAACCCCTTCGGCTGCCAGCCGGCTCATGTGCGGCGTGCGCACGATCGGATGGCCGTAGAAAGGGAGGGCGGGCGCCGCCAGCTGGTCGGCCATGATCAGGAGGATATTGGGCAGGTCTCGTTTCATTGAACTGTTTCCAACAATCAGTTGCCCGGGCTGCCGGCCAACCGGCTCACGAAAATACGATCACATTGCGCAGGGCTTCTCCCGTCCGCACCGAGGCGATCGCCTCGTTGATCTGCTCGAGCGGGTAGCGGGCGGTAATCAGCTCGTCGAGCTTGAGGATCCCTTCCCGATAGAGGTCGACCAGCCGGGGGATGTCGATTTCGATTCGGGCGGAGCCCATTTTACTGCCGAGGATGCGCTGGCCGTCCCCGGCGAAATCCCCGGCCTCGAGGCTGACCCGATCGCCGGTGGCCGGCATGCCGACGATGACCAGGGTGCCGGAACGCCGGAGCAGGGTCAGCCCCTGCTCGATCGCCCGGCTGCTGCCGACGGTGACGAAGACGAAATCCGCTCCCCGGCCGCCGGTGAGCGCCCGCACCCGCTCGCGCACATCGCCGGCCGCCGCGTTGACCGCGTGGGTGGCGCCAAATTCCCGGGCGGCCGCCAGCTTGCCGTCGACGAGGTCGAGGGCGATGATAGGCCGGCCGCCGGCGAGGGCGGCTCCCTGAATGCTGTTGAGGCCGACCCCACCCGCGCCGATGACGATCACGCTGCTGCCGGCCGGAACGGCGGCCGTTTTGGTGACCGCCCCCAGTCCGGTAATGACGCCGCAGGCGAGCAGGGAGGCGCTGTCGAGCGGGATTTCCCGCGGAATGCGCACCACCTGTGAAGCGTGGACGACGACCTGTTCGGCAAAGGCGCCGGTGCGCAGTCCCTGAACGACCGGCCGGCCGCTCCGATCGCGAAGCCGGCTTACCCGGTCGAGCGCAAACGAGCCTTCACAGAGGTAGGGTTCGCCGCGATCGCAAAAGAAGCAGCGGCCGCAGGCGCGAATCAGGGTGACGACGACGTGATCCCCCGGCTCCAGACCGGTCACATCGGCACCGACAGCGGCCACGATGCCGGAGGCCTCGTGGCCGTAGACGGCCGGCAGCGTTCCACCCCAGACCCCATCCATGGCGTGGATATCACTGTGGCAGATGGCGCAGGCGGCCAATCGAACGCTCACTTCCCCGTTTTGCGGCGGCCCAATTTCGAGGGATTCGACGACCAGGGGGGCGCCAAATTCACGACAGACGGCGGCTTGAATCGACATCTCTATCTCCTATAACGCCGGGCGGCGCCGGCGCGCGAGGTTTAGCGGCCAATCGTAGCATGATGGCCCCCTTTCAACCAGACAGACTCCTCGATCCGAGTCCGTCTGCGGCCGGCAGCTGGGTTCGGGAAGCGGCCGCACACTGCCAGAAGCACATCTCGAACCCGATCGAGGCCTGAGTTACGGTCAGGTCCAGCGTCCGGCGACCATCGAACACGGCGACGCCAGCCCGAAGTATATTCTCAAGATGGCATATCCCCATTCAGCCAGCGATAGATTTTCTTCTTGAACCAGGATCAAAAGCCCATCGCCTTAGACGCGGCGCAGGTGAGTTTTCAGATTATGCACCGTCGACCGCCTCATTTTTATCGCCTTCACCGGCGTTCGGCTGCGATTTTTGACCCCCAATTCGCTTTCTTAAAATGCCGGCGAGGAATTGAAAAATCCGCTGCGATTTCAGCCAATCTCTCTGATCCGGATCGAGCCGGGCCCACCTCCGGTAGAGCTTGATGTACAGCCGCTGTTCGGCGATCCGCGGGCGGCGATCGGGCCGCCTGACGGCGACGGGGGCGGCCGCGTGTTCGCCAATGACTTCCCGATAAATTTTTACCAGCCCGGCCACGCTCGGCATCAGGCCGGAGTGGGCGCGCACGAGGTCCCGCACCCGGGCGGATTCGCCCGGATCGTAGCGGTCGATCTGGGCCAGGACGTGCCGGGACTCCAGGGGTTCGGTCAGCGCCTGAAAGCCGAAATTGAGCGGCCGCAGCCGTTCGAAATCCGCGGCGGTGACAAACGGGCCGACTCCGCCGAAATCGCACAGGATGACAGCCGCCCCAACCGCCATCGCCTCGAGGGCGGCCTTGGCCTTGGCGAACACCAGGTCATAGCGACCGAGCAGCTCTTCCGGCCGGTCGACAACCGCTCCCATGCCGGCCCCGGCCACATCCAGGGGGATTCCAGCCTGGCGGCAGGCCTCCTGGACGGCGGTCAGGTGGGTGTTTGGCCGGGCGTAGTTGCTGAAAACGAGCGCCCGTGCCGGCCTCGCGGGCAGCGGCGGCCGGGGCTGGAAGCGGTTGGTATCGACAAAATTGAAGATCAGCCTTGCCTCCTCGCGGGGAACACCCTCGCGGACCAGCCGCTCGACACAGCCCTGGCTGACGCCAAAAAAACGGCGAATTTGTGGAGAAAGCGGCGTTATTTCGTGATTCGAGACATGGGCGTGGCAGAGATAGATGGCCGGGGTTTGGGGATAGTGGGCCAGGGCCAGCCGCGTCGTGATATTGTGATGTCCGTGAATGATATCCGGGGCAAAATCCAGCCGTTTCAGATTGGTGACCACGGGGATCCCGGCCGCTTCCAGTTCGGAAGAGATAACCCCTTTCTCCAGGGTAAAAACCGCTGCCCGGTGCCCCTGCCGGCAGAGTTCCAGGGCCAGATCCCGCACATAGAGGGTGGTGCCGCTGCGGTTCCACAGATGAATGTTGGTGATCAAGACATTTAAACCGACCGGCTGATCTCCTGCAAATCTGGGTGCCTGGTGGCGTTTCAAGTCGAACCGGCCGGCAGGCGGGAGCTGCCCTTTTTGGTCAGGACCGTCCCGGTTACCGCCGCGTTGATGATGAGTCTGTCGGCCAGGCTCATATGATTTCCTCTTCCCGCACGCGGCCGATGACCCGGGCCGGATTGCCAAAGACGATGGCAAAATCCGGCACGTCTTTGGTCACGACTGATCCGGCCCCGACAAAGGCATTCTCACCAATCGTCACACCGGGAAGAAGAATGCTCCCGCCGCCCACCCGCGCCGCGCGCAGGATGCGCGGCGCATTCCGTTCGAAGGTCAGGGTCGGCCGCCGGTAGCAGATACGCCTGTCATTCATGGTAATCACACGCGGGCCGCAGAAGACCTCATCTTCAATGATGACCCCCCGGGTGATGTAGCAGCTGCTCTGCAGTGAGACGTAATCCCCGATGATCACATCCCCTTCGATATCGACGTAGGAGCCGATGGTGCACCCGCGGCCGATCTGTGTCTGGCTGCGGATGAAGACGAAGCTGCCGACACGCGTTCCGGAGCCAATGACCACCTCTGGAAAAATGACGCACTGCTCACCGTATTGCTGCATGAAACACCTCTTCTCGAAACAGGGAACGGCTCTGCGGGCCGTTCTTTTGCCTAAAAATTCAGCCCCTCATCCGCAGGCTTTGATTTTCGCAGCAGCGGCAGAGACAGCCCCAGCCGCCGGCGGCCAAAAGCGAGCAGGATCAAATTCCAGGCGGCCAGTCCGCCGGCCGAGGCCGCCGCCGCCCCATTGATTCCCCAGACCGGAATCAATGCCAATCCCATCAGCAGCCCTGTCAGCAGACTGGCCCCCAGGCCGATGACCACATCGCGTTCGTGGCCAGTCATCGTCAGCAGGGCGGCCACCGGTCCGCAGATGATATTAACCAGCTGTCCGGCCGTCAGCAAAATCAGGGCGACATGACCCGTTACAAACGCCGGCCCGAACAGGCCGAGGAACCAGCGCCCGCCGATGATCATGGCCGCCGCGACCGGCAGGCCGGTCAGCAGACCGAGCCGGGTCGCCTGGCGGACGGCCTGTTCCAGGGCGGCTGTCTTCCCGGCCGCATAATGGCCGGCGAAAGCGGGTGAGATGGTGACGATGGCCAGGGAGAGCCCCAGGGAGATGAGGGCCGCCCCGCGCAGGGCGGCCGCATAAATCCCAACCATTTCCACGCCGGCCAGGAACCCGAGCAGGTAAACGTCAATCTGACCGTTCAGCATGCCGATGGCGGCGATGATGAACAGATGCCAGCCGCCGGTCAGCCAGCTCCGATACTGTCCGGCAGCGGCCGCCGGCCGGCCGTTTTTCCGAAAAATCTGCCAGATCGCCCCGCCGCCGGCCAGCAGGGCCGCAGCCAGCCCCAGCGCATAGGCGCCCAGTGCCTGCTCGGCCGTGAGCCCACCCGTCAGAAGAAACCAGGCGCCCAGCGCCGCCAGCATCGCCAGCGGCTGCAGCAGGAAGCGCGGAAGCTGGCTGAGCAGCAGCCGGTGGAGCCCACGCAAAATCGTCTCCTGGATGCTGCTCAGCGCCAGCAGGGGTGTCAGGACGGCCAGGAGCAGCCAGACCCCGGCGCTCCATGGGGGACGTTCGCCCAATCGCTCGATCGCCTCGCGGCCGCCAAAAAGGAGGCAGCCGGTGGCGAGGGATAAGACCAGGCTCAGCCCGAGGGCGAAGCGCACGAGAGTCCGCAGCCGCGGCCAATCAGCCCGGCTGTACAGGATGGCGGTTTCACGGAGGGTCAGCCGATCCAGGCCAAATATGGCGATCACCCCCAGCAGACCCAGCCAGGAAAGCGCGTAGGTGTAAATGCCATATTGGGCCGCCCCCAGGAGATTGGCCAGGACGAGATTGAGGATAAACGAAAGGCCGAGGCTCCCCATGCGAAGCGCGCCCAGCAGCGTGGTGTCCTGAAGGAACCGGTTGTGCCAGATCCTGCGCAGCTTGAGTCTTTCCCACATGAGCACAGCGGTTACAACGAGAACATGAAAATGGAGTGGTGGTGGGCCAGGTTGAGGCCGGCGGCCGGCCGTCATCTCTACCCGGGAGACCCGAATTGATGGCGAGGTTTGACGAACCGCCCCCCGGCGCGCCTAATCATAATGAGGACCTGGCTAAAAATCCAGTCATGGGTGGGCGCCCGCTGAAAATGTCCGCTGCCGGCGGCTGATCGGCAGCTGAGGGGCGGCCGATCCGGAAGATGGCGGCCGGAAATGCTCCGGACTACGGCCGATCCGCGTCGCGGTCGCCACAGCCGCGGCCAGGCAGCCGGTAGCCAAGCCGGGTGCAGGCTGGTTCGGGGGTCAGATTGGACGGATCGATTTCCAGGACGCTGGCCCGGATCGTGGGTTCCCCGGCCGCGCGAGCGACGGAGACGCGATGATTGCCGTCTTCGACGAAGTAGGCGTCGCCAACTTTAAAAAGCCGCACCGGCGGCAGCAACCGCCCGCGCCGTCTGAGGGCGGCGATACGGCTCCAGCGCTCCGCGCTGCTGCGCCGGCGCGGATCAAAGGCCAGATCGAAATCCCGGTAGCGGCCGCTGCTGCCGATCACCCGGTCGAGCGGAACCTCCTGGATGCCGAGATGGGTCTGGGGCTGCCCGGCCAGGAGCGCCAGCACCTCGCCGGCCGGCAGGAGATCGCCACAGCGCCGCCCGAGGGCGCGCCGCAGGCGGCGCCAGAACGCCCGGCGCAGCGCCTGCTGAAATTCAATGGAGGCCCGGTCGTGGTCCGGATCGGCTGTCATGGCTGCTGCCATCCCTGCGGCGGCCGTTCCGCTCACCGGAGAGTGAACAGCCGCCGCCCTATGCGATCCTTTCATTATGGCGGACGGGGCGCAAATTTTAAGTTAACTTCTGGAAATTGCCCGAAAAACGGCATTCCGGGCATCTCCAGAACGGTCGCTGGCCAGGAAAAGTCAGCCGCTTATTTCACACCCACGACCTGCAGCACGAGATCCCGATCGCCTAGATCGCCCGAGGGCTCCTGCAGCGAGAGACGGATCTCTCGACTATCCTGGCGGGTGGTGATTTCGCCGGCGGTGGCCAGCTTCGGATAGACTTCCAGGATCCAATACAACGACTCGTACCAGTCGGGAACGGCTGCAATAAGTGCCGAGAAAAGGTAGAGGTAACTCAGTTCGTTATCGTCAAACGAAGGCGGCCAGGGAAGATAAATGGTCATCAGCAGTTCGGTGAGTTCCTCCTCGGGTCCAACCAGGATGACCTGGCCGGAGAGGAGGCCGCCGAAATTGCCGACCATTTCTTCACCGCCCGAATACGCTCCGGTCAATGACGGATCGTCAAAAATTATTTCGAGCCCTTCAAAACTATCGAGGACCTCACTCCGGCTGACACCGATTCCAGGCAGCGGAGGCAGGGTCGGAGTGGCGGTCGGGGTGGCGGTTGGGGTGGCGGTCGGGGAAGGCGTGGCGGTGGCCGTGGCCGTGGCCGTTGGGGTCGTCGTCGCGGTGGGGGTCGCCGTGGGTTCCGCTGTGGCGGTGGGGGATGGCTCGGGGGTGGCTGCGACGGTCGGTGCGGCCGCGATCGGCGCGCCGGCCGGGGCGGCACAGGCCACCAGAAGGGAAGACAGAATCACCAGGCAGGACAGCAAGTACAGACGAAGACGGGCAGCAGGTCTCGGCATGAACAAATGCTCCTTTGTGAGTTGGGTTTGCCGTTCGTCGACAATAACCCGACAGTTTAACATGGGTTTGGGCGATTTCAATCCCCCCATATTCAAGAAATGTGCACCCCCTTTGCGGAACCCGTTCCCCCCCATCTCCCACTGACCCCTTCCCCTGGGGAAGGGAACCGTTTTTCCAGATTACGAAGGGGTCAGTCGGCTGCAAAAACAGCCGGATTCTTCTGTTTCCTGAATTTGGCGCGCACCCATCATCGAGCGGGGTGCCGCCCAGCACCTCAAAAACAAAAAGCCTTCGTCCGAAGGGAACGACGGCTAAATTAATCTGAAAAGGGATCCTTCACGTCAGCGGGAGGCGGTATTTCAGCCCGCTGCCGGTATTGAAAATCAGAACCCGCTCCTGCGGATCGATCCAGCCGGAAGCCACGAGCTCCTCCAGAGCGGCCAGGGTGGCGGCCGCCTCCAGGGAAACGAACATGCCTTCCATGCGGGCCAGGGTCTGCTGGGCCTGGAATATCTGGGCGTCGGAGACGACCACGCCGGTGCCGCCGCTTTCGCGCAGGGCGCGCAGCATGAGCCGGCCGCCGATCGTCACCGGCACGCGCAGCCCGCCGGCCAGGGTGCTGGCGTTTTCCCAGGGCTCCGTCGTTTCAGCGCCGGCGTGAAACGCCTTCACTACGGGCGCGCAGCCGGCCGCCTGGGCCGCCACCATCCGCGGGCGGCGACCGTCGATCCAGCCGAGCTGCTCCATCTCGTCAAACGCTTTCCACATGCCGATGAGGCCGGTTCCTCCGCCGGTCGGGTAGATGATTACTTCGGGCAGCTCCCAGTCGAAGGCGGCCGCCAGTTCGTAGCCCATCATTTTTTTCCCTTCGACCCGGTAGGGCTCTTTCAGGGTTGAGACGTCGAACCAGCCGCCGGCGGCCGCGTCCTCGGCCGCTTCACGGCCGGCGTCGTTGATCAGCCCGTTGACCAGCTTCAAATCGGCCCCGGTCATCTGGACTTCGGTGATATTGATCAGGGGGGCGTCGCCCGGCATGTAGACGTGGGCGGTCACCCCAGCGCGGGCGGCGTAGGCGGCCAGGGCACCGCCGGCGTTCCCAGCCGTCGGGATGACAAACTCGCGCACCCCCAGCTCGATCGCCCGGCTGACGGCCGCCGCCAGTCCAAGCGCCTTGAAGCTGCCGGTGGGATTCTGCCCTTCGTCCTTGATGTAGAGGTGGGGCAGGTTGAAATGCTCGGCCAGCCGGTTCAGCCGCAGCACCGGTTTCCCCCCTTCCCCCAGGGTGACGATATGGCGCGGGTCCCGCACGGGCAGCAGCTCGCGAAAGCGCCACATATTGGCCGGCCGCCGCATCAGGGCATCCCGGTCGAGCTCGGCGCGAGCTTTGGTCAGATCATAGCGGGCCAGCAGGGGCTGGCCGGCATCGCTCAGCCGGATCAGGCGATCGGCATCATAGGTCGTGCCGGAAAGAGAACATTCGAGGTGGGTTAGGTAACTCATGGCAGGTTGCGGGGTCGAATGGGAGTCAGGGTATGGTAGAAGCGGCCGGAGTTTGACCGCCGGTTACAGTTAAAGGTAGATTTGGGAAACGCCGGATTTCTGGTCGGAAGGGAGGAGGGGACCCAGGTAGTGCCGAAATACCGCCCGGACCTGCCGAATATCGGCCGGTTTGTGCAAAAAGGCGGCGCAGCCGGCGGCCAGGGCGGCTTCTTCGGCTTCATTACCGCCAAAAGCGGTCAGGGCCACGATGGGAATCTCGGCCGTGGCCGGATGCTCCTTGAGCCGCCGCGTCAGGTCCAGGCCGGACATGTCGCCGGGGAGCATTAAATCCATCAGGATCAGGTCCGGCTGGACGTTCAGGACCGCCTCCCAGCCGGACGGGCCGTCCCCGGCCGTAAAAAACTGGTACCCATCGGCTTCGACAATCCGCTTGACCAGCACCATGTTGGCCTGGTTATCTTCGATGTAGAGGATTCGTTTGGTCATCTGTGTCCTTCCTGGGAGCCGCCCCGCGCGCCCAACCGGCGAACAGCCGGGGTCACCCGGGTCCGACCATCCAGCGGCCCCTGGCGGAACCCCGGCGGCTCCGGATTCCCCGGGGCGCGCGGGTGCGCCGGCGGTCGAGCGGAGATCTCATTTTTCGAAGTACTGCTAAGCGGGATGGATACCCGAAATTAGATTAGCACAGCGGAAGGGATAACTCAAGCATTTCCCGGTCGGTCCGCGAAAACAGGTCGTTGCAGGAACGGGTTATCCGGAGCGAACTGGCGTTCTGCCCGTCAGCAGACGGCGGCGCATCCGGCGGGAGATCACGGCCCAGGCCAGGAAAAAGAGGGAAATTCCAACCAGGACGGCCAGCGCGGACCGGGCGAAATAAAAGGCATTGCGCCAGTGATGGCTGTGCGTGGCCCCGATCAGCTGCACGTCCCGGGGTGTACCGGGGTTGTAGGCGATTTCAACTGACCCTCCGAGCTCCAGCCGGTCCAGCGAACCGGCATCGGCCGAGGCGACGGCGGTGACGGCTTCACGCCGGCCGTCCGGCGTATAGCGAAGTTCGACGATGTCGTACTGCTGGGGCACCTCGAACTCGGTTTCCATGTCGTTATCGCATTCACTGTCACAGGGAAAATAGTCGATCCGTTCGATGCGGGTGATGCGCTCGACCCGGGCCGTGGCCCGCCGGGGGCGGGCGGCCAGGTCGCCGGCCGCCTGGGAGTCCCGGATCGTGGACAGCAGCGGCAGGCCAACCCCGCCGATGGCGATGACCAGTAAGGCGAAAATCCAACCCACGTTCCGACTCAGCCGAAAGAGACGCCAGCCGAGCAGGGCGAGGATCAGGCCGAGGGCCAGCAGAGGAAGCGGGAGAATATCGCCGATGCCAAAGGAGGTGAGGCGGACGAGCGAGATGGTCCGGTAAAGCGGCACCACGCGCAGCTCGGCCGCGTCTCCTACCGCCAGACTGTCGTACTGGCGCTCCGGGAGAAAGAGGGATGTATGGGCCACCGCCCCTGCGGCCGGATATTCAATGCCGGTTTCAAAGGTGTAGCGCCAGTCTCCCTGAATGCGGATGGCGACCTGCTCGCTTTTTTCCGTGACGCGGCCGGTCCGGGTTTCGCCGGTCCGATTGAGCCCGATCACACCTGTGAAAAAAACGGCCGGAGCCACCCCGAGCAGGATGATGAGGTTCAGCCTGTCCCGCTCGATATCGAGCAGCCGGGCGACCAGGCGCGTCAGCAGGGAAGCGATCGCGAACGTGAGCGGGATGAGGAACATCAAGCTCAGGAACGCGATAAAGACCAGGGCAAAGTCATCGCTGGCGAAACCGAGATTCATGCCATTGTCCCTCTTGATTGGCGCCAGCTGGTTCAGCTTCGCCCAATCGCACGCGGCTGCACTCACCATCCGCCGGTTCCCGTACGGCTCCCATATCTTCGGGGCCGACTGCGGCGCATCCCGTTCCGGGCTGATTTCTAATTTTAATGACGTCCCGACCGGTGTCAATTCCCGGCCGGCCGCGGCGCCTCAGGATTTTCCGGCCACGTGATCGACCGACAGCCGGATGAGCTTGCGCAGCGTATTCAGGTCGATGTCGTCGATTTTGTTGATGTAAAGACAGGCTTTGCCAGTCTTGTATTTGCCCAGCTGGCCGAGCAGCTCCTCGAATTGCGTAAATCCGGACATGATATACAGGGTCAGATTCTGCTTGCGGGGGGAGAAACCGGTCACAAACCAGTCTCCTTCCCGGCCGCTTTCGTATTGGTAGTGGTAGCTCCCGAATCCGACGATGCTCGTCCCCCACATTTTCGGCTCCTCACCGGTCACCTCCTGCATCAGGTCGAGCACTACCTGGGCGTCTTCACGGCGCCGGTCGCTGTCGACCGAGCTCAAAAATTCCATGACATCCCCATCATGGGGCTGCGTCTTCAATTCCGCCATTTTAACCTCCCACGTTAGCCGGTCTTTGTTCGTCTCTAAAACCCTACCATCGGAGCCAGTATTTGTCACGACAGCAGTGTAACCAATCGTTCCCTGCGAATGGTGCCCCGATCGTTACGCCGGTGGTTTGCCCGACGAATCCCTAACTCCCGACTCCCAACTCCTGCAGCTCCCGGCCGCCGCGCGGATAAAAGGCGATCAGGGCGGCGGGGTCGAAGCAGGCCTGCGTGACATTGCAGCGGCCGCCGCCAGAAATCAGCACCTTGGCCAGCGGCCGCCGCCCGCGCTCCAGGATGGCGATGCGCAGCCCGCGATTTTCACCGGCCGCGTTCAGGGCGCCGAAGAAGCCGGCCGCCCCGCCGCCCACGACGAGGCAATCGAAATCGCTCAAGCTTCCACCGCTTCTCGCCGCAGGAAGAGACTGAGCAGCAGCGCGGCGCCGGCGACGCCGGCCGAAATGAGAAAGGTTTCGGTGAGAACAGTGACGGTGACGCCGGTCAGCCCCTCGACCAGTGATTTGACATAACTGGGGTCGGTGAGGGGCGGCAGCACGATGTGGGTGCGCAGCACATTAAAGCGGTCGAGCCCCCAGGAGGTCAGGGCCGAGAGGCCGACGCTCATTCCGAGCAGCCGCATGACGATGACCAGGCTCGAGGCGATCCCCCGCTGATCTTCGGGGGCGGCATTGATGACGGCCGTGCCGATCGGGGCGGTGACAAGGCCAAAACCGACCCCGAGCACCACCAGCTGCCAGCCCATCTGCGTGTAGGGGGTGGCCGGCCGCCAGGTCAGACCCATCAGGGCAAGGCCGGCCAGGCAAAAAAGGAGGCCGGCCGGAATGACCGGCCGGTAGCTGAAGCGCTCGGTCGCCTTGCCGCCGACGTAAGCCATGACGGCCATCGACAGGGTCATGCCGCTCAGCAGGACCCCGCTGGTGAGGGCCGCCTCCCCCGGGTCGAGTTCGAGCACGTTGACGACCAGGGGGACGTTGACCATGGCGACGATGAGCACGGCGCCGACGAGGAAATTGATGAGGACGGCCGGGGTGAAATTGCGCCGGACAAACAGGGACAGGTCGATCAGCGGTGGGGCGAATCGGCTCAGCACCCGCTGGGAAACGAGAAACAGGGAAAAGGCCACGGCCGCGGCCAGGTAGTAGGGCGCGGCCGACCAGGCGGGTGCCTGGTTGAGATTGGCGAAGCCGCCGGCCGCCCCAACATCGCCGCTGCCGAGCAGGGCGATATTGAGTGCCAGCAGGGAGGCGGCCAGCAGCCCGGCCCCCACCCAGTCGATCCGTTCGCGCCGGCCGGCCGGGGGGAGGTCGGCCAGCGCCCACCAGCCCAGGATCAGCCCGACGAGGCTGAGCGGAATGTTCAGATAGAACTGCCACTGCCAGGTCAGGAAGCGCACCAGCAGCGCCCCGTAGAGGGGTCCCCAGACCCAGCCGGCCATGTCGATCGCTCCCAGCACGCCCAGGGCGGAAGCCCGCTCCCGCCGCTCGTAAATGTCGCCGATGACGGCCATGGCCACCGGGACCATCGCTCCCCCGCCGAGGGCAGTCAGCACCCGGCCGAAGAGGAATGAGTTGAAGGTCGGCGCCAGGGGAACCCAGATCGATCCGGCCAGAAAGAGAGCCATGGCGGCCGTGAAGACATTGCGCCGGCCAATGAGGTCGCTGGCCCGCCCCATAAACGGCATGATGACGACATAGGCGATCAGGTAGGCGTTGACGATCCAGGCCGCCCGGTTGAGCTCATCCGGCAGGACCAGGCCGAGATCAAAGACCATCTGGCGCAGCATCGTGGAGACGACGGTCAGGTCGTCGGCGGCGATAAAGACGCCGAACGAGATGACGGCCAGGATGAGGCGAGGTGAGCGCTGCATAATCCTGTTAAACGGAGCGGCCGGGCCGGCGGCGCGGCGGTCAGGGCTGATCTATCCGGTTGGCGGCGGCTCGATGGTCACCGGCTCGTTGAACTGGCTGAATTTGAGCAGCCACTGGCTCGGTTCCTCCGGACTGCGGCTGGGGGTGGCGAAAGCGGCCTGGTGAATGAGGCGGGAAGCCGGGTCGATCCACACAGTCAGCGTGACCGGCTGGTCGGAGGCGGCCGCGTTGGCCGTCATCGCCCGCACCCGCTCCCCTTCGACCGTGGCCTCGATCACGTAAAATGCGGCGCCGTCGATGGTTTCTTCGCGCAGCGGGGACACCGAGGATAAATCCTTCTCCAGCAGCGGCCGCCAGCCGACCTCGTCGCTGAAGATCAGGGCCGGATTGAAGCCGAAGCCGGGCGGGAGTTTTTCCCACTGCTGGGTGAGGAAATTGGTCAGCCACTGCTCCTCGCCGATGGCGATCGTCTGCACGACGAGATTCAGGCCGGGGCCGGCGACCTCGACCGTGGCGGCCACGGAAGCGGGGGCCCGGTACTGCCCGGCCGCCTTGTTGATGGCAAACAGGCCATCCGGATCGATGAAGGCCGGTCCGCCGCTGCGCTGGATATCGAACCGGACGCTCTCCAGGCCGCTCATGGCCTCGCCGGCCTCGCGCAAAATGGCGGCCGGGTCCGGCGTCGGCGTGGGGGGAATCGGCGTGGGAGTTGGCGGCGGCTCCGCGGCGCAGGCGGCCAGCAGGAAACCGAGCACAAGGGATCCAATCAGGATCCAGACAAAGCGATTCAGGCGAGGGAAAATGGGATCTGGCAGATTCATCGCGCCTCCAATTCGAGCCTTGCCGGCGGCCGGGCCGGTTAAAAGAGAATCACATTGCGGAGCGCCAATCCGGATTCCGTGGCTTCAAGCGCCTCGTTAATCCGCTCCAGCGTATAACATTCAGAAATCAATTCGTCGAGCTTCAGGCGTCCCTTTTGGTAGAGGTCGACCAGGAACGGGATATCCTCCGACAGCCGCGTGGTCCCCATAAAGCTCCCGGTGATCGTTTTTTCGCTGAGAATGGTGAGGCCGATGGGGATTTCGATCCGGGTTTTCCAATCGGGAACGCCGACGAAGACGACCGTGCCGCGGCGGCGGGCCAGCGCGAAGGCCTGCTCGGCCGCCGCGGTGCTGCCAACCGTGACAAAGACGTAGTCGGCCAGGCGGTCTTCCGTCAGCGCTTTCAGGGCAGCCTTCACGTCGTTCTCCCCGGCCAGAATGCCATGCGTGGCCCCGAAGGCTTCGGCCGCGGCCAGCTTTTCCGGCCGGATGTCGACCGCCACAATCGTGCGCGCGCCGGAGAGGCGGGCCCCCTGGATGGCGTTCATACCCACGCCGCCCGCGCCGATGACGACGACCGAACTGCCCGGTTTGACCCGCGCCCGGTTGACCACGGCGCCGTAGCCGGTGATGACGCCGCAAGCCAGGAGGGCGGCTACCCGGGCGGGCAGGGTTTCCGGCACGCGGGCCAGCTGGGATTGATCGACGATGGCATACTCGGCGAAGGCGGCCGTGTTCATTCCCTGCCGGATCGTCTGGCCGTGCAGCGTGCGCAGCCGGCTCTCCGTCCCGATGGCAAAGGTGCCGGAGCAGAGATGGGGCAGCCCGGTCGTGCAGGATTCACAGCGGCCGCACGCCCGCAGGAGCGAGACAACGACGGGATCCCCTTCCCGCACCTGGGTGACTCCCGGCCCGACCTGGTCGACGATGCCGGCCCCCTCGTGACCGACGACGACCGGCAGATCGCCGCCCCAATCGCCGCGCACGATGTGCAGATCGCTGTGGCAGATGGCCACGGCCGTCATGCGGACGCACACCTCACCTGCTTCCGGGGGATCGATCTCGATTTCCTCGACAACCAATGGCTGGCCGAACGCATAGCAGACGGCGGCTTTCATCGATCGATCCTCTCCCGGGACATGCCGGATGTTTCCGGCTCGAGGATCACGACCGGGATGTCGCGGCCGGTCTCTTCCTGGTAGCGCCGGTAGCGGGGAAAGATCCCAGTCATCAGCGCCCAGAGCCGGGGTTTTTCATCCGGGGTGGCCCGGCGAGCGCGGGCGACCAGGTGGCGTGGACCAACCTGGACCTGGACGATCGAACTGGCCTGCAGATTGAGATACCAGGCCGGGTGATGATCGCGGCCGGCGTTGGAGGCCACGACGATCAGCCGCTCCCCATCCTGCCCATAAATCAGGGGAGTGATGCGCGCCTGTCCGGTCCGGCGGCCGGTCGTGGTCAGGAGAAGGGTCGGGTAGCCGCGCCAGATATGCCCTTTCCGCCCGCCGCTTTCCATGTATTCGCGCAGGTGCGCTTCTATTGGATTCAGTGGTTTTTGTTCCGCCTGTCGATCATCTGCCATTGAGCGTTCTCCAATGCATTCTGGAGGCCATTATAATCAAATTTCCCCGGAACCACCCATCTCGACGAAAAATCAACCCCGCGAAGCGGTCATAAGTAACTAAAAACGCGGTGAAGAGCCAGTCTTCACTGCGTTCAACGGCGGATAAAGGTGATCGGGCGGGATCGACCCGCACCGGCTCATTCGAGCTGGAGTCCGATATCGAAAGAGGTGGCATACCCCTGGCCGGACTCAGTCACGACGAGCTGGAGCTGGCTGCCGCCCTTGCGGCAGATCCCATCCCCGTCATCCCGCGGATCCCACTCCCGCGGCCGGCGCACGACTCGCGCGTATAGACCTGGTCGATCAAGGCGTCGTCAAAAAAGAGCGGCGAGTTCAATTCGCAGTCCTGGACCCCGCCCCGGCGGGCAGAAAAAAGTGGGGGACGTTCGCTAAACGTCCCCCACTCTCATGGAATGAATCGAGCCAGGGGGCGCGTGTTAATCCCCGTTAAACCATTTAAACTTGTCCAGGATGATCTGGTAGGTGCCCTGCCCCCGGTTGAACTGGTTGCAGGTGCGGGTCGGGTAGTAGCCGGGCTCGCCAAAGACCTGCGGCATCTTCAGATTGTAGCATTCTTTCCCTTTCAGATTCTGCAGGTAGGCCATGGTGATCATCGGCTCGAAGAAGGAGATATCCCCGTCGAGCGTGCCGTAGATCCAGGTCTGGACAAAGGGCGATCCGGCCAGTTCAGAGGCGGTCATGTCGAGCATGTGATTCCCCATGCCCGGTTCGAGCGCCCCGGGGGAGAAGTAGTCGGGGGGGGATTTCACCCGGGGAGAGCGGGGCCAGCGCCCGGGCCATGACATCACAGGTCAGCGGCACAAGCGGCGCGCACATCGTCTCGGCCGTCGGCGCGGGATTCGTCTGGCGGACCGCATTGCTGATCGTGTAGAAGTGGAAGTCGAAATGGGGAACCGAGTAGATCCCTGGCGGTGGGTGGCCGTGGTTGTTCCAGTTGACGACGATATGCTTGAACGGCGTGGCGGCGGCGGCGGCCGGCAGCGCCAGCACGTGCTCGTAGCCGCAGCAGTACCAGACGACATCGCCGCCGGCGTCGAGATTATCCCAGGTGCCGTCGCTCGGCGGCAGCTCTTCGCCGGGTAAACCGGTCAGAGAGGCCATGGAAAACTCGATGCCGATTTCCTTCGGAACGCCGCCGCCATTCAGCGCGACGAAGGAACGAACGATGCCGTTGCCCATGGAAAGTGCCGGGCCATATTCGAGATTCGGGCTGCCGGCCGCGGCCGGGAGCGCCGCAAAGGCGATGAGCAGGAACAGGATAAAACTCAGGGCAGCTATGCGAAAACTCGTTTTCACGGTTTCACC
>JBFFZG010000044.1:0-20966 GCA_041568735.1 Promineifilaceae bacterium (SeqCode)
GCCGGGTGAAGACCTGGCCGGACCACGGCGCGATCGCTCAATAAAAAAAGACCCACGCCGGCGCCGGCGTGGGTCGCTGTGTGTAATGAAGAAACCTTTATCCCTTAAATGTCATGTGATGTCGTCGTGACGGTGCTCGTCAGACGATCCAGCGCGAGGCTGAGCAGCCTGTCCAGCCAGGCCATCTGCCGGCTGGATGGATGGGACGAATCAGAGGGTTTCTGCGCCGACCACCAGCGGGCGAAATCGGGGTAATGCAGCAGGCCGAAAGCAGCCGCCCGCCAGGCCAGGTGCAGATTCGCCGGCTGGTAGAGATCGATAACCGGACCATGCTGCCCGGCTTCGCAGGCATAGGTCTTCGTGATGAAATCCCCTTCATGGTAGATCAGACAGCCGCCGTCGGTCCCTTCGACGATATTAAAGCCGATTAAATCCGCCAGGATCATCGATTTAATGTGGCTTTCAATGGGTAATATCATGGTGATTCTCCGAGAGACCGCCTCTTCCCAAATCGTTCAGATGAGCCGCTCATAATTCTATTATCTGGAGAATCCCCCTCTTCTCAATCCGTATAATTACCGAATCGACTCCATTTGGGCAGAGAAATTCTTCCTATCCGCTCCAATCCCTCATAAAAAAAGCCCCCAACCGATGCCCTATCGGTTGGAGGCTCAGAAATGCCGCAGTACAAACTCAAACTTTGAGCTTATCGAGGAATTTCCGCCGGAATTTGGCCACCTTTGGCTCGATGACGACCCGGCAGTACCCCTGATAGGGGTTCCGGGCGTAGTAGTTCTGGTGGTAATCTTCGGCCGGATAAAATTGCTCGATCGGGGTCAGTTCGGTGACGATTGGGCCGGACCAGATGCCTTCGGCGTTGATTTCCCGGATCACGGTCTCGGCGATTTCTCGCTGCGATTCGTCGTGATAAAAGATCGCCGACCGATACTGGGGGCCGACGTCGTTCCCCTGTCGGTTCACGGTGGTCGGGTCGTGAATCGTAAAAAACACCTGGAGCAGCTCGCGAAAGCTGACGGTCTCCGGATCGTACGTGATCTGCACGACCTCGGCATGGCCGGTCTTTTTGCCGCAAACCTGCTCATAAGTCGGGTTGGGCACATGGCCCCCGGCGTAGCCGGACACAACCCGGCTGACCCCGTTCAATTCGAGGTACACCGCCTCAAGGCACCAGAAGCACCCACCCGCCAGTGTCGCAACTTCCATTCGATCTGCCATGAATCACACTCCTCAAGCCAGTTCGGGCTTTTCTCCTTCTTTCTGATTCCATTTTAAGCGGGAATCACAGGCATTGGATTAGAATATTCGACGGCCGCCGGTGCGGCCGGTCGGATCGCCAGCCGTTTAGACGGCGGGACCCGGTCAATGATTACCTCTCATTCCTGCCCAATTTCCGGGCCATGGCGAGCGCGCCATGGAGGCTGGTTTCGAGGCCGAGGACGCTCCGCTGGAGCGCGGGGGGCCTCACCGGCCGCAGACCCTGTCAGGCCGCAGGCCGCCGCGGCGCCCACGAGGATTTTAGTGCCGCCCAGGTCGAGACCGATGACCAGTTCCCGGTTTTCTTTATCTATCTTCATGCCAGCCGCATGCCGGGTCAGAGCCAGCCGTTCTTTCCAGATCGCTCGTCCTTAAGAAACCAGGGCGATCAAAACGGTGAGGATGTTGCCGTAAGCGCGGCGCACGAAAGCCGGCCAGTCCTGGCTTGGCAGCAGGGGCGGGAAAGAGGTCGTGCCGGCCGGTTCGTCAAAGCGATTCCCGCCGCCGCTCCCGTCCCAGAGGACATCCCCGACCGGAATGCCCAGGTCGCGCACGAATTGATCGGGATCAAAGCCGTTGTTCTGGTAGCGGTTGTCGTGGATCCAGTTTCCTTCCGGCAGCGGGCCGACGTCCAGTTCGTTCACGTCGAAAACCCCCGTTCCGGTCAGGCTGAAGACCGCCACGCCGGAAGTTTTATTTCCCTCGATCGTGTTTTCGTAGACTTCATTGCGATCCGAGCCGAGAATAAGAATCCCGACACCGGGCGGCAAAAGGCTGACGACGCTGCCGGACCGGCCGAAATTGTCGAGGTTGTTCGCGGTTGAAATGTTGTTGTAGACCTTCGTTTCGGCCGAAATTTTCGAGGAGAGCTGGGGCAGGATGACGACAAAGATGCCGGTTGTGTTGTTGTAGGTATGGTTGTTATAAATTTCTCCGTTGAGGGTGTTTTCCAGCTCGATCCCGATGACGTTGTCGTAGGCTACGCTGTCGCGCACCACGACATTCACGCACTGGCCGGCGTAGATGCCGGCATCGGCCACCTGAAAGACCTCGATCCGTTCGATCAGGACATCGGTGCTGCGCACCGGGTAGACCCCATAAACGCCGGTATTTTCGGCCACGATGTCGTAGAAATGGACCCCGGTCGCTCCTTCGACCAGGACCCCGTTGTCCGTGAAATGGCGAAAATGGAGGCGGCCGACTTTAAAATTGTTGCCTGAGGAGAGAATTCCCTCGGGGAGAACCCCCTGGCCATCGAAAATCGGGAACTCGCCATCCTCGTTGGGAATCCCTTCAATGGTGATATCACTGCGATCGATAACCACTCGCTCGTGGTAGACGCCGTAAGGGATCAACACCGTGTCGCCGGCCAGGGCCCGGTCGACGACCGGCTGGATGGCGCCGCCGGCCGGCACCGTGAGGGTGCGTGGTTCGCGGGCATCCTGGTCGGGCCGATCATCCCCCACATTGACCAGCGCCGCTCGCTCGCGAGCCGGGTTGGGTCGGGGGGAGACGACCGGCAGACCGGAAGGAACGGCCGCCGGCGGCGGCGGCAGGCTGGATTCATCGGTCAGGGCGAACAGAAAGGCGACCAGGTCTTCCTTTTCCTGCTCGGTCAGGTCAAAGCCGTTGACGAAGGGATCGATGCCCGGCAGATCGTGCGCGTGCCCGCCTCCGTCGGCGTAAAATTGGACGACATCGGCCAGGGATTCCAGGGAGCCGTTGTGCATGTAAGGGGCTGTCAGCGCGATATTGCGCAGCGTGGGGACTTTGAAGGCTCCCGGCACGCCATCGGCTGTCACGCCGGCCCGGCCGGGATCGTCGCTGGGCACCCCGACGACGCGAAATGTGTCCGAGGCGAAGGTCGGAGCCGTGTGACACTCGAAGCAGCGGGTGGCCCCGGAGCGGAAGAGGGTCAGCCCGCGCCGCTGTGACGGCGTCAGGGCGTCAAATTCGCCGGCTGCGTACCGGTCAAAAGGGCTGTTCCGCGTGATCAGGCTCCGTTCGTAGGCGGCCAGCGCCTTTTCCAGGTTATCGAGGGTGAGGGCCGCTTCCCCACCGCCGAACGCCCCGTCAAAAAGGGAAACATAGGCCGGGAAGGCTCGCAGTTCGCGCTCCAGGTTCCGGGTATCCCCCACCCCCATCTCATCCGGGTGGGTCAGGGGAAACTCGCTCTGCGCCTCGAGGGAATCCAGGCGGCCGTCCCAGAAAAGGTTTTTAGCGAAGGCGACATTCCAGAGCGTCGGTGTATTGCGCCCCAGCGGCTGGCCGTCCGGGCCGGCGGCCGTCGGCCGGCCGTCGGCAAAACCGAGGTCCGGATGGTGGCAGGAGGCGCAGGCGATATCGTTATTCTGTGAAAGCACCGGATCGAAGAAGAGGAGCCGCCCCAGCTCGACCTTTTCCGGGGTGGTCGGATTGTCGGCCGGCTCGTTTGACGCCGGAAAGCTCCGCTCGAGTCCGGAAAAGGATGGCAGGACACTGCTCGACCCGGCGCCATGGTTCTCCATGTCGATCGCGGGGTCGGCCAGCTGGGGAATGGCGGCGGCGGCGGTGAAGATACCGACCAGCAGGATGACCAATCCCAAAAAGACGCGCCATATCCATTTCAACACTGTTTTCATCCCCTGCTCCTTTTGCTTTTTGCAGTAAACTCGGAATCAAAGGCTCCTGGCGGATTCACGGCGTGAGGGCCGTCCCTCCCGTCACTCATGCAGCGTTTCGAGGTAGGCGATCACTGCGTCGATCTCCTCCCCACTCAGCTTCTTGGCCAGATCGGCCGGCATCAGGTTCTGAAACCCGGGCACCAGATGGCGGTCGGGGGCGAGAATCGACTGCAGCAGGTAGCTCCTGGCGTCCAGCCCTTCAACCGTCGACCCGGCGCGGTCAGCCACCCCGTAGAGGGAAGGTCCGACGACGACGGCGCCGGCGGTGGTGCTGTGACAGCGGGCGCAGCTTTCAGAAAAGACCGCTTTCCCCTGAATGACCTGGGGAGAAACCGTGGGCACCACAACAGCGGCTGTGGCTCCTTCGCAGCCTGTGAACAGAAACAGCCCCAGGACCAGAGCAAAACACCAGGCGATATCGATATAAACGGGTGCGGCTTCCTCGGCCATGGCAGTCGGATCTTCCATCATTCTGGCCAGATATTCTACGGGCCTACCTGCCGGGGGTCAAAAAGACCGCTGGACGCGGCCGGAAGAACACCCGCGGCTCTTACAGAATCCCCTTAGCGGATTCGTCATTTCAGATGGAAGGATTTATCATTGAACCGCAATTTCCGCCACTCGTGAGGTCAACCAGCAATGGCTCAACCCATTCAGCAGCTTCAGAAGCTCTACCACCGGCTTCTCCCCGAGGAAAAACGGCTGGGTTTCTACCGCAGCGCTCCCCGTCCCATACGCCGCGTCATCGATCGGCTGGGGCATCTCAATGCCCCCCCCGCCCTTCAGTATCTCAAGCCCACAGCGCGGGACATCGACTTCTGCTATCGTCTCCTGCTCAAGCGGGACCCGACCCCGGCCGAAAAGGCGCATTGGCTCGACCAGGTCGAGCGATTCCAGTTCGATCTCTACCGGCTGGTGCACGATTTCATGGTCCAGGAAGAGTACGTCAGCGCCCTGGAAAAACTCAACGCCCCTACCCCGGTCGATATTGGGGATTTCACCATTTTTGTCCGCCTGAACGACCATTCGACCGGACGGCTGATCGCCACGCACAAAGTCTTTGAGCCGCATGTCGTCGACCAGATCCAGGCGATCTTGCAGCCTGGAGAGACCTTTATCGACATCGGGGCGAACATCGGCTTCCATTCACTCGTGGCCGCCGCCCGCGTCGGACCGGAGGGACGCGTGCTGGCGTTCGAACCCCACCCCCTCAACTGCGAACTGCTGGAAAATAGCATCGCAGCCAACCACTACACCCACCTGGCGCTCCACCCAATGGCGGTCGGCGATGCGGCCGGGGAGCTCGAACTGCTGACGACCGGGGCCTACAGCAACGGCCGCCTCGTCCCGGGCGGCACACCCCACGAAGCGGCCAACCACTACGAAAAGGTGCCGGTGGTCCGGTTGGATGATTTCCTGGCCGGGATCGACCGGATTGACCTGATCAAAATGGATATCGAGGGAGCGGAAGCCCTCGCCTGGCGGGGGATGCGCGGCCTGCTCGAAAAACACCGGCCGGTGGTCCTGACCGAGTTTTTCCCCGATTTCCTGCGCCTGACGAGCCAGATCGACCCGGAAGCCTACCTGCAGCTCATGATGGACAGCGGCTACGACCTGTACCCGATCGATTTTACGGGCCAGAAAACAGCCAGGCCGTTCACGATCGGAGAAATTGTCCACCACCACCAGGCGGAGGGAGGCACCCACATCGATCTGATGGCCGTTCCTGCCGAAGGTTGAGCAGCGGCCGCTCAGCACGAACCAATTCAGCCGGATTTTCGTTTTTTTCGGGCGGGCTTGCCCCGCGACAGGGTCATGTAGGCGATCCCGGTGCGCCAGGGGAGGGTCCGGTTTTCCAGCTGCCGCCGGTAGAGGGTTTCGAGAGCCTGGAGCTGCTTCGGGTCGAGGCCGGCCGCGGCCAGGGCGTCGGCATAGGGATTGCCTTCATCGAACCAGCGCTTGATTTGAGCCCCGGACAGCCGGCGCTCCTCGTCGACGGCAGCAGTTTCCAGGGTCGCCTTCCAGCCGGCTGCTTCGGCCGCCCGGCGCAAATCCTCAGCCGTCCACCCCGTCAGGGGCTGATCGGCGGCCGTCCATAGTCCTTCTTCGACCGCTTCAACCGTGGCCTTCAGAGGCTCGTGCCCGCTCCAATCAATCAGGGCATAAATGCGCTGCCCCAGACTGGGTATCGGCTGGGCGATGATCGCCAGGCCATCTTCCCGCAGCCGGGGGATCCAGGCGGCCAGCTGCGCCTGCCGGGCTTCCAGCCGGGGCAGCGGGTTGTAAGCCAGCAGGCGGTCGAAAAGCAGCGCCTCATCTGCCAGCTCATCGAGGGAGGTGATGAGGTGCGGCCGCTCCACCTCAGCCAGGCGGCGTCCCTGGGCGGCCAATCCGTCCAGGTTGGCCGGCGCGACCAGTCCCCAGACACCCCCTTCCGGGGCGCGGCGCACGGCTTCCCAGAGAAAAAGGCCGCTGTCCGCCCGCAGATCGAGCACGAGATGATGGCGCTGAACCCCTGCCAGGTCGAAAACCCGGTCGCGCACGCTGCCAAGGGCCCGGCCGCTGCTTGAAAGGGTGCGGGCCAACCAGGCCTCCCGCCCCCGGCTCTCCGGGCTCATGGTCAGGATTTCCGCCGGCGCCGGCTCCTGCTCCCGCCAGGCGGCCAGCTGCTCTTCCCGGCGGCGCAGGACGTCCACAGCCAGTCCCCCTTCGTAGCCAAGCTCGCCGGGCTGGTAAAAGACCCGCCCCTGGAGCTCAGCCGGCAGATACTGCTGGGCAACCCAGTGATCCTGGTAGGCGTGTGGATATTTGTAGCCCACCCCATGCCCAAATCCCTTTGCATCCCGATTGGCATCCTTGAGATGATTGGGCACATCCTCTTCCCGCTCGTCTTCGACCGCCTTGAGGGCGTCGAAAAATGAGAGGGTGGTGTTCGATTTGGGGGCGGTGGCCAGGTAGAGGACCGCCTGGGCCAGGGGGAACTGCCCTTCCGGCAGGCCGATTCGCTCGAACAGGGACCAGCAGCTGTCGACCACAAGGGCCGCCTGGGGATCGGCCAGGCCGATGTCTTCCCCGGCAAAAATGCCCATGCGGCGGAAGATGAAACCCGGATCTTCCCCCGCGTAAATCATCCTGGCTGCCCAATAGAGGGCGGCATCGGGGTCGGAGCCGCGCAGGCTCTTGATGAAGGCGGAAATATGGTCGTAGTGGGCGTCCCCATCCTTGTCGTAGAGAACGGCCCGCCGCTGGATCGATTCTTCCGCCACGTCGAGGTTAACCCGAATGAGGCCGTCCTCGCCCGGGGTGGTCGTTTCAACCGCCAGCTCGAGGGCGTTGAGCAGGCTGCGGGCATCGCCATTGGCAACGTGGACGAGATGATCGGCCGCATCCGGCTCGATTTCAACCTGCAGGTCGCCGTACCCACGCTCTTTATCGGCCAGGGTTTGCCGCAAAATCTGGTGGAGGTCGGCCTCCATCAGGGGTTTGAGCTGGAAAATCCGGCTGCGGCTGACCAGGGCTTTGTTGACTTCAAAATAGGGGTTGGCCGTGGTTGCCCCGATCAGGATGACAATCCCTTTTTCAACGTACGGCAGCAGGGCATCCTGCTGGGCCTTGTTCCAGCGGTGCACTTCATCCACGAAAAGGGTGGTGCGGGTGCCGTAGAGGGTCTGTCTCTCTGTGGCGTCGGCCACGACCTCGCGCAGCTCTTTGACGCCGGACATGACCGCGTTCATCGTCACGAAATGGCTTCGCGTCGTATTGGCGATGACCATGGCCAGGGTTGTTTTACCCGTTCCCGGGGGGCCGTAAAAGATGAGGGAGGAGAGCTGGTCCGCTTCGATGGCGCGGCGCAGCAGCCGGCCGGGACCGATGATATGATCCTGCCCGGCAAATTCATCCAGCGTGCGCGGTCGCATGCGGTTGGCCAGCGGGGATTCTTGCTGAATTTGCTGCCGGCGGGCATGCTGGAACAGTTCCATCCGCCTATTATGGCGTCAGTTCGGTCAGGCGTCCATGAATCGCGTAGGCCTCAAGGGGAAAATTAATCCCCTTCAGGTCGAGGTGGCCGAGCGAGTCTCCACGAAATTCAGCTTGAATGAGGTCAAAGCATTCGGCGCTGCAGACGATCTGGCCGGGCTGGGCGGCCGTTCGCAGGCGGGCAGCGATGTTGACGACCGAACCAACGACCGTATAGGTTCGGAGCAGTTCATCCCCAAAGACGCCGGCTGTGCCATAGCCGGTGTTAAATCCGATGCGGACGGTCAGATCGACCGGCAGACGGGACTTCCAGCGGAGCGACAGCTCCCGGATCGCCGCCTGCATCCCTAGAGCGGTCAGGGTGGCGTTGCGCACCTGGGCGGGTTCTTCCTGGGGTTCAGGAGCGCCAAACAAAACCATGACCTCGTCGCCAATGAATTTATCGACTGTCCCGTGATGCGCAATGGCGATGGCCGTCATTTCGCGGAGAAAATCATTGACCAGGGCCGAGAGAACGCCCGGATTGAGCCGCCCGGTCAGATCGGTGAAGCCGACCAGATCGACAAACAGCACCGTCACTTTCTGCCGCTGCAGCGTTTCGCGGGTGTCGACCAGCCCGCCGGCCATCAGCCCCTTGGCGACCGGCTGAGGCAGGAAATTGACCAGCTCGCCCTTGCGCACCAGTTCGGCCATTTGATTGAGCGTCTGCCCGTGGAGTTTTTCATTTTCAGCGCGCAGCTCCCCGATCAGCCGCCGCAGGCGGAGGGCATTGTCGATCCGGGCGATGAGATCTTCGGCGACAAACGGCCGCACGATGACGTCGTTGGCGCCGGCCGCCAGGGCCCGAGGAAAAGGCTCCCTGGCGATAAAGATGACGGGAATTTCGGCCATTTTTTGCGTTTTGCGCACGGCCGCCAGCAGCTGGAGCCCATTTAAATTGGCCAGGTGCTGCATGGTTAAGATCAGATCCGGCACATTATCTCGGGCATGACGCAGCGCTTCGATCCCATCCGTGGCAAAAAGCAGGCGGTAGCGTCCCTGGAGCATCCGTTCAAACTGTTTGCACTGGGCCGGACTGTCATCGGCAATCAGCAGCAGCGGGGCATGGCGTTCGCCCATGACCATCCCCGGCTGCAGCATATCTTCAAAAGCCGATTGATTCACCCGGCCATTGCGTCTGCCGGTTTCCGCCGCCCGCGCGGCCTCGATTTTGCGGGCCAGTTCGACCCAATCTGGAACGAGAAGGAGCACGCCCGGACGGTCGGGTGAAAAGATGAGCGGGCTGAAAAAACGCCGCTTCAGGGAGGAAGGCAGCGGGTTTTCCCGGGTCAGGACGAAAGCGCAGGATTCGAAATAGAGGTTGGCCAGCCACTCCATGCGATCGACGCTCAGCCGGTCCGGCGTGTGGTGATCGGAAAGGCGCGCGTGGGTGACCGACAGGACCTGGTCATAGGGGATCCGCAGGCTGAAAAACGGCCCTTGAATCTGCAGATGGCCGCGCCGGAGATAGACAGCCGTCTGTCGAACCCAGGAAAAGAGGAAGAACCAGACCAGCAGCAGACCGGCCGCCAGCAGCCAGGCGACCAGCCGAAAATCTCCCCAGAACGGGTAGTAAAGGTCGACCATGACAACCGCAAAAACGGCGATCAACCCGAGCAGGACACGATGACTCAGCCAGCGGCCGAAGGCATCGTATATTAATAAACGATGTCTTGAATTCATCAATTCAGCAGGATGCTAAATCGTCAGGATTTGCACTTGAAGTCCCCGGAATCGATTTCCCGGCCTGCGCCGGGA
Source organism: Promineifilaceae bacterium (SeqCode) (assembly GCA_041568735.1). Classification (GTDB taxonomy): domain Bacteria; phylum Chloroflexota; class Anaerolineae; order Promineifilales; family Promineifilaceae; genus WTJY01. The sequence continues at coordinate 9,714 of JBFFZG010000044.1, forward strand.
AGCAAAGCGCTCTCACCCCAGGTTCTTGCCAGGCAAAGCTGCTCTAAATCTGGAAGCCGTGCCGGTAAGGAATAACCTTAAAATTAAAATCGGTCACGTACTTGAGAAGCTGCGAATTCAGCGCCTGCCAGGTTTCGTTATCGAGCAGCGCTTTCATCACATCTTCTTCACTGGCCACAAAGCCGATCATCCGATCCGGCCCGTTTCCATAGGCGGTCTGCCAGGCCTCGCTCATTTCGAGCCCCATCGACTGCATGACCGGGATATAGCGGCCGAGGACAAACTGATAGTATTCCTGGCCCGCATCCGGCCGCATGTTATAACTCAACAACAATTTTCGACCTTCAATGATTTCTGCCATGATTTGCTACTCCTCTGCCGATTCTCACTGGTTTAAATTTGAGAATCGCGCGGCAGGAAGACGGAAGCGGTCGTCCCCTGGCCATGGGTGCTGGTCAGCGCGATATAACCACCCATCGCCTCGGAGAGTCGCTGCGCCACCGTTAGACCCAACCCCCAACCGACTTGCTCGCGTATGGGCGGATCAGTCGAGCGAAAGAACTGGTGGAAGGCGCGACGGCGATCATCATCCGTCATACCGACCCCGTTGTCTTCGACGTCCACCCGCACATACAGCTGGCCATCCGCCCGGTGGCTCCCCAGGCGGACAGTAATTTCACCCCCATCGGGGGTGTATTTATGAGCATTATCGACGAGAAAACCGACGACCTGCGCGCATCTCGTGGGGTCGCCAGTTGCGGCCGCTGACTCAGACGGCCGATCAAACTTCAACTGCTGATGTTTCTCCTCCAATCGGTCTCGAACCGAATCCAGAAGCTCCTCGAGAACCGTCGCCCAGTCGAACTGCTGGATATCAAACGGGAGCCGCTTGCTCTCGAGACGATTGATATCCGACAGATTGCTGAGCAGTTCGTTCATCCGGATCACATTGCGCCGGATGATTTCCACAAAGCTTCGCTGCTGCTCGGTCAGGGAGCCGACGAGCTCTTTCGAAAGCAGGTCGGCGTAGCCCCGGATCGAAGTCAGCGGCAGACGCAGCTCATGCGTCATCAAGGAAACAAAAGTCGACCGGGCTTCGATCGTGTCCTTGAGCTTTTGATACAGGCGCGAGTTGCCGATGGCCACCGCCGCCCGGTCGGCCAGCCGCTTGGCAAATTCGACATCTTCTTCGAGGAAACGGGTGACCTTGTTCGTTTCTAGAAAGATGATGCCAATCGGTTCGTAATCGAGTATCACCGGGACGACCAGCTGGGCGGCCACCAGATCGCCAAAAATGCTCTGTTCGGCCGGGATATCGTAGAGCTGGACGGCCCGTCTGCTTTTCACCCCCTGAACGAGCGAGGCGTGGTTCATCGCCAGGAGATACTCAATGGCGGCCGTGTCCGGTTCATCGGTGCGAACCAGGAGGCGGACATGGGGCTCGTCGTCGATGAGCGGCTGATCTTCGTCGATCACACCGACCGCCCCGACATCGGCCTTGGTCAGACGGATCGCCCAGTCGAGCACGAGATCGAGCGTCTGGGCCAGGTCCAGGGATTCATGCAGGTCCCGGTCGATCCGCTGGAATAATGCCAGCTCCTCGACGCGACGGGCCAGCGCCTGGTCCGTCTGCTGGAAAAGGCGGGCATTGTCGATAGCCATCGCCGTCTGGTTGGCGAACATCGACAGGAGCTCCAGGTCATTTTCTCCAAAAACACCGGCCAGCATGCGGTTATCAACAAAAATCGCCCCGTTGATCCGCCCGCGCGCCCGGAGCGGCGCACACATGATCGAGCGAAACTGGTAGCCGATCACGCTGGCGCGATCGGCGAAGCGGGCGTCATCCTGGGCGTTGCTCGTGAGAATCGGTTCCCCGGTAGCGACGACGCGCTGCACAATCGTGCGGCTGACGGGAATCTCGTCGTCGACAAATGGCTGGCTGTCCACATTGCGCGCCGCCATCGTTGTCAATCGGCCCCATTCGTCCACCAGGACGATAAAACCGCGTTCCGCATGGGTTAATTGGATCACCGCATCGATCACCCGATCGAGCAGCTCCTGGAGGTCGAGGGTCGACCCCAGGCGCATGCTGATCTGGTAAAGAGCAGCCAGTCTTTCAGATTGGGTGACTTTCTCCTCCGGCATCTGTACCTTCATGCGCTTACCGTAAACCTCGTCTTGCGGATCTTATTCCTCGCCGGACCCCTGTCGAGCCGCGTGCCGACTCACCTGGATGTCGACGCCGGACAGACTGGACGGCCGGAATTCTTCCAAATTTGGATCCGGAGCTAATTTTCTGGGCTCGATGGGATCAACCAGGTGAACCTCTTCCATATCAAACACATACCGACCTGGTCAGGCCCATCTTATCACAGAAAAGTTGACTTTCAAACGATGCCGGGGACTGGCTCTCCCCCGAAACATCCGGTTCCGATCCAACGATTCAATGATACAATTACAAAAATTGAAATCCTATAGTCCATACGTATGGTTTTCCCTGACTGATGTCACAGTTTTTGCCGGTTTAATAACTCCCAGGAACTATTCCGGGGGCAGCGGTGGGGCCTGCCTGCCGCCTATCCTTTCCGGTTCGTTCGACCTGGAGGAATCGTCCTTCGGTGCGGCGGGAGAGAGCAAGTGCACCCGTTAACGGAAATGAGGAACTCTTCATGATGCATCACGATACGATTATCGTGCTCGACTACGGATCCCAATACAGCCAGCTGATCGCCCGCCGCGTGCGAGAGGCCAACGTCTACTGCGAACTGCTCTCCTGGCGCACACCGGCCGAGCGGGTCCTGAGCCACCGGCCGAAGGGCATCATTCTCAGCGGCGGACCCAACAGCGTGTATGACACCGGCGCCCCGACCCTGCCGGACTACGTTCTGCAGAGCGGCCTGCCGGTGCTGGGAATCTGCTACGGTATGCAGCTGCTCGCCCACCGGCTGGGCGGAGCGGTCGCCAGCAGCAGCAAACGGGAGTACGGCCACGCCCGCATCCATATCGACCGGCCGGAAATCCCGCTGTTCGCCAACCTTCAGGGGGATGGGGATCTGCAGGTCTGGATGAGCCATGGGGACAAAGTCGACCGGCTGCCCGACGGCTTCCAGCCGCTGGCTCATTCTTCCAATGCCCCGTTCGCGGCCGCGGCCGATCTAACCCGGGGCTACTACACCGTCCAGTTTCATCCAGAAGTCGTCCACACTCCCCAGGGACGCCATTTGCTGAGCAATTTCGTCCACCGGATCTGCGGCTGTGCGGCCGATTGGACACCAGAAAATTTCATCGACGAACAGATCGCCGCCATCCGTGCTCAGGTTGGGAGTGGGCAGGTCGTTCTCGGCCTCAGCGGCGGCGTCGACAGCGCCGTAGCCGGCGCCCTGATTCACCGGGCGATTGGCGGCCAGCTGACCAGCATTTTTGTCGACCACGGCCTGCTGCGCCTGGGCGAAGCAGACCAGGTCATCGATACCTTTCAAATTCAGCAGGGAATGAAAGTGATCGCCGTCAATGCCGTCGAAGAATATCTCGACGACCTGGCCGGCGTCACCGAACCCGAGACCAAGCGGAAAATCATCGGGGAAAAATTCGTCCGCATCTTTGAAAGGGAAGCCCAGAAGCTCGGGCAGATCGAATTCCTGGCCCAGGGCACCATCTATCCCGACGTCATCGAAAGCGCGGCCAGCGACCGGCCGGAAGCACAGACCATCAAAACCCATCACAACGTCGGCGGCCTGCCGGATGACATGCATTTTCAGCTGGTCGAACCGCTGCGCTATCTCTTCAAGGACGAAGTGCGCCGGATCGGCACGGCGCTCGGCCTGCCGGATGAGATCGTCTGGCGACATCCGTTTCCCGGACCGGGCCTGGCGATCCGCTGCCTCGGTGAAATTACCTGGCCGCGGCTGGAAAAGCTGCGCCGGGCCGACCACATATTCACGAGCGAGCTGTGGGCGGCCGGCCTGATGCGGAACGGCACCGCCCAGGCCTTCGCCGTCCTGCTGCCGGTCAAGTCGGTCGGGGTCATGGGGGACAACCGGACCTACGAAGAGGTGGTCGCCCTGCGGGCGGTCACGACTGACGATTTCATGACGGCCGACTGGGCCCGGCTCGACGGCGAGCTGCTGGCCCGGGTCAGCCGGCGCATCGTCAATGAGGTGGCCGGCATCAACCGCGTCGTCTACGACATCACCTCCAAGCCACCCGGTACCATCGAATGGGAGTAGGTCGATCCTCCCCCACAAAGGAGTCTGACCGTGGATTACAATCACATCTTTAAACGGGGCTGGACAATCGTCTGGACCCACAAATTTCTCTGGGCGCTCGGTTTCCTGGCCGCGCTGGGAGGTGGCAGCGGCAGCAGCCGCAGCCAGAGCAATTTTTCCACTTCCTTCCCCTCTGGTGGACCGGGGCGTCCCGGTATTGAAGCCGAACTGGAGCGTTTTATTGAATCGCTCGGCCAGGGCGAGATGCCGGCGGTGATCCCGACGATGGTCCAGAACATCCTCATCGGCCTCGCGATTCTGATCGGCTGCGTCGCCCTGTTCACCATCGTCTTTTATTTTGTGCGGCTGGCGGCCGAGGGCGGCCTGATTCACGCCGTGGTTGAAATTGAATCCGGCCGGCCTACGGGCTTTACCCGGGCGATGAGCAGCGGCTGGCCGCATCTGCTGCGTTTCTGGGGGGTGCGGCTGCTGCTGGGACTGCCGAATATAGCTGCCTTCGCCATTTTTGTGGCCGGCGCCATAACTTTCATTTATTCCGTCAGCAGTCAGCCCGGTCAATTTCCGGCCGGTATCGGGACGATGATCTCCCTCGTCCTGTGCGCGACCTGCGTGCTGGGTCCCTATACCTTATTTATTTCGCTCCTGATTCCCATCAGCCAGCGTGGCATCGCTCTGCAGGACCAGGGTGTCCTGGACAGCATCCGCCAGGCCTGGGAGCTGCTGCGCCGTCAGCCGGGGGAAATTCTCCTGCTGGCCCTGATCTACGTCGTGGTTGGCATCCTCATCGCCTTTCTGGTAGGCGTCATCGTGCTGCCCATTTTGATCGCGACTGGAGGCCCGCTCTTCGTCACCGCCATCCAGGGCGATTTTCCCGCCGCCTGGCAGTATGTCGTGCTCGGAATGGGCATTCTCGCCGCGGCGATCCTGAACTCGGCCATCCATGCGGTCTGGATCAGCTACCGGTCGACCACCTTTACGCTGGCTTATCTCGAGCTGGCCGGCCTGATGCCGGCTCCGAAGGGCCCGTCCGAAATCTGAGAGGCTGAATTGAATACCGACCGGCACCTCCTGGCCGCCCTGCCGGGATTTATGCGGGAGGCCGTCAGACACCCGGCTTTTTTTCTCCTTGGATTCCTGGCGGCATCGGTTCGGGTCTGGCTGCCGGCTTTTCTCCTGAGCCTGGCGCCCGACCTGCCGGCCGGCCAGCGGCCGGGAGGGGCATTCTCGCTGCCGGACCTCGCCTCCTGGATGAACGATCTGCCGGCCGTCTTTACCACTCTGACCCTGGCCTCTGCGGGACTCCTCGGCATCTGGCTGGCCGGCACCATCGCGGAAGGGGGATTGATCGTCCTGGCCGGCCGCCTCCTTTCCGGCCAGCCGGTCGATCTGGCGGCAGGGCTCCGGGCCGGCTGGCGCTGGCTGGTGCCGATCATCCTGCTGGATACGCTCGTCTTTTTCCCCCTTTTTTGCCTCTTCATGCTGATTCTTATGATTCCTTCTGCAGCCCTGATCCTGGCCGCCTGGCGCCAGGGCACCGATCTGGAATCGGCATTAACCATTTTGGTTCCGGCCGTTCTGTGCGTGCTGCCCCTGCTGCTGCTCCTGCTGCCGGCCAGTTTTTTCACCGCCGTCTGGCGCCCTCTGGCCCTGCGGGCGTTGGTCCTTTCTGAAAGCCCCGTCCGCCGGTCGGCCCGCACCGCGCTGCTTCAGATGCGCCACCACGCGTCTTCCGTTTTCCTTCTGTTTCTGGTCGGGCTGCTCCCCCCAGCCGCCGCGTTCGTCCTGAATCGGCTGGTCCTCGCTCTGGGCGGGCAGGTCGGGCCGGCTTCGGGCTGGCCCTCTTTCTTTCTCAACCTCTGCGAAATCGCCTTAATCACTCTGACCCTCCCCCTGTCGTCCGTTATCTGGACGTTCGGGGTGGTCGAAATCACCGATCCGGGCAAAATAGAACCATGATGAAAATCGGCATCGATACCGGCGGCACTTTCACCGACTTCGTCTGGCTGAATGCCGGCGGCCGGCTGCACATTTTCAAAGAGCGAAGCACCCCGGATGACCCATCCCGCTCGATCCTGCACGGGCTGGTGGCCATGGCCGTTCCCGAAGAAACGGCCGTTATTCACGGCAGCACGGTGGCCACCAATGCCATCCTCGAGCGGCGCGGCGCCCGCACCGCCCTGATCACCACCCGGGGATTTGGCGATGTGCTGGCCATCGGCCGGCAAAACCGGCCGGATATCTACGCCCTCGTCGCGCGCAAGGCCGCCCCCCTGATTCCCGACCGGTGGCGCTTCGAAGTTTCCGAACGGGTGTCAGCCGAGGGTGAAATTCTGACTCCTCTCCAGGAATCCGACCTGGAGCCGATCCTGGCCGCCATCGCCGGCGAAGCGATCGAATCCGTGGCCGTCTGCCTCCTCTTCTCGTACCTGCGGCCGGATCATGAACGACAGATCGCCGCCGTTCTCCAGGCAGGGGCAGCTGAAACCGAGCCGGAGGAGCGGCCGCTTTATCTCTCGCTGTCGACCGAAATCCTGCCCGAATATCGGGAATACGAGCGGACGGCCACCACCGTGCTCAATGCCTACGTCGCCCCGCTGATGAGCCGCTACCTGCGCCGGCTCGACCGGCAGATCGGCCGCCGCTCCCTCAGCATCATGCAGAGCAACGGCGGCCTGATCAGCGCCGCTACCGCCGGCGCCCAGGCGGCCCGCACCGCCCTTTCGGGACCGGCCGGCGGCGTGGTCGGCGCCCGGTTCATCGCCGGGCAGGCTGGTTTTGACCACATCATCACGTTTGATATGGGGGGGACCAGCACAGATGTCGCCCTCTGCCCTGGCCGGCTGCCGACGACCAGTCACGGCGAAATCGCCGGCCTTCCCCTGCGCCTGCCCATCATCGACATTCACACCGTGGGGGCTGGCGGAGGCAGCCTGGCCTCAGTCGACGCCGGCGGTGCTTTGCAGGTCGGCCCGGAGAGCGCCGGCGCCGATCCGGGTCCGGCCTGTTATCCGCGGCCGGCGGTCGTTCCCGGCAAAGGAGACGATCCGGCCGGCGACCGGCTGAGCCGGGTCACCGTAACCGATGCCAATCTCGTCCTCGGCCGGCTCGATGCCGACCATTTTCTCGGCGGCCAGATGCGTCTGAACCGGGCCGCGGCCCGGGCTGCCCTGGCCGGCCTGGCGGCGAACATGAAAGTTTCCTCCCCGGAGGCAGCCGCCTGGGGGGTGATCCAGGTGGCCAATGCCCACATGGAGCGGGCCATCCGCAAAATTTCGGTGGAGAGGGGATTTGATCCGAGAGCGTTCACCCTCATCCCATTCGGCGGGGCCGGCCCGCTGCATGCCTGTGAGCTGGCGGCTAACCTGCGCATCCCGCGCGTGCTGATCCCACCGATCCCCGGAGTCCTCTCCGCTCTCGGCATGCTGGTAGCCGATCCGGCCAAGGATTATTCGCAGACGATCCTGCGCACCCTGAGCGCCAGTGATCAGATCACCACCCCCTGGCTGGCGGCCCATTTCGCCCCCCTCCGGGAGCGGGCCCTGGCCGAAATGGCCGCCGAAGGGCACGACACCGGCAGCCTGGCGCTCCAGCTCGGGGTCGATATGCGCTACCGGGGGCAGTCGCACGAGCTGGCGCTGCGGCTCAACGAACCGGAGGAACCCGGCCCTGGCCTGGCCGCGCTCTTTCACGAAGCCCATCGGCGCCGCTACGGGTATGCCCTGGAAGCGGAGGCCGTCGAACTGGTTACGATTCGCCTGTTGGCGGAGCGGCCGGGCACACCGCCCGCGCTTCCCCTTCTCGAGCCGGCCGGCGACCCGGTATCAGCCGCCGAAATCGGCCGCAAGGCCGCCTGGTTCGACGGCCGGGCGACGGAGACCCGCCTCTACGATCGAGAGAGGCTGCGCCCGGGCCACCGGATCGGCGGTCCGGCAGTCGTCTTTCAATACGATACGACCACCGTGATCCCGCCGGGCTGGACAGGGGAAATCGACCGCCTCGGGAATCTGCTGCTGGCGATCGTCACCTGAAGGCCGGTCCCTTCACCTCGTTTTGCTCCGTCTGTAAACTGCTTCGGAGGCGGCTCATGAAAGTTCTGTTTTTCCATACGACAATCGGCCTCGTTCAGGGGGACATCACCACCGTGGCCGCCGACGCCATCGTCAATGCGGCCAACAGCGCGCTGCGCGGCGGCGGCGGTGTCGACGGGGCGATCCACCGGGCCGGTGGACCGGCCATCATGGCCGAATGCCGGAAGATCGGCGGCTGCCCGACCGGCAGCGCCGTCGTCACCACGGCCGGTCGCCTGCCGGCCCGCCACGTCATCCACGCCGTCGGTCCGATCTGGCAGGGGGGCGGCCATCGCGAGCGGGAGCTGCTCGGCTCAGCCTATCACGCCAGCCTGCAGCGAGCCGACGACCTGGAGCTGAAAACGATCGCCTTCCCCTCCTTGAGCACGGGTGCCTACGGCTTTCCCATTCGGGAAGCCGCGCCGATCGCCCTGCGGGCGGCCATCCACCACATTGAGGTGGGGACCGGACTGGCCGAGATCACCTGGGTGCTCTTTTCCTCTGCCGATTATCAGATTTACGTTGAGGCGCTGGCGCAATTGACCCAATCCGGTGACGATTTTCGGCGGGTTGATTAGAATCCCGGTTTAAGGTCGGATGGCGGCCGTGCCATGACCCGGCCCTGTACCGGGAACGGCGCGGTCGGCCGCCTGGAATCATTCTCTCGACCTGGACCAGGAATCGACCCCCCGGAATTTCATGGCAACCGTTCTGCGAACCCTCCCCCAACAGCGCGATTACTGGGCGGTCGGCATCACCCACCTCTTCGTCGACATTCTGAACAGCAGCCGCAATCTGATCATTGCCCTGCTGGCCATCAGCCTGGGTATCAGCAACACCGGCGTCGGCGTCGCCCTGATGGTCTATAACATCGGGAACGCGCTCATGCAGCCGGTTTTCGGCTGGTTGGCGGACCGAGTCGGCCCGCGCTGGCTCGTCGTCGGTGGGATCGCCTGGATGATCTCCCTCGGCTCGCTGACGGCGCTCAGCGGCGGCTGGCCGGCGCTCATCGCCATCACGGCCATGGGGATCGGCTCGGGCGCCTTTCATCCATCCGGCACGATGGTAGCCACGCAGAGCCCGACGACCAACCGCAATCAATCGACGGCCGTCTTTTTCCTCTTTGGCCAGATGGGCATTTTTTTCGGCCCCCTGCTGGCCGGCTGGCTGCTCGACAACTTCGGCTTCCCCGGCTATATTGCGCTGCCGGTCATGGCCGTGATCGCGCTGGTCTCGAGCTGGCAGTGGGTGACGAATGACCGGCACCCATCTGGTCCGTCCATCCCCACCGTGGACCGGGCACAGACGGCTCAGCCGCGGAAGGCCTGGACGCGCCGGCGAATCACCCGGGCGGCCGCCCTGGGGCTGACGACTTTCGGCTACAGCACGGTTGGCGTCACCTTCCTGACCTACATGCCCAAACTGTTTGCCGAACTCGATTACGAGCTCGACTACATCGGTCTGCTCTCCGGCCTGTTCATGCTGGGATCGGCGGTTGGCGGCTACGCGGGGGGCTGGCTGGCCGATCGCTACCGGCCGCGCCGGGTCATCATTGGCGCCCTGTTCCTGGCCTCGGTACCGATTTATTTCGCCCTGCCGGCGGTCGGCGCCCTGCAGGCCGCGCTGCTCATCGGCAGCGGCTTTTTCAGCGGGATGCCGCACAGCCTCCTCGTCCTCAAAGTGCAGAGTATGCTCCCCGGGCGGCAGGCGTTCGCCTCCGGTCTTGTTCTCGGCTTCATGTTTTTCAGCGGGTCCATTGGCAGCACCATCATCGGCGTCATCGCCGATCAGATCGGCTTGATGACCGCTCTCCAGGGGCTGGCCGTTCTCCCCTTCCTGGCCGCCGGCACCGCTTTTTTCCTGCCGCGCGAATCCCGCTAAACCCCGTTGAAAGCCGGATGATAGCGCACGATGCCGGTCCGGCCGGCGAGCGCTCCCCCGGCCAGCTCCAGGACCATGAATACCGGCTCCGGAACCGGGTGCTCCCAGAGCAGCCCCAGCGGCGCGGCCGGTTTGAAGCCAAAGCGGGGATAGAACGCCGGGTGGCCGAGGACAAAGACGATTTCATCACCCTGCCGCGCGCAGATCTCCAGGCCATTCCGGACGAGGGCCGAGCCAATCCCCTGCTGCTGCCTGTCTGGCCGGACCGCCATCGGCCCCAGGGCGGTGGCCGGCCAGCCTCCAGATCCGTCGTCGACCCGCACCGGCGTAAACAGGATATGCCCGACGATTTCCGCCCCGCTTTCTGCCACGAGCGAGAGAATCGGGACGCCGCTGACCCGCAGAGAATCGATCAGGTCGGCCTCTAAGGCCCGGCCAAAGGCCTCAATGTTGACCGCCCGGATAGCGGCCGTGTCTGCCGGCCTTTCTGCTCGAATTTTCATACTCGGGAATGTATCACGTCCTCATCCGGAAGAAAATTCTTCGGGCCGCACCAGCCCGGCAGTCAACCGATCGGTTGATCCAGGCCGGCCCAACGGTCGAACCGGCGATCCACTTCCCGTCGGCTCAAATTCATTCGGCCGGCTGGTTACAGCGGGCCGATTTTGGCTTAACCTGGGGCTGTAACTAAACGAACGGGTCCCTCAAACGGGCGACCACAAATAGACTGGAGGAAAATGATGCAGAAAGAAAAATACGACGAGATGGGTAACAGTGACAGCCAGTTTTTTCCCGCGTGTGAGACCGGGCAGCCGGTTATTTCCGGCCTCTTTCTGGTCTTCCTGGGCACGATCCTCTTTCTCGGCGCTACCGGGGTGACTATCCTGGGGCACAGCGCCTGGTGGCTGGTCGGCCTCCTGCCGGCGGTCTACCTCGGGATGATGGCCTACAATCTCTATCAAAGGGATGGGCGGGTCTCCTCCCGGGTGGCGATAATGCTCATCTGGGGCATGATCCCCCTTCTCTTTGTCGGCGGAAATATCCTTGGATTCAACATCGGGGCCCTGTGGCCGCTGGCC
>JBFFZG010000045.1:0-20940 GCA_041568735.1 Promineifilaceae bacterium (SeqCode)
ACCGCAGACGATGATCGACGGCGTGCGCTCGCTGCCACCCGGCGGACGGCTCTGCTGGCAGCCGGGGACCGGCCGGCCACCGCAGATCGATCGCTTCTGGAACCCGGCGCCGGCCCGCCAGGAGGGCGATGACAGATCGCCTGACCTCTCACACATCCGCCACCTCCTGGCCGATGCCGTCAGCAGCCAGCTGGTGTCCGATGTGCCGGTGGGCGCCTTTCTCAGCGGAGGGATCGACAGCTCCGCCATCGTCGCCCTGATGAAAGAGGCGCGAGAGGACGTCCGTACCTTCAGCATCGTCTTTGACGAAGTAGATTTCGACGAACGGGTCTTCGCCCGGCAGGTCGCCGAGAGCTTTGGCACCCGCCACACCGAGCTGGAGCTGTCCGGGGATCGGGTCCGGGCCGATCTCGACATGGCCCTGGCCGCCTATGACCAGCCGTCAATCGACGGGCTAAACAGCTACTTCGTCTCGCGCCTGACCCGGCAGGCCGGCATCACCGTCGCCCTTTCCGGGGTTGGGGGGGATGAACTCTTCGGCGGCTACAGCGGTTATGTCCGGCCGCTTCAGTTTGAACGGGCCGCCCAGATGCTCGCATTCGTCCCGGCCGCGCTGCGTCGGGCGGCGGCCGGTCTGCTGGGCGCCCTGGCCTCCGGCGAGCGGATCCGGCGGGCGTCCGACCTGCTGGTCACGCGCAGCCACCCCTATTTTTTGAGCCGACAGCTCTTTAATCCGCAGCAGATCAACCGGCTGCTTGTCGGGGATTGGCGCAGGGACGCTGGGCTGGCGGGGGATTGGGGCAGCCGGCATGAACAACTGACTTACCAGACGGCCGCCACCGATCCAATCAACCGGGCTTCTGCTCTGGAGTTGCAAACCTACATGCTCAGCACCCTCCTGCGCGACACTGACCAGATGAGCATGGCCCACGCGCTTGAGGTGCGGGTCCCGCTCATCGATCACCGCCTGGTAGAAGCTCTGCTGGCCATTCCCGGCCGTTACAAACTTGACGCGGAAACCCCGAAGCCCCTGCTGACCAAGGCGCTCAACGGAGCGCTTCCCCCCGCCATCGTCCATCGCCCTAAACAGGGGTTTACTTTCCCATTCGAACTCTGGCTCCGGGAAATCATGCACGAGCGGCTGCGCGCCGTTCTCGAAAGCGGGGAGGGACTCTCCCCTCTGTTCGACGCCGCCGGCGTTCGAACACTCTGGGGACAGTTTTTAACCGGGCGGGTCAGCTGGAGCCGCGTCTGGGCGATTTTTATGCTTAATCACTGGCTCGGTCTACAGCAGGTCCTTTGGCAGGGGAGCGCGGGATGAAGATCCTGCACGTTATTCCTTCGATCAGTCCCAGGCGAGGAGGCCCCAGCCAGGCGGTATGGAACCTCATGGAAGCGATCCGGCCTTTTGGGGTGACAGTCGAACTGCTGACAACGGATGATCACGGGCCTGATGCCCGATTTGACGTCCCCTATGGCAAGCCCTTTATTCAGAATGGCTTTACAGTTCACTATTTTCCCTACCAGACCCGCTTTTACACGGTTTCCCTCCCGCTGTTGAACTGGTTGTGGCGCCATGTCACCGATTACGATCTGCTTCACATCCATTCCCTTTACTCGTTTCCTTCGATCGCGGCCGGATTCGTCGCCCGGCACAAAGGGGTTCCATATATTTTTCGCACGGCCGGAATGCTCAACCGCTGGGGGCGGGATCAACGCCGGCCGCGGCTCAAAAGAGGATCGATTCACCTGATCGAGGGACCCCTGCTGCGCGATGCGGCCGGGGTTCATTTCACGACGCCGGATGAAAAGGAGCAGGCAGCTGATCTCGGGCTGCCGCTCAGAGATTTCATCCTTCCCCTGGGCTTTGATATGCCGCCGCCCAGGCCCGCCGCCGCGTCAAAACGGTCCGAAGAACCGTTTCTGGTTAAGAATGATCGAACGATTATCCTTTTTCTCTCCCGAATTAATCCCGTGAAAGGGGTTGAACTTCTGCTGCAGGCCTTTCAGGAATTAATCAGGGAAAATGATCATCTGCGGCTTGTCATCGCGGGCGAAGGGGAGGGGGCCTATGTGCAGGATCTAAAAAATCAGGCGGAACAGCTCGGCCTGCAAAACGCTGTTTCTTGGGTCGGTTTTGTCGATGGCGAGCGCAAATCAGCCCTGTGGACTGGAGCGGATATTTTTGTCCTCCCGTCTTACTCCGAGAATTTTGGGGTGGTTCTCGTCGAAGCGATGGCGGCCGGCGTGCCGATCGTCACGACTGATGGTGTCGCCCTTCACGATGTGGTGTTGAAAACATCCGCCGGGCTGGTCGTTCCCACCAACGCGGTCGACCCATTAGTCGATGCTTTGCGGCAGCTCGTGAATGATCCGTATGAACGGCAGGCGATGGGCGCACGGGGGCGGCAGGCGGCCGTCGATTATTTTTCGCTCGATCAGGTTGGCCGTAAATTGTATGAAACCTACTCCCGCATCCTGGCCCGGCCATTGGAAGTTGATAATGAACTCCTCGCCGGCTCCTGAAGGAATGGATGACCTGTTTCGGGATGATGGTGGTTCCATGACCGCTTCTTCACCACGCAAAATCGTCGACGTCTCCGGCTATAAAAGCTCGTTTTCTGTGGGCCACCGGCTGCGCCGGTTGATCTGGGGCGGGGTCTGGCTCCTGCTCTTTCGCCCGTCCCCTATCCCGTTTCATCGATGGCGGGGCTTTTTGCTGCGGCTGTTTGGGGCTTCGATCGGCCGCAATTGTTCCATCTATCCAACCGCCACGATCTGGGCGCCCTGGAACCTGGAGATGTCCGATCACAGCTGTCTCAGCCATCACGCCATCTGCTACTCGGTTGACCGGGTGGTGATTGGCCCCCATGCCACCGTCAGCCAGTACAGCTATCTCTGCACTGCCTCCCACGACATCACGGATCCCCACATGCGCCTGATTACCGGGCCGATTGTGTTGGAAGCCGGGGCCTGGGTCACGACCGATGTTTTTGTTGGGCCGGGAGTGACCATCGGGGAAGGCGCCGTCGTCGGGGCGCGGGCGGCGGTTTTTAAAGATGTTGAACCGTGGACGGTTGTCGGCGGTAATCCGGCCCAATTCATTCGCAAACGAGAACTGCAGTAAGCGAATTAGGGCGGATTTCGGAGTTGTGTTTCATTTTTTGCCCATAGCCCATGAGTATTTCGGTCTTAATCCTGACCCTCAACGAAGAAACCAACCTGCCGGCCTGCCTGGACTCGGTGAATTGGAGTGATGACATCGTCGTCTTCGATTCGTTCAGCACCGATCGCACAGTCGAGATCGCCAGGGCGGCCGGTGCCCGGGTGTTCCAGCGCGCGTTCGATAATGAGCGGGCGCAGCGCGAGGCCTCCCTCCTGGTCAATTTCAAATACGCCTGGGTCTACAATCCGGATGCAGATGAGGTCACGCCCCCTGAACTGCGGGATGAGTTGCTGGCCGTCGTCGCCGATCCCAACCAGGATGCGGCCGCCTTCCGGGTCCGTTTTAAGGTGATGTTCATGGGACGGTGGATTCGCCGCAGCAGTCTGTACCCCACCTGGGTTGTGCGCCTCTTTCGGCCCGAAAAATTAACATTCGACCGGGCGATCAACCTGACCTACCATGTGGACGGCCCCGAAGGCCGGCTGCGGCAACATTTTCTGCACTACACTTTCAATAAGGGAATCGCCGCCTGGGTCGAGAAGCACAATCTTTATTCCTCAATGGAAGCGGCCGAGAAATTAAAGGCCCTCGAAAAGCCGCAGACCTGGTCAGATTTCTGGGGGGGCAGCGAGGTCGCCCGCCGCCGATTTCTCAAGCAGCTGGCCTTCAGACTCCCTTTCCGGCCCCTGATTGTTTTTTTATACCTCTATTTTGGGCGGCTTGGTTTCCTCGATGGACGGGCCGGCCTCTATTACTGCTTGCTGCGCAGTTACTACGAATTTTTAATTGACATAAAAACACAGGAGTATCTCAGGCGCTGCCGAAACAAGGCGATTTAACCGCGTGCCCGGCCGCCCCTGGATCTCCGACCGATTGCTTGATTCATTATGGCTCACGTCTGCTTCTTAACCCTGGTCTTCGCCCCCGACGGCGTTTCCACCTCCATCCTGATGAGTGAACTCGCCCTGGAGCTCCAGGCGCAGGGACACCAGGTCTCCGTCCTGACTACCACCCCCCACTACAATGTCGACGCCGAAGCGCGCGGCCGGCAGCCGCTGCGCCGGCGCTGGGGAGGGCTCCTCTACGAAAGCCGCTACCACGGCATCCCGGTTTACCACGCGGCCATCCCCCAGAAAGGGGACCGGGTCGGGGCGCGCCTGCTCGACTACCTGCGCTTCCACCTCATCAGCACCCTGGCCGGCCTCTTTCTTCTGCGCCGGGTCGACGTCCTCTTCGTCCCCTCGCCCCCGCTGACCATCGGCCTCAGCGGCTGGATCCTGCGCCTCTTCAAGCGGGCGCCGTTCGTCTACAACGTCCAGGAAATCTACCCCGACGTGGCCGTCAGCCTGGGCCTGCTCAAAAACAGAAGGGCCATCCGACTGCTGGAGCGGCTGGAAGCGTTCATCTACCGGCGCGCCTCGCTGATCACCGTCATCTCCGAGCGCTTCCGCCAGCGGCTCCTGGCCAAGGGGGTGCCGGAACGAAAGCTGGCCGTCATTCCCAACTTCGTCGACACCGACTTTATCCGGCCGGGAGAGCGCCAGAACGGCTTTTCCGCCGCCCACGACCTCGACGGCCGCTTCGTTGTCCTCTACGCCGGCAATATCGGCCTGACCCAGGGCTTTGAGACGATCCTGGCCGCGGCCGGCCGGCTGGAAGATCGGCCCGACATTCACTTTCTCATCGTCGGCGACGGCACCCGGCGGGGCTGGCTCGAAGAACAGCTCGCCGCCCGCCGCCCGCAAAATGTCACGCTGCTGCCCTACCAGAAGCGCTCGCTCGTGCCCGAGCTCTATGCCGCCAGCGATCTCTGCCTCGTCCCCCTGAAAAAGGGGACAGCCCAGGAGACCTTTCCCTCGAAAATCTACACGATCATGGCCGCCGCCCGGCCGGTCATCGCCTCAGCCGATCCCGATTCGGAGTTAGAAGATGTCGTCCAGACGGCCGGCTGCGGCTGGGCGGTCGAGCCGGACAATCCCACCGCGCTGGCCGAAGCCATCGCATCGGCCGCCGCCGACCGGGCGGCTGCGCGCGCCCGCGGCCAGAGCGGCTACCGCTACGTCATCGAAACCCATTCCCGCCCGGCTGTCACGGCCCAATACGCCCGCCTCTTCCATTCGCTGAACGGACACGCGGGGCGCGATGGTTGAAACCGGGCCAACCGTTCTCGTCACCGGCGCCACCGGAGCGGTCGGCCCGGCCCTCCTGGAGCGGCTGGCCGGCCGGGGTTTTGCGCTGCGCGCCCTCATCCGCCGCCCGGAACAGGCGGCTCGCCTGCCGGCAGGGGTCGCAGGGGTCGCCGGCGACGTGACCGAACCGGCCGATCTGCTGCGGGCGACGGCCGGGGTCGACGCCGTCGTCCACCTGGCCGCCCGGCTCCACGTCAACCGGCCGGGGGCGGATCTGGACGCCGCCTACCGGCGGGTCAATGTCGATGGGGTTCACCATCTCGTCGAGGCCTGCCGGGCCAACGGGGTCGCCCACCTGGTCTTTTTCAGCACCATCAATGTTTACGGACCGGGCGACGGCCGGCAGGTCTTCACCGAGGAGTCTTCCCCGCGCCCCACCGGGCTCTACGCCGAGACCAAGGCAGCCGGCGAGGCGATCGCCCTGGGGCTGCGGGACGCGGCCGGCCGGCCGCTGGCGACAGTCCTCCGCCCGGCCGCCGTCTACGGCCGCCGCATGAAAGGGAACTACCGCCGCCTCCTGAAAGCGGCCGCGCGAGGGTACTATATTCCCATCGGAGCCGGCCAGAATCGACGTACACTTATCTTTGACGAGGATCTTGCGGCGGCGGTGGACTGCGTCCTGCGGCAGCCGCGGGCCAAAGGGGAAATTTACAACGTGACCGACGGCCAGATTCACACCATGCGGACGATCGAGGAAGCCCTCTACGCCGCCGTGCGGCGGAACCGCCCACCGCTGGTGATCCCCGCGCCGCTGGCTCATGCGGCCGGCCGGCTGGTCGAATTCCCTTTTCGCGCGCTCGGCCGGAAAAATCCCCCGGTTGGCCGCTTCACCATCGAAAAACTGCTCGAGGATATCGCCGTCAGCGGCGAAAAACTTCAGACGGAGCTCGGTTTTCAACCCGCCGTTTCCCTGCGGGAAGGCTGGCGCGCCGTCGCGGACGGTCTGCTGCCCGAATGAACGACTGGATGATCTGGATCGCGGCATTTACCCTGACCCTGGCCGTTTCTTACGGCGGCGTGGGGCTGTTCGCCCGCTGGGCGCGCCGGCAGCGGCTGCTCGACATCCCCAATGAGCGCAGCTCCCATGCCAGCCCGACCCCCAGCAGCGCCGGGGTGGTCTTTGCGGCGCTGACGCTCCTCGCCGCAGCCGGAATCGCCCTGACCACCCGGCAGCTCCCCCTGCTCGGCTACGCGGCCGCGGCCCTGCTCATCACCGCCGTCAGCTGGTGGGACGATCGGCACCCGCTCCCGTCAGGCGCCCGCTTCCTCGTCCATGCCGCGGCCGCGCTGCTGCTGCTCGCGACCCTGGGTGCCCCGGCCGTCCCCGGCCTCGGTCCGGGAGGCGGTCTGGTCGGGGGTGTCATCGGCCTGGTCTGGATCGTCGGGCTGACCAACGCCGTCAATTTCATGGACGGCATCGACGGTATGGCCGGTCTCCAGGGAGCCGCGGCCGCCGCCGGCTGGCTGATCGTCGGCCGGCTGGCCGGCAGCGACTTTGTCTTCTGGACCGGCCTCGTTCTCCTGGCCGCGCTCGTCGGCTTTCTCGCCCACAACTGGTCCCCGGCCTCGATTTTCATGGGCGATGCCGGCAGCGCCTTTCTGGGCTTTACCCTGGCCGCGTTCCCGCTTATCCTGTCAGAGACGGCCGGCGCCGGGACCCCTGGCGGCGCCTGGGGGCTGCTCCTGGCGGCCGCCCTGTTTCTCTGGCCCATCCTGTTTGATACGTCGCTGACCCTGCTCCTCCGGCTCTGGCGTCGCGAAAATATCTTCCGCCCCCACCGCGGCCACCTCTACCAGCGGCTGATCATCCGGGGACTTTCTCACGCCTGGGTGACCACGCTCTACGGGGCGCTGGCGATCTGGGGTGTGGGTGTGGCGGTTGGCCTCCAGATGAAGGTCGTGCCGTCCCTCTGGCTTTCATTTATTTCAATTATTGTCCTGGCTCTAGGGCTGCTGCTGTATGTCAACCACGTCGAGCGGCAGCCGGTGGATCGGCTGGCCGGCGGCCAGCAGTCTTGAATTTAACGGAATCATTATCATGCTCTATCCCTTGAGAAATCGCTATTTCCTGGCCTCCGACGTCCTGCTGATCCCTCTGGCCGTCTATCTGAGCTATCTCACCCGGCTCGATACGCTCAATCTGAAGGACTACTGGTGGGGCTTCTCGATCCTGGCGATCGCCTCGGTCATCCTGACCTGTTTCCTGTTCTGGCAGCTGGGGCTCTATGCCCGCCACTGGTACTATGCCTCAATCGAAGAGCTGGGCTCCCTCCTGGTCTCGGCCTTCCTGGCCGTCAGCGGCGCCACGGTGATCACACTGAGCCTCGTCTGGCTGCTGCCGATCCAGACGATCTTCCCCCGGTCGGTTCCCCTCATTTCTTTTTTGTTCCTGGTCGTCGTCACGGCCGGCCCCCGCCTGCTGATCCGCTTTTCCAGCCACCGGCATTACCAGCGGCTGTCGAATGATAAACACCAGGCCCGGGAAAAAATCGGCATCATGGGGGCCGGGGACGCCGGCGTCATGATCGCTCGCGAGCTGAAGCACAACCCCCACCTTGGGCTGGAAATCGCCTGCTTCTTTGACGACGATTCCTTGAAGCACAATATGCAGATCCTCGGCATCCCCGTTCTGGGCGGCCGGCGAGAAATCCCCTCCCTGACCCGCTTTCATGGGATCAAAACGATCATCATCGCCATGCCCACGGCCAGCGGCCGGGAGATCCGAGAAATCGTCCAGATCTGTGAAACCGCCGGCGTCAAAACCAAAATCATCCCCGGTATCTTTGAGCTGATCGACGGCTCAGTCACCGTCAACCAGCTGCGCAGCGTCGAAATCGAAGATCTCCTTCGCCGGGAGCCGGTCAAAACCGACACCTCGGCCATCCAGGCCAGCCTGCAGGGCAAGCGGGTGCTCGTCACGGGGGCCGGCGGCTCAATCGGCTCGGAGCTCTGCCGGCAGATCATCCGCAACCAGCCCGCCCAGCTCATCCTGCTCGGCCACGGCGAAAACTCGATCTTTACGATTCTCCAGGAGCTGCGCCACCTGAACCTGCCCGCGGTTGGGCTGATTCCCGTCATCGCCGATATCCGCTTCCCCGACCGGCTCTTCTCGGTCTTTGAAAAGCACCACCCCGAAATCGTCTTTCACGCGGCCGCCCATAAGCACGTCCCCCTGATGGAGCTCAACGTCGCCGACGCCGTGACCAACAATATTCTCGGGACGCGCAACCTCCTCGAGGCATCCCTGGCCACCGGTACGGAGAGCTTCATCATGATCTCCACCGATAAGGCGGTCAACCCGACGAGCATCATGGGGGTCACGAAGCGGGTGGCCGAGCTGCTCGTCCACCAGGCCGCCCGCCGCAGCGGCCGGCCGTACGCCGCCGTCCGTTTTGGCAATGTCCTCGGCAGCCGGGGCAGCGTCGTCCTGACCTTCAAGAACCAGATCGCCCGCGGTGGGCCGGTCACCGTCACCCATCCGGAGATGACCCGCTACTTCATGACCATCCCCGAGGCGGTCCAGCTCGTCCTGCAGGCCCGCGTTCAGGGGGTGGGCGGTGAGGTGTTCGTCCTCGACATGGGGCAGCCGGTCCGAATTGTCGACCTGGCCCGCGATCTGATCCAGCTCTCCGGTCTCGAAGTTGGCCGGGATATCGATATCGTCTTCACGGGGGTTCGTCCCGGCGAGAAGCTCTTCGAAGAGCTGTTCGTCGACGGGGAAAATCACCGGCGCACCAGCCACGAAAAAATCTTCATCGCCAAAAACGCCGGCTCGCTCGTGCCGGAGAATCTGGAGGATGATATCAACCAGCTCTCCATGGCCGCCTACGATGGGAATGATGGCCTCATTTACGATATACTGGGACAGCTGGTTCCGGAGTATCAGGTGGTCCGGACCGCTCGTGAATGAATCCGGATATGGCGATCGCTCTTAAAACAGACAGCGGCACCCTGTTGCCGCCGGCCGCTTACCTTGAATTTCTCCGCGGCCTGACGGCCGGGTCCGCGCCCCCCTCAGGCCGGGAACCGGCCGACCCCGCTCCCCTCGCCGCCTGGCTGATTGACAATCAGCTGGGCGCCTTCGCCGCTCCCTATGCCGATGCCTACTACCCCGAGCTGGCCGCCCTGCTCAAACCTGAACAATATCTCGTCGCCGCCGAAAATCACCTGCGCTTCCGCAAGCTGCGGGAGCTCCTGGCTGCGCTCGACGAAAAAGGATTCCCCGTCGTCCTGCTCAAAGGAGCGGCCCTGGCCCATACGGTCTACGCCGATCCCGCCCTGCGGGCCATGGCCGACCTCGATCTCTGGGTCGAACGGCGCCACATGGCGGCTGTCATCGACACCTTTCAGGCGCTGGGCTTCTCCCTGGCCGAGCAGGAAATGCGGCCGCTGGCCCTGCAGGAAATGGCCAACGGCGAGGTGCAGATGTACCATCCGCAGTGGCTCGACAGCGGCGTGGAAATACACTGGTCGGCCTTTCCCGGCTGGTGGCTGACCGATGCCGCGGCCGTCGACCACCCGCGCATCTGGTCGCGCAAAGAGCCCCTGCCGATCGGGGGGCTGCCGGCCTATCAGCTCAGCCCGGAAGATACCATCATCGAGCTGGCCGCCCACCTGGTCATCAACCACCAGTTCGGCCTGGCGGCGCTGCGCTCTCTGATCGACATCGCGCTGACGATCGCCGAACGGCCGGTCGACTGGCGGCAGGTCACTGCCGATGCCCGCGCCTGGCGGCTGTCAGTCTGCCTCTGGCTGACCCTGAGCCAGGCCGCAGCCCTATTCCCGGGCCTCGACGGGGTGGAAGCGGTCGTCCGGCAGCTCCGCCCCAGCCCGCTGCGCCGCTGGCTCCTTCGGCGGTTCGTGACGCCGGATTCGATCCTCGCCGGGCGCAACTTGCAGGATTCTCGCTGGCGCTATCTATTCCTGATCCTGGTCGTCGATCGCCCGCTCAGCGTGCTCCAACTCATGCGCCGGACGCTCTGGCCCGACCGGGATTGGCTGGTCGCCCGGTATGGTGAAAATCCCGGCCGGCTGCGCCACCTGAAAAATCTGCTGGCCGGTCTCCAGTTCTAGCGACACCGTCGAGAGGGGCCGGCTCAATAAAAATCGTTCCGGTTGACCCCGCTGCCGGGGATTTTCCGGGCTGCCACCGAGATATTTTTTTGAGAAATCACCAAACTTTCTGGCCGATCGCCGAATTCGTCTTTCTGGCCGCCATTTTTCCCCTGGCGCTCTTCCCTCGTTTGAACATCTGGCTGGGGGCGGCGGCCGCGGGGATCCTCCTCTTCTGGGCCGCCCGCTTCTGGCGGGAGCGGCGGCTGTGGCCGGCTACCCCCCTCAATCTGCCGCTGGCCGTCCTCCTGGTTATGATCGGCGTCAGCCTGTGGGCCACCTACGATATCCCCTTCAGTCTCGGCAAGGTGGCGGGCCTGACTTACGGCATCGCCCTCTTCCTGGCGGTATCTGACCTGCTCGGCCGGTCGAAAAAATGGTGGCATCTCGGCCTGGCTCTCTTTTTGTCGACCAGCCTGGCAGTGATCGGGCTGGGGATCCTGGGCACCCACTGGTCGCCGAAAATGCCCCTTCTGGGGCGTATCGCCATTTTCTTTAATCAGATTCAGGAGCGGCTCCCCCCGCTGCCGCTCGACGATTTCAACCCGAACCAGATCGGGGGAGTGCTGCTCTGGACGGCCCCGGCCGCCCTGGCGGCAGCTGCGGCGCTCCTGGTGCGGCCCTCCCTCCGGCAGAGGCTGTCCCCGGCCGGCCGCCGTCTCCTGCTGCCTGCTCTCGGGCTCCTGGCCCTGGCCAATTTTACGATCCTGATCCTCTCCCAATCCCGCAGTGCCTGGCTCGGCCTGGCTGCCGCCCTCCTCTGGATGGGCTGGCTGGCGGCCGGCCGCCGGCTCCGGCCGGCCCTGCTGGTGGCTGGCCTGCTTCTGCTGGCCGCCGCTGGGCTTTTTCTATGGGGAAACGGGCCGGCTGTGCTCGGGGGGAATCGGCTGGAGGCGCTCGGCCTGCGCGAAGGAGCGGTTTTCGATGCGTCCGGGGAGGGGCTTGGCACCCTGAACGGGCGTCTGGAGATCTGGTCGCGGGCGATCTACGGGATCGAGGATTTTCCCTTTACCGGGATGGGCATGAATACGTTTCGTCAGGTAGTGCATATTCTCTACCCCCTCTTCTCGATCGGGCCCGAGGTCGATGTGGCCCACGCCCACAACCACCTGCTGCAGGTCGGACTCGACCTGGGAATCCCCGGTCTCGTCGCCTACCTGGCTGTCTGGTGGGGGAGCGCCGCCATGCTCCATCGCAGCTGGCGGCGGAGCGGCGACCCCTGGTCACGGGCGCTCGCCGCCGGTCTGTCGGGGTCTCTGCTCGCTTATTGGATCTATGGGCTGACCGATGCCGTCTCCCTCGGCGCCAAACCTGGCTTTATCTTCTGGCTCCTACTGGCCCTCATCACCACCCACCACCAGCTCCAAACGCCAACTCCCAACTCCTAACTCTTAATTCATGCGACCCAGCAGGGCGAACTTCGCCGCGTGGGCCGGACGGTAGGTTGGGTCGATCAGCAGGGCCTGATCGTAGGCTTTAATCGCCGATTGGAAGCGGCCAAGCAGGGTATAGGCCTCGCCCAGGTTGACATAAGGATACTGGGGGGATTCGGTGCGAATCGCCCGGGTCGCCTTTTCCAGCCAGGGAATCGCCTCTTCCGGCCGGCCGAGCGAGATGAGATAAGAGCCGATGTCGTTGTACGGGTTGCCGAAGTCGGGATCGAGCCCGATCGCCGTCTGGCATTCGGCCATCGCCTCGTCATAGCGGTCTAACATGCTGTAGGTCCAGCCCAGATAGGTATGGGCTTCGGCGGTCGGATGGAGGTCGATGGAACGCTTGTAGAGGGCGATCGCCTCGCTCCAGTTCCCTTTCGCCTGCTGGCGGGTGGCCCGGTCAAAGAGAACCATGGCCTGCTGTACGGCTAAATGATCCATAGTCCCTATTGTCCAGAAATCCTGTTAGAAGGTAGTAAATCGCCGGCCGCCGCGGGCGCCGGCCGGCAAAGTCTAACGCGCCGTATATCATCCCGGCTCGAATAGCCGCCGTCTCAGCTCTCGTCCCCTTCCTGAAAGCGGGCCACCGTCACTCCGGCCCCCCCTTCGCCGTCCTGCCCTTCCTCCCAGGAGATGACGGACGGATGGCGGGTCAGCGCCTGGCGCACCGCCTCGCGCAGCCGGCCGGTCCCCTTGCCGTGGATGATGCGCGCCCAGGGCAGCCGGGCCAGCATGGCCGCGTCGAGGTACCTGTCGAGCTTGTCCAGGCCGGCGTCGATCCGGTGGCCACGAATGTCGAGCTCCAGCCCTGGCGAAGGAGCGCTCGCCGCGCCGGTCAGCGGATGGGACTGATCCTCCTCGACCGGCCGGCTGCGGAACTCGAGCTCACTCAGCGCCGCCCGCATGTGCAGCCGGCCGACGGCGATCTCGGCCTCCTTTTTACCCAGCGCCATGATCTCCCCTTTGGCCTTGATCGTCTTGATGTAGACTTCGTCCCCCACCTGCAGCTGGCGCTTCTCCGATTCCGGACGGTCCGGCATGACCGAGTCGATCAAAGGCGTTGGGCTCAGGGAGGCCAGCGGCCGCTCCTCGATTTCATCCACATCTCTGGCCAGCCGCTTGAGCTTGTTTTTCGATTCCGCCCCGTGCAGCTGGGAGCGGACCCGGCGGATTTCCTGGCGGATCGCCTCCAGCTCCGCTTCGACCTGGCGGCGGGCTTCCTGCAGCACCTGCTCCCGCTCGACTTCGATTTCGGCCAGCCGTTCATTGAGCTTTTCCCGGTCCCGTTCAGCCCGGCGGCGGGCCAGCCGGGCGGAGGCTTCTTCGGCCGCGATCTTATCCCGCATGTCGTAAATCGAATCCAGCAGCTCGGTCGTTTCGCTGCTGCCCTCGCCGAGACGCCCCATGGCCCCGTCGAGGATGCTCGTTTCGAGGCCCAGCCGGCGGGCGATGGCCAGGGCGTTCGATTTTCCGGGCAGCCCGATTGTCATTTCGTAGGTCGGGGCCAGTGTCTCCACGTCGAACAGCATCGAGGCGTTGGTCGCCCCCTGTGTGCGGGTGGCGTATGCCTTCAGCTCCGGGTAATGGGTGGCTGTCAGAACCGTCGCCCCCTTGTCGCGCAGAAAGTCGATGATCGCCTGGGCCAGGGCCGCCCCTTCGGCCGGGTCGGTGCCCGATCCGAGCTCGTCGAGCAGGACCAGCGAGCGATCGTCGACCTGCTCGACAATGCGGATGATGTTGTTCATGTGGGCCGAGAAGGTCGAGAGGTTCTGCTCGATCGACTGCTCGTCGCCGATGTCGGCCAGGACGTTGTCGAAGAGGGTGATACGGGCGTCGACGCAGGGGAGGTGGAGCCCGCTCTGGGCCATCAGGAGCATCAGGCCGGCCGTCTTCAGGCTGACCGTCTTGCCGCCGGTGTTTGGGCCGGTGATGAGAACCAGGAAGACCGGCTCCGGCAGGGTCAGATCGATTGGGATCACCGTATCCCGGTTGAGCAGCGGATGGCGCGCCCCCTTGATCCAGAGGGTCGAGCCGGGGTGGAGATCCCCTTTGGGGGTTCTGCGCCAGGGGACGAAGACCGGCTCAATGCCGTTGATCTGATCGGCGTAGCGGGCGCGGGCGAAAATCAGGTCGAGCTCGGCCATCCGCTCGACGATGCGCACGATGGCGTCTCCGTGCGCGGCGACCTGCCGGGAAAGCTCGGTCAGGATGCGCTGGATCTCCTTTTCTTCGTCGATCTGCAGGCTGCGGTAGCTGTTGTTGAGATCAACCGTGGCCAGCGGCTCGATCCAGACGGTCGCCCCGCTGCCGCTGGTATCGTGCACGATCCCGTGGAGATTCCCCTTCGATTCCGCCCGCACCGGCAGGACATAGCGGCCGCTGCGCATGCTGACCAGCGGCTCCTGCAGGTAGATGGCGTGGCTGTTGATGATCGACCGGAGCTTGTCCTGGATCCGGTTGTGGGTCGCGCGCAGCTCGGACCGAATCCGCCCCAGGGCCGGGCTGGCACTGTCGAGGACTTCTCCCCGCTCGTCGAGCGTCTGGCCGACGGCGGTGATGATGCCCGGGCACTCCTCAATGAGCTCGGCGGTAGCGAAGAGCTGGGGGTAGCGCTCCCGCAGACGCTCCAGCTTGCGCCGCAGCTCTCGAGAGGCGACCAGGGTGTTGCGCACCGCCAGCAGATCTTCCGGCTGCAGGGTGATCGCCCGCCGGCTCCGGTCGACCGCCGGCCGCACATCCCGGGCCCCGCCGATCGTCACGTCGCTGCCGCTCTGCAGCAGCTGCAGCGCCTCGCGCGTTTCCGCCTGCCAGCGGGCCGCCTCCCGCTCATCGGTCGTGGGCTGCAGGCTCAGGGCCAGCTCGCGGCCGCCGCTGAAGGCGGTGAGCTCGGCGAGCTGGTTGAGCACCTTGTGGAATTCGAGGGTTTGCTGGGATTTCAGATCCATTTTGCTGCTGCGGCGGCGCCCCAGCCGTCCAGGACAAATGGGGGAGCGGCCGGCCGGAAATTTCCCGGCCGCTTTGCGCGGCCGCATCTCTAAATCATTTATAATTTTTTCGGGCGGCCGGTTCGTTTGCTATAATCAATCGGTTTGATTGGACGATCAGAAAATCCGGCCTGACCCGCAGCGCCTGCGGGCCACCGGATGCCCGATTATTGCATGCCCAGTATCTCAGCCATTTCATTCGAGGACGTCAGCAAGCGCTTTACGCTGTCATTTGACCGGCCGCAGACCGTTCTGGAGTCGATCATCAGCATCTTTCGCCCGGGCAGCCCCCTGCTGAAGCAGAGCCGGGAGCTCTGGGCCGTGCGTGATGTTACCTTCGACATCGGGGTTGGTCAATGTGTGGGTATCATCGGCCGCAACGGCAGCGGCAAGAGCACCCTGCTCAAGCTCTGTACCCGCATTCTCCGCCCGAATGAGGGGCAGATCACCGTGCGCGGCCGGGTCAGCGCCATGCTGGAGCTGGGCACCGGCTTCCACCCCGATCTGAGCGGCCGGGAAAATATCTACCTCAACGCCTCGCTGCTCGGCCTCAACCGCGAAGATGTGCAGGCGGTGCTGGAGGACATCATCGCCTTTGCCGAGATTGGGGAGTTCATCGACGTGCCGGTCAAGAACTATTCTTCCGGCATGTACATGCGGCTCGGCTTCAGTGTGGCCATTCACATGCGGCCGGACATTCTCATTGTCGACGAGATCCTGGCCGTCGGCGACCAGGCCTTCCAGAACAAATGTTACGAGCGAATCTATCAGATGAAAAAACAGGGGGTGACGATCGTCATCGTCAGCCACCACCTGGAGACCATCCGCGAGCTCTGCAGCCACGTCGTCTGGATGGACCGGGGGCGGGTGCGCCAGATCGGCAAAACAGAAGAGGTCCTGCATCACTACCTGAGCCATCTGCTGGGCACGGATGCGCCGGCGCCGGCGGCTGCTCTGACGGCGGCCGATTTCAACCGCTTCGGCAGCCGCGAAATCGAAATCACCTCGGTGCGCCTGCTCGACGGGGCCGGCGCACCCGGGGTGAGCTTTAAAACGGGCGACCCGCTGACCATCGAAATGCGCTATCACGCCCACAAAGCGGTGGTCGATCCGGAATTCGGACTGGCGCTTCACCGGCTGCAGGATGGGGTTCATGTGGTCGGCCCCAACAACCGGCTGGCCGGCCGGCCGCTGGGTGAGATCCATGGGGAGGGAGTGGTGCGCTATCAGATCGACCACCTTCCGTTACTGCCGGCTAAGTATCTCTTGACGGTAGCCGTTCACGACGGGAAACTTCAGACAGCGTATGATTATCACGAACAGGCGTATACGCTGGTGGTGGTCCCCGGGGGAACCCGCGAAGAACACGGGTTAATTGAAATAGCGGCCGAATGGACGTGGGAGCGGATCCCCGCGGATGCGGCCGATCCCTCCGGCGTTTTACGCTGATTGGACGGGATTTCGTTTGAACTGGCGAGGCGATCGATGAAAAAAATTGGCGTGGCATTGACCCTTTCGCTGCTTCTGCTCGGCCTGTGGCTCGTCCATGGGTTGGCTCCGGCCGGGGGTACAGTTCTGGTGGACAGCCAGCTCGCGACCGCTTACACCATCCCCGTGGCCGCCGGCAATCCGCAAAATATCGTCGCCCAGGCCCCGAGAAAAGTCTGGTTCACGCTGCCCGGTAAAAGCGCCATTGGCTCGCTGGTTGTCACGGATACGACAAATTTCGCGTTCGCGATTTATCAGACAACCCCTAATGGCACCCCCTATGATTTGGTTTACGATCCCGGGGCCGGTGCCATCTGGTTCACCGAGAAGACGGCCAATACCATTGGCAAGTTGACCATCGCCACCAAGGCGGTCGTGACATACACCATTCCGACGGCCAACAGCGCTCCGACCGGCATCGACATCGCGCCCAACGGCCACATCTGGTACGTCGGCCAGAACAGCAACCGCTTCGGCCGCTTCGTCCCCGGACCGAACACGTTTACAGAAACTCTTTACACCACGGCCGGGGCCCAGTTCATCGACATCGCCGTCTCGACGAACGACGAGATCTGGGCCAGCTCCCCCGCGCTCAACCGGCTGGTGCGCTTCCGGCCGAGCATCGGCCAGTTTGTCACCGCGCCGGTCAACGATATCCTGCAGCCGCCCTGGCCCCCCCAGGGAATGGACATGGGGCAGCCCGGCCAGCCGTGGGTGGCCGCCCCGACCAAGAACCTCGTGGGCTTTCTTTCGCCCGGCACCCTGACCAACTGGTTCTGGTATCCGCTGCCCGGCCCCGCAACGGCCGATCCGACCGCGCTCATCTATCGGTCGGTCGGCGGCCAGCAGAAGGTCTGGTATGTCAAAACCAATGCCAATCGAGCGGGCGAACTCGTCGCCAAGACGAGTGGGGAAAAGATTTCCGTCCGCGAAATTGGCCTGCCGGCCGGAGCCAATCCGGCCGGCATTGTTGTCGACAACAATTTACACGTCTGGATCACCGCTCCAGGTACTAATCAAATTATCGAATGGCGGCCACCGTATTTCCACACCAATCATCTGCCCTACGTCGCCCGCTGATAGGAGACGCTCAAGAATGGATTTTAGTTATAGACAGGACCTGCTGAAAAAATTCTCCCTGGGGACAATAATAATTTTTGTCGCTATTCTGTCTGCATACCTCGGTGGCCGTTCCAGTCCACGTCAGGCTGCGGCTGAAGGCACCGCATCGCAAAACACATACATCCCGTTTATTCCCAATCGGTTTGATCCCAACGGGCCCGAACCAATATTTGGCGTCCAGCTTTATGGAAGCAGTTCGAACACCAGTCCGTATTACAATGCTCTACGCAGTAGTGGGGCCAACTGGCTGCGTATCGACTTGCATTGGAGTTTAATTGAACCCACCAATACCACCCCCGCAAACTACAACTGGGCTCCGGCCGACCAGGCCGTGGCGGCCGCGCGCAAGGAGCTGGGCGGCCTGAAGGTCATCGCCACGCTGCGTTTTAACCCGGATTGGGCGGCCACCAATGAAAATGGGGTGATTGACAAGGTCAGCTTCGCCGAGTTCGCCCAGTTCGCCCAGGCGGTCGTCGAGCGCTATGACGGCGATGGGGTGAACGACGCCCCCGGACAGCCGGTCGTTCGCTACTTTGAAATTTACAACGAACCGGATGGGGCCAGCGACGTCGTCATCCCCGGTTGGGGAGACAATGGGGCGGATTACGCCCGCCTCTTACAGACGATCTACCCGGCCATGAAGCAGGCCAGCCCCCAGGCCAAGGTCGTTTTCGGTGGGATTGCCTATGATGGGTTTAAAGATCAGGGCGGGAACTTCACCCGCAATTTCCTGAGCGATGTCCTGGCGGCCGGGGCCGGTCCCTATTTCGACATCATGAATTTCCATTCCTACCCGGCTTTTTATCTCAACTGGGCGACCAATCCGCCGGGTCTCTATGAAAAAGCGGTGGCCATTCGGGCGCACCTCTTTGCCTTCGGCGTCAGCAAACCCCTGATGGTTACCGAGGCCGGCTGGCACAGCAATAATCCGCCGAACGCCCCCGGCAGTCCGGAGATTCAGGCCCGCTACGTGGCTGAATTGTTTGCCCAGAGCATGGCCGCCGGCGTGGAGACGATGATCTGGTGGATGCTGCACGATCCCGGTGGCGGCTACCCGTACGATAACGGGCTGGTTACCCGGGATACGGTCCCGCAGGATAAACCGGCCATGACCGCCTTCAAGAACACGGTCGCCCGGCTGCGGACCGCCCGCTTCACCCGGGTCATGTCCGCCGCGGAACTCGGCGCCTCGGACCTCGCCGGCTACCAGTTCGACAACGTCGTCTATAATCACACCATGCGCGTCGTCTGGGTGAACCCGGTCAACAGCGCTGTCGTCCGCAATATACGGGTGCCGGGAGCGCAGGCGACCGTCTACAACCTCTACGGGTCGAAGACCACCGTCACCGATGCGGCCGATGGGGTTGTCGACGGCATGCTGACGATCCAGGTCACCGCCCAGCCGAAATTTATCGAGGTTCCTAAATGACGAAGCCCCTGCGGTTTCTGGCGCCTCTGCTCGGCTCGATCTTGCTGCTGCTGCTCCTGTGGTGGATCCGGCTGCCCGGCTTTGCGCCGGCAGCCTGGACGGCCGCCGCCGCTCCCGGCGCGGCGAGCAAGCAGTATCTGCCGGTCTTATACTACCAGACTGACCTGCTCTGCCGATTCGGCGTAAACGGGTCGATAGCCGGTGTCAATATGGCCCCTTTGAAGGCCGGCTGGTTTGTCGATTACCAGGCCACTGCGCCCGCCAACAAGCCGAAGAGTCTGGAGCATTTTCCGGTTGTCCGGCTCTGGCAGACCGGGCCGTCCAGCTACGACTACGCGCCGAAAGGAAGCGCTCTGACGGCCGCCATCGCCGCTCACCCCGGCGCCTACTGGCTCATCGGCAACGAACCGGACCGGCGGGGCTTCCAGGACGATCTGGAGCCCCAGCTCTACGCCGCCGCCTATCGCAATCTCTACCAGCTGATCAAGGCGGCCGATCCGACCGCCCGCATTCTGGCCGGCACCATCGTCCAGCCGACGGCCCTGCGGTTGAAATACCTCGACCTCGTGCTGACCAGCTACCAGCAGGCCTACGGTTCCGCGATGCCGGTTGACGGCTGGAGCATCCACAATTTCATCCTGAACGAAGTGAGCTGCGACTATGATCCGGCCAACTGCTGGGGCGCGGGTATCCCTCCCGGGTTGAATGATAACTTCGGGGAAATCCTGAAAATCGAGGACAACGACAATATCGAGCTCTTTAAACAGCGCATCGTGCGCTTCCGCCAGTGGATGAAAGACCGCGGCTACGCCGGCAAACCACTCCACCTGACGGAATACGGGGTGCTGATGCCCCAGGATTTTGGCTTCACGTACAGTCGGGTCAACCAGTTCATGACGGCCACTTTCAATTATCTGCGGACCGCCACCGATCCGGTGCTCGGCGATCCCAACGACGGCTTTCGCCTGGTCCAGCGCTGGTCGTGGTACAGCACACTCGATCAGAGCTTCAACGGCTGGCTGTTTGACCCGACGACCAAGGCCGCCACGCCGTACGGCGCGAATTTTGCTGCCTATACGGCCGGCTTGAACGGTCAGGTCGATTATTATCCCGTCTCAATCGGGGTAACCCCGATCAACTCGACCACGTACACGATCACCACGCAGATCGCCAACGCCGGAAATACCCAGGACCAGCGAAACGCGGTAGTGAGCCTTTTCGTCAAGAAAGGGACGACCGAAACGAAAGTGGGATCGGACCAGGTCGTCAGCCTGGCCGGCTGCGGCGCCAATCGTACGGTGTCGGTTCGCTGGGAAAATGTCCAGCCCGGCGCCTACATCGTCACCGCCCGGATCACGACCTCTGGCGATGTCCTGCCGGGCAACAACGAACTGGCCAAACCCATCACGATCAATTGACCGGTCCCACACGGCCGCCAGACCTTCGCCCACCGCCGGCCCACAGTCGACAGACTGCGGGCCGGTTTCCATTTGACTCCACTCTGGTTTGCGGGTAAGAATGGCCGCCAGGACCAATTTTCCGGGGATCGATGTTCAACGACGCCACGAAAATGGAAAAATCACGGGCGGTCCGGCTCGCCCTCACCGGGACCCTGATCGGGATCGGGATCGCCCTGTTTGCCCTGGTTGAAACCGCCCCCGGGGTAGCGGATACCATGGGCTACCTCTATGCGGGGCGCCAGCTGGCGGCGGGCCATGGCCCTCGCGCTTCGAGGCGAAGACCTCGCCCCGACGGCCGGTGAGCGGATCAGCTGGCAGGCCAACCGCGCCATCTGCATGCAGCAGTTCGGGCTGCGGGACGACGCGATCCAGGTCCTGCTGCGGTGCACGAGCGACCCGGACGCACCGCCCGATCGGCTTTATCAAATCTATCGTTCCCTCGCGGAGGCGCTCGCCTCCGCCGGTCACCTCGGACCCGCGACCGCCATGGCGACCCGCGCCGTGGACCTCGCTCCCCCCGACCTGCCCGACCACTGGCGCTGGCAGCTCCTCTCGAC
>JBFFZG010000046.1:0-20910 GCA_041568735.1 Promineifilaceae bacterium (SeqCode)
CCTCGTCGAAGACGCCTCGGGATGCACGGTTTTTTGTGGGGGATCGACTCATGGCGAGGTCGGTTGTCCCTCAACCGCCATACTTAAACTAAGAGTTTTTAGTAAAACTTTAAATACCCCCTCGAGGGAACGCCTGGCGGCCGGGGTCGCTGCCCCTGAATCCGCGGTCCGGAGTGCCCGGATCCACCGAACTCACGGTATGCCCCGGCACTCATGGCTCGAAGGAAACGGCCGCGGCGGTCCGCCCGCCCACACCCCGGTTTTATTTTTCCCACCCGGACGTGCCGGTCCCCTGAAAGTAATCAGCGCCAGCATCCGGTCGATCAATGAATATACGTATAAAATATTATAATATTCATGTATAATAAAACCATGGATCTATTTATCGGCCGGGAACAGGAGCTCAAGAGCCTCGATCGCACCTACCAGCAGCCGCAGGCCGCGCTGCTCATCATGTACGGCCGCCGCCGGGTCGGCAAAACCCGCCTGCTGACCCACTGGCTGCAGAGCCGCGGCATTGATCACGCCCTGTACTGGGTCGCCCAGCCCAACTCGGCCACCGCCCAGCTGCGCCAGTTTTCTCAGGCGCTCTATGCCTGCGCCAATCCGGAGAGCGCCCCCCTGGCCACCTTCTCCTATGAGTCGTGGTCGCAGGCGCTGGAGCAGGTGGCCCGGCTGGCGGAGACGCGGCGCTTCACCCTGATAATCGACGAGTTTACCTATCTGCTCGGCCGAACCCCGGAGCTGGCCGGCCTGCTGCAAAACACGTGGGATCATCTGCTCAAACAGCACAATGTCATGCTGGTGCTATGCGGCTCCCACCTGGGGATGATGCACCAGCACCTGCTCGCCTACCAGGCCCCCCTCTTCGGACGGGCCAGCGCCCAGCTGCATCTGCAGCCGCTTCCCTTCGGGGTGACCCCGGCTTATTTCCCCCATTACAAAGCCGCCGATCGGGTGACCATCGTCGCCATGTTCGGCGGGATCCCGGCCTACTGGGAGCGGCTGGACCAATCCCTGTCGCTCGACGAGAATATTCGCCGCCAGCTGCTGACGCCCAACAATTTGATGCAGGCGGAGCCCCGTCTCCTGCTCCAGGACTTCGTGCGCGAGCCGGATAACTACATCGCCCTGTTCAACGCGCTGGCCCACGGCCACCGCACCCAGAAGGAAATGGTCGCCTACACCGGGCTGGCCCAGGGGCATGTCTCCAGCTATCTCAGTGTCCTGGAAAACGCCGGCTTCATCGAGCGGCGTGTCCCGGTCACGGCCGGCCCCCGCTCGCGCAGCAGCCGCTACACGATAACCGACCCGTACCTGCGGTTTTACTACCGCTTTCTGGCGTCCCGCGAGGCGCAGCTCGCCCTGGGGGTGCAGGAGCCGGCGCTGGCCGAAATTCACCGCCACCTGCGCGATTTTATCGGCGGGCACACCTGGGAGGAGCTGGGGCGGGAATGGGTGCTGCGGGCCGGGGCGCAGGGGCGGCTGCCGTTTCTGGCCGACCGGGTCGGCAGCTACTGGGATCGCGCGGTGGAGGTCGACGTCGTGGGGATCAACCGGATGGAAAAGACCCTGATTCTGGGAGAATGCAAGTGGTCCCCGCGAGAAATGGGGGCCGGAGTCCTGCAAGGCCTGGTCGAAAAAACGACCACCGTCGTGCCGAAACAGGGGCGGTGGCGGGTGGTCCATGCCGGCATCGCCCGAGGAGGCTGGTCTGCAGCGGCCCGGGCCGCCGCGGACCGGATCGGCGGCATTCGCGGCGCCAACTGGGAGGCGGCTCCGCCCGTGCTGGTCGACCTGGCGGACGTCGACCGGGACCTGGCCGCCTGGCTCTAGGCCAACAGCCCGGCCGCCAAGCTCCCTGGAAGGCCTTTTCGGCTCAAACAATCAGCAGCGGATTTTTCCCCTGGTTGACAATCGCCATCGACAGGTCGTCGAGCAGAAAGCGCTCCCAGCCGTGGCTTTCGTGGGCGCCGATGACCACCAGGTCATAGCCGCCGCTCTCGGCTTCGGCCAGGATCTCCGGCACGACCAGCCCGTGTCGCACCTTGGTCGTGAGAGAGACGTTCAGCCGGGTCAGCAGCTCGATGTCGTGGGCCAGGAACAGCCCTTCCGGCGTCTGCCGCTCGATCAGGGTCTCCGCGTCGGAGTCGAGCTCCCAGTCGGGCAGGCCGGGCGCGGCCGGGATCTGGGACATGACGTGCAGGAGAGTCAGGTCGTCGACCCCGCGCAGGAGCGGCGCCAGCTGGTCGAGCAGCCGTGTGAGCAGCGATGGCTCCCGCCCCCCTTCGCACAGGAGCAGCCGCCGGACCGGCCGGCTGAAACCCCGCGCGATGAGGATCGGACACGGCTTGTGGCTGATGATGCGGCGTACTTTGGGGCCCAGCAGATGGCGGGTAATGGTATCCTGCGGCCCCTCCCCTACCACAATTAAATCGGTGGCCCCTTCCTCGGCTTCGGCCACGATTTCCACCGCCATCCGCCCGAGGCGCACACGTGTGCGCACCTCGGTCAGAGCCGCCGGGATCAGGGCGCGCGCCCGGGCCAGCACCGCCTCCCCCTCCGGCCGCCGGCTCTCCTGGCGAACGACCGTCAGCAGCGTCAGCGCGCCGCCGGTCGCCTCCGCCAGCAGCCCCCCGGTGCGGACAGCCAGATCGGAATGGACCGCCCCATCAGTGCCAACGAGAATGCGCATGGTTCAGGACCTCCTCCGTCAAAAGATCAGCAGCAGCAGCGGGACCAGGAGAATGGTCCCCATGAAAATCATCAGGCTGCGGGTGCTCGCCGTGATCAGCTGGACCAGTCCAAGCATGGCCGCCTCGAATACCCGATAAAGGAGGGCCAGGATGACCAGGGAGACCAGCGTGATCGAAATCATTTCCACCAGGACGACGGTAAAGGCGGCCGGCTGGTCGAGCAGAACGGCCGCCAGCAGCGTGTCGATAAAGGTCGTGATATTGGCCCCCATAATGTAGGGAATCACGTTCTCCCGCCGCACAAATCCCCGCTGGCTGAGCGGCACCAGGATGCTCAGCGACAGGCTGACCGACATCGACATCAGGGTGATCGCCCCACCCAGAAGGAACATGACCCACGGCCGGTAGACCAGCCGGGACATGCGGCCGATCTGGCTCTCGCGCAGGCTCATCTCCGGCAGGCAGCGATCGAACAGGTTGAAGCTGACGATGATGACCAGCAGACCGGCCGGGAATAAGGTCCAGGCCGGCA
Organism: Promineifilaceae bacterium (SeqCode); assembly: GCA_041568735.1. GTDB lineage: Bacteria > Chloroflexota > Anaerolineae > Promineifilales > Promineifilaceae > WTJY01. The sequence goes on from JBFFZG010000046.1 coordinate 3,229, forward strand.
GAAAGCGGAGCAGGAAATGGACGACCGGCATAAAGACCAGGTCGGTGGCCGATATCAGCGCCGCGCCCGAGCGCAGCTGCACCCCGTCCACCACCCCGCTGCGCAGCAGCAGCAGGCCGATGGCCAGCCCCAGAAGGTAAGTGGTGCCGGTCACGCTCAGCGAGAGGATGCCCATGCTCAGGCTGTTGACCCGGCTCCGGCCGCGCAGCACGTACATGAAGCCGATGAAGAGGACGATAAACCCGGCCCCGAGCCGGCTGCCGGTGATCATCGTGAAGGCGCTCAGCTGGTCGATGATCCCGGCATCAAAAAAGGTCAGGGCGGCCGCCGCCACCGGCGAGCCGCTCATGATGATGTAGGCGAACAGCCAGCCGAAGCCGAGGCTGTTGACCGGGTTGGAGATGTCGAAGCTGTCGCGCACCCAGGGGGCCAGCGCCCGCGCTCCCTCCTTCATCAATAAGATCGCCAGGACGAATAAAAAAAGACTGGCCAGGAACAGGCCGATTTTCCCCAGGCGGCGCCAACCGGCCCCCTGTCCGGCCGGGCCACCGGCCGGGCGGACAGGCGGATGTTCGACCGCCGTGCGGGGCTCTTCTTCTCGTTTAACAGCCATAAATCGATCGCTCAATCAACGGTCAATGAAAAAAACCGGTCCGCTGCGGCGCGGCCGCTAACCACCGGCCTCCGCCAGGCGGGCAAACGAATCTCGCAGCGCCGGATAGAGATCCCGATAAATCGGGTAGAGCCGCTCGTAGCGGCCGGCTTCCGCGGAAACCGGGGTGCGGCCGCTCACCCGAACGACCCGGGCACAGGCGGACGGGACGTCGGGAAAAGCGCCCAGCCCCACGGCCGCCAGCAGGGCCGCCCCGAAGGCCGCCCCCTCGGTCGTATTGACCGCGGCGATTTCCACCCCCAGGATGTCGGCCAGGATCTGCCGCCAGAGCCGGCTCTGCATGCCGCCGCCGGCCGCCCGCACCTGGGTTGCGGCTGCCAGCCCGGCGGCCTTCATCAGTTCAAAGCTGTCGCGCAGGCCGAAGGCCACTCCTTCCAGCACGGCTCGCGTGAGATGGGGGCGGCCGTGGCGAACGGTCAGCCCGACGAAGGCCCCGCGAGCCAGCGGATCGGGATGGGGAGTCCGCTCGCCGGTCAGATACGGCAGGAAAAAAAGGCCGCCGCTGCCGGCCGGAACCTCGGCGGCCGCGGCGGTCAGGTCGTCGTAGCCGGCCTCCGGCGCCAGCGCATCGCGCAGCCAGCGCAGGCTGCCGGCCGCCGAAAGCATCACCCCCATCAGGTGCCATTTACCCGGCGCGGCGTGGCAGAAGGCGTGCAGCCGCCCCGCCGCTTCGACGACCGGCCGGTCACTGCTGGCGAAGACCACGCCGGAGGTGCCCAGGCTGAGGGAGACGATGCCGTCGACGACCGCCCCGGTGCCGACGGCGTTGGCCGCCTGGTCCCCTCCCCCACCGACGACCGGGATGCCGGCCGGCAGCCCGCAGGCCGCGGCCGCTTCGGCCGTCAGGCGGCCGGTGATGGCGGTCCCTTCAAATGTCGGCGGAAGCCAGGCCAGATCGATCTGCAGCGCGGCCAGCAGCTCCGGCGCCCAGTCCCGGGCCCGGAGGTCGAAGAGCTGCGTGCCGGCCGCGCCGGCCTTATCAGTGGCGAAGACCCCGGTCAGCCGAAAGCGGAGGTAGTCCTTGGGCAGCAGGATGTGGGCGATGCGCGCGTAGACGGCCGGTTCGTGGCGGCGCACCCACAGAATTTTCGGCGCCGTGAAGCCGGGCAGGGCGTCGTTGCCGGTCAGTCCGATCAGCCGCTGGCGGCCGAACACGGCCCGCATCTCGTCGCATTCGGCCCCGGTCCGCTGGTCGTTCCAGAGGATGGCCGGCCGCAGCACCCGGCCGTCCCGGTCCAGCAGAACGAGGCCGTGCATCTGCCCGGTCAGCCCGATGCCGGCGATATCCCGGCCGTCCACCCCGGTCTCGGCCAGCAGCCGCTTGAGGCTGGCGACGGCCGCCGCCCACCACAGGGCCGGATCCTGTTCGGCCCAGAGCGGCCGGGGGGTGTCGTAGGCGTACCCGGCCGCGGCCGCACCGCGCAACTGACCGCTTTCGTCGATCAGCAGCGCCTTGGTGGCGGTCGTCGAGGTGTCGATGCCGATGAAAAAGGCCATGGGTTCGCCCCTCCCGTCAGCGGACGCCCAGAAGAAGCTCCACCGTCAGCTGGTCGAGCCTTTCATAGGCCAGGCCGCGCGCCCCCAGCGCCTGGGGATCGAAGGGATGGGCGCGCAGGGCGGCCGCCTTCGCCGGGGTGTACCCCCCCTGGAAGCCGGCCATCGCCCCGTCGTCGGCGTGGATCTCGGCCAGCAGCCCCTGGATTTCCGGGTCGTCGTTAAAGCGGACCGCCTTTTCTTTCAAAATCAGGTAGGTGCGCATGCAGCCGCGGGCGAAATCCTTCACCCCCTCGTAGTCCTCGGTGCGGAAGGCGTGGGCGTCGAAATGGCGGCTGCCGTCGTAGCCGTAGTCCTCGAGGAGCTTGACGAGAAAGAAGGCGGATTTCAGGTTGACCGCCCCGAAGCGAAAATCCTGGTCGTAGCGGCCGAAGGCCTGGTCGTTGAGGTCGATATGGAAGAGCTTGCCGGCCTCCAGCGCCTGGGCGACCCCATGGGTGAAGTTCAGGCCGGCCATGTGCTCGTGGGCCACTTCCGGGTTGACCCCGACCATCTCCGGCCGGTCGAGGGTCTCGATCAAGGCCAGCATATGGCCGGTCGTGGCGTAGTAGATGTCGCCGCGCGGCTCGTTCGGCTTGGCTTCGAGGGCGAACTTGAGGTCATATCTCCGATCGACGACGTAGTCGCAGAGGAAATTCAGCGCCTCGCGGGTTCGCTTGATAGCCGTGATTGGATCCTTGGCGGCGTCGGTCTCGGTTCCTTCCCGGCCGCCCCAGAAGACGTAGACCCCGGCTCCCAGCTCGACCCCCAGGTCGATGGCAGCCATCGTCTTCTGCAGGGCGAAAGCGCGCACCCGCGGGTCGTTGGCCGTGAAGGCGCCGTCCTTGAAGGCCGGATGGGAGAAGAGGTTGGTGGTGGCCATGGGGACGACGAGGCCGGTTTCGTCGAGCGCCCGTCGGAAGGCCCGCACGATGCGATCCCGTTCGGCCGGCGTGGCGTCGAATGGGACGAGGTCGTTGTCGTGCAGGTTGACCCCGTAGGCGCCGACCTCGGCCAGCAGGTGGACGAGGTCGACGGCCGTCCGCTCCGGGCGCACCGGGGCCCCGAAGGGATCTCGGCCGACGTGGCCAACCGTCCACAGGCCAAAGGTGAATCGGTGCTCGGGCTGCGGTTCGACTGTCATGGCAAACTCCTCGATGGCGGCCCAACAGGTTCGTCCGCGGCCGGCCGGGCCGGGCCGATTGCGGCGTGCTTCCATTATACCCGGATGCGCGGGGATAAGGCCGGTTGGCCGCGGACAGACTCCCCCTCCACGGCGGCGGAGCCGGCGGACGGCATCAGCCCGCCGGCTCCGGAAAAAACGGCTCAGGCGGCCAGCGCCAGGCTCTTTTTCTGCTGCTCGATCACGTAGACGAGGGCCAGCAGCAGCGCCCCCACGATGGCGGCGAGGATGGCCAGCTCGCCGGCCACGTCGCCGAAGCCGGCCCCATTCTGGCTGACCTCCAGCAGTGGGTTCATCATGTAATAGGTCGGGAAAACGCGCCCCACCCAGGCCGGAATGGCCGGGAACATCTCCACGATGCCGGGGGCGAACAGGATGATCCCGAAGGCCTTCAGTGTTCCCATGAAGGCGTCGATGCTGTTGACCAGCGAGCCGATGATGATGCCGATGGCCGAGGCCATCAGCGCCCCCATGGCCACGACCCCGACGAGCAGCCCCGGCTGGTTGCCGAAGGCATTGTTGAGGAGCAGGATGACCACCCCCATGAGCGTACTGATGATAAAGCCCAGCAGGGTTTTGGCCAGGTAAACCTCCAGCAGCGTGGCCGGGGTGACGGTCAGGGCGGTCAGGGTGCGCCGGGTTTTCTCTTCGATGAGGGAAGAGGCGGGGATCATGAGCCCGCCGAGCATGACCGCCATGATCAGGATCAGGGGCAGGAGCCGCTGCGACCAGGTGGTTTCGTCGGCACTGCCCAGCTGGCTGGTGACGACGGAGACCGGCATGTCGAAGCCGGACATGTCGGCCACCGCCCGGACCACGGCCGTTTCGATCAGGATCAGGTTGCGGATTCCGGCCTCCCCCCAGCGGTATATGACGAGATCCGTCTCCTGGCCGCCGCGCACCGCGTCGTCGAAATCGACCGGGAGCGCGATGCCGAGCTCGACCGTCCCGCGCTCGACGGCGGCTTGCAGGGCCTCGGTCGAGGCGAAAACCGTCGTGTTGATCTGATCGAGATCGGCCAGGTGGGCTGTCACGGCGCTGCTGCCGCTGTCGACGATGCCCAGGCGCGGCGTCTGGGCGAAAAGATCGCCGAAGACGAGGGCCACGAGCAGGGTCAGAAGGACCGGCATGACGATCGAATAGAGAAAGAGGAAGTTGGTCGCCCCGTGGCGAATTTCCTTCCAGAACAGGATCCAGATGCGCTTCAGGTTCATTGGAAACGTCTCCTCAGGAGGGCGCTGCCCAGGGCCATGGTTGCCAGGCCGGCCGCGAACAGGACCACCAGGTGGCTGCCGATTTCACCCCACGACGCGTTGAAATTGAGGATGCGGTGGATGGCATCGACGAGAAAATAAGAAGGAATCAGCTCCGCCCAGGCGGTGGCCAATCCCGGCAGCAGCACGGCAATGGCCGGAATCGAAAAGACGATGATGACCAGCATGCCCCAGGCGAGCACCGACATGTAGTCCCGAGAAATCGAGGCGATCAGGAAGCTGAGGCCGACGATCATAAAGCTGCCGAGCAGCAGGGTCACCATCAATTCGAGCGGCGAGGTCGACATTTTTCCAATCACGGCCGCCAGCAGAATCAGCTGGACGAAAGCCACGGCGAGCCCCATGATGACCTTGCCGGTGAAAAACTGGGAAAGGCGGAGCGGCGAAGTCAGGACCGCCTGGGCCGTGCCCGATTCGGCTTCCTGCATGATGAGGCTGGCCACCCCCATCACTTCGACCGCGAGGAGAAAGAGGAGCATCATGGGTACAAAGCGGTCGCGAATGGGGATCGGAGTTTCGAGCATGTCGGGACCGAGCACCACCGCCTCTTCGTCGATGCGGCCGAACTGGCCGCCGAAGGCCGGACTCGCGCCGTTGGCCGTGATGGTCAGCAGGTCGTCGTAGGCGTTCTTGACCTCGGTCGGAATGCCGGGGGCGTAGAAGGCGCGAATCGAGGCCTTTTCACCCCGATCGATGGCGGCCGCTTCGCCGGCCGAAATGGCGATCCCGGCCAGGTAATCCCCTTCCTCCTCGAGGGCTGCCAGCATGGCCGCTTCGGAATCGAAGGAGGTAAACTCGAAATACTCTTCGAAGCGCTCGTCGATCTGGGTCGCCTGGGGATTTTCGATAAAGAGGGCGATGTCCAGCGTCTCGTCGACCTGGGCTGGCAGCATGTAATAGAGGATGGCATAAAAGACCAGCCCCATGATGGTGACGACGGCGATGAAGCGGTTGCGAAAATAGAGTTTGACGTCTTTTTTGACCAGCGCGGCGATCATCCCTGCAGCCCCCTGCCCGTGATATCCATGAAGATATCTTCGAGCGTCGCCTCCTCGCTGTGGACGGTGACGATCCGTTCGCTGCGGAAGAGGTCGTAGATCGCCTCGGGCGCGCCGGTTTCGTCCAGGGTGACTTCGCGCACGGCCGTTTCCCCGTTCTCTCCTTCGACCTCGACCCGCAGCGCCCGCTTGCCGAACTGCCGCTTGAGGGCGGCCGGCCGGTCCAGGGCGACGATCTTGCCCTGATTAATAAAGGCGACCCGGTTGGAGAGCTTGTCGGCTTCGACCATGTCGTGGGTCGTCATGAAGACCGTCGCGCCGTTGGCGGCCGCCTCGCGGATGATGGCGTGGATCGTCTGCGACGAGGCCGGATCGAGCCCTTCGGTCGGCTCGTCGAGGAAGAGGAGCCGCGGATTACCGACCAGGGCGCGGGCCAGCATCAGCCGCTGCTTCATCCCCTTGGAATAGGTGGCCACTCGCTCTTTTTCCCGGCCGCCCAGCCCGACTTTTTCGAGGAGCGCCCGCGCGTTGAAATCCTTCACGCCGAAGAGATCGGCGAAGAGCTCGAGGTTTTCCACGGCGCTCATCTGTTCGTAGAGGTTGGTCGTCTCGAAGGCCACGCCGATCTGCTTCTGCACCTGCTTGGTCTGCCGGGCGATGTCGAGGCCGAGCACGGTCGCCCGGCCCTCCGTCGGCCGCAGCTGGCCGCTCAGAATTTTCACGGTGGTCGATTTGCCGGCCCCGTTCGGGCCCAGGAAGCCGAGAATTTCCCCTTCGGCGACTTCAAAATTGATCTGGTCGACGGCCGTCAGATCGCCGTAGCGAAAGGTCAGGTTTTCGGCCGCGATGGCGATAGATGTCATGGGTTTTCTCCAGTATGAAACGTTCAGTTGGCCAAAGGCGGCGGGAATTGCCCGCGGCCTCCGACGATTGGGTTTCCTTTATTTATTCGAACCATATTTTCAGGCGATCGGTGGCAAAAATGGTGATCGACCCGGCCGGGGCGCACAGGGCGCGCTCGACCGCCTCCTGGTAGGCGCTCACCTTCTGTTCGATCAGCGGGACGAGATCCGCCCGCGGCTGGGGTTCCAGGAGCAGCTGGGCGATCGATTCGGAGAGGACCTGCGCCATGGTCAGGACGATTTCCGCGGCGTCGGACGCGCTGCGGGTGGCGAAAATCCCCTCGGCGATCCCCTGCTCGATGATGGCCGTCAGCGGCGGCAGGATCTCGTCGAGCAGCCGCAGCCGCATTTTGTGGCGCAGAACGATGTTTTCATCTTTGTAGAGGACGTGGAGGGCCTGCAGGAAAAACGCCTTATTTTCGATTTTCCAGCTTTCGATGTCGCCAAAGAAGCGGTTGAATTTGTCGATGGCGTTCAGGCGGTCGTCGGTCACCAGGGGCTCCACCTGCCGCAGCGTCTCCCCCATCATCTGGTCGAGCAGCGCATCCAGAAGTTCCGCTTTCGAACTGAAGTAGTGGTAAAAGGTCCCCTTGGCGATGCCGACCGCGTCGATGATGCCCTGGATGGACGCCTCTTCATATCCCTGGCTGTAGAAAAATTGCCGGGCGGTTTCAATGATTTCCTGGCGGCGCTCCAGGCGGTTTTTGACAAGGCGTGCCATTGAATTTCCCCCGCTCGACCGACGGTCGGTCGGTTATCTGGCATCATACCATAAATTCCGGGTGCCGGTCAAGCAAAAAACCGCCGTCTCACACTGGAGAACGGCGGTTTTTGGCGGTCTCGGCTGGGGTTGATCAGGTAATTTTCCAGGCCATCAGCGTCGTGTCGTCCGCCAGCGGCCGCCCCGCGGTGAAGGTCTCCAGATGGGAGCGAACCGCCTGCACCAGCTCCGAGGCGGATGCACGGCGGTGCTCCTGGACCAGCCCCGCCAGCCGCGCCGGCCCGAACTCCTCGCCGGCCGGATTGGTTGCTTCGGTCAGCCCGTCCGTATACAGGAAAAGGGTGTCACCCGGCGCCAGCGGCACCGAGACGGTGTCGAAAGCGAACGCCTCCACCAGCCCGATCGCCGCACCGGTCGGCTCGAGCCAGGTGACCGGCCCCTGCCCGTTTGGCCGGCCGTGCACGAGCAGCGGCGGGTTGTGGCCGGCATTGGTGTAGGTCAGCACCTGCGTGTGCGGATCGAAGTGGGCCAGAAAGAGGGTAACGAAATTGGTCATGCGGATGTTGTGGTAGAAAAGCTGGTTGAGGCGCCGGATCACCGGAGCGGGGTCGTCGTTGTCCGGCACCAGGATGCTCAGGGAGGCCTGCAGATTGGCGATCAGCAGGCCGGCCGACAGGCCGTGGCCGACCGCGTCGCCGATGACGAGCCCCTGCCCGCCATCCCGAAAGCGGTGGAAGTCGAAGAAATCACCGCCGACGATGTCCGAGGGGCGGCTGAACGCGGCCGCCTCGATGCCGGGAATATCCGGCAGCGCCCCCGGCAGCAGCGCCTGCTGGACTTTAGTCGCCAGCTCCAGCTCCCCTTCCAGCCGGCGCTTCTCTTCGGGTGATAGATGATCGAGGCAGACGCAGCAGGTGTAGTCCATTTCCAGCAGGCCGGGTTCGACGTCACCCTGGCAGATCTCGCACCGCCCCAGCGTGTGCCGCCCGGCCTGGTCAATCGCCGCATCGAGCACCTGCAGGTGCGCCTGCGCCGCCGATTCCTCGAGCGGTCCCAGCCGCATCCGCTTCTTCCAGGGAGGTGCTGCGGACAGCCAGGCGGACAGGTTCTGACGGCGCTCGCCAAGGCGAAAGCGAAAGCGCTCCAGGACGTTGATTTCCATGGTCCAGCTCCTTTTGCGGTTCCTGCCGCGGTCGATGGACTGTGATCAGGATCACGGCGCCGATGATGACGGCCGTGGCCACGAGCATCTGCCCGGTCACCGCCTCGTGCAGGATCAGCCAGCCGAGAAATACGGCAATGACCGGGTTCACGTAAGTATACGTGGCAACCCGGGCAATCGGCACGTTTTTAATCAGCCAGACGTAGGCGGTTAAAGCGACGATGGAGCCCATGACGGTGAGATAGAGCGCGGCCAACAGGGAATCGGACGACACCGCGGCCGCCTCGAAAGTGCGCCATTCTCCGATCAGGAAGGAGGCGACCATGAGCATGGCGCCGCCGGTCAGCATTTCGACGGCCGCGGCCATGAAGACGTTTTCCGGCAGGTTGGCCCGGCGCGAATAGAGGGAGCCCAGACTCCACAAAATCGGGGCCAGGAAGAGCAGCAGCCAGCTCAGCAGGCCGATCCCCGCTGTGCCCCGAACCAGGTCCGGCCCGATCAGCAGGGCGATGCCGAAGAAACCGAGCAGCAAACCGAAAATCGTGCGCAGGGCCGGCCGGCCTCCGCGGAAGGCGAGCCAGTCGAACAGCGCCATCCAGAGCGGCATCGTGGCCACGATCAGCGCGGCGGCGCCGGAAGGCACCTCCATTTCCGCCCAGGTGACCAGCCCGTTCCCTCCCACCAGCAGGAAGGCGCCGACGACGGCCGCCGCGCGCCACTGGGGCCAGGTCGGCCACGGCACCCGGCGCGCCCGCAGGAAGGCGAGCGCCGCCAGGCCGGCCGCCAGGAAGCGCGCCCCCGCCATGAGAAAGGGCGGGAGGGTCTCGACGGCGACTCGGATGGCCAGGTAGGTCGTTCCCCAGATGATGTAAACGGCGGCAAAGGCCAGCAGAATTTTGATCGTCTGCGACTGCTTAGAGCGAATCCGTGTGAGCGGCATCGTGCCCATCCTCGACCGGCTCCCCCGACAGCCGGCCGGCCCGGCAATTTGGTTGAAAATTCAGCGTCAGGCGCTGAAATTGACAGGCGTACTTAACCTGTTATAATGATTTAGACAGTTAGATTTTAGCAAAATTTCCCTAACCTGTCAAAATATTTATGAAGGTTATATCATCGATGATGGGTCGTAAAACAGGATGACTCAGGAGCCGTTTGACCTGGGTGTCGGGATCCCCTGTCTCGACTTCGCCAACACGGTGGACTGGCACGCCGGTCCGCAGCCGGCCGATCGGCTGCGGGATTACGGCGACCTGTTGGCCTGGGGGGAAGCGGCCGGGCTGCTATCGGCCGGCCGGCGCGGCGACCTGGCCCGCGCCGCCGCGGCCGACCCCGCCGCCGCCGCCGCCGCCTTCGGCCGGGCTGTCGCCCTGCGGGAAGTGATCTACCGGATATTCGCCGCCCTGGCGGCCGGGCAGCCGGCCTCCTCTGAATCTGAAGACCTGGCGATCTTGAACGACGTGCTCGGCCCCGCCCTGGCCCACCTCCAGATTGCCCCGGAAGCGGCCGGCTTCACCTGGGCCTGGCGGGCCGGCCCGGCCGATCTAGACCAGGTGGCCTGGCCGGTGGCCCGCTCGGCCGGCGAGCTGCTGGCCTCCGATCAGCTCGACCGGGTGCGCCAGTGCGAGGATGATCGTGGCTGCGGCTACCTGTTTGTCGACACCAGCCGCAACCGGAGCCGGCGCTGGTGCTCGATGGAGACCTGCGGCAATCGGGCCAAGGCCCGCCGCCACTACCGCCGCAGTAAAAAAGAGGGGCCGGACCCCGAGGATCCGGCCTGACCACGCGTTTTATGCCCCGATGGATCCGGCGCCCCCAGGGCAGGGCCGTTGCCGCTGGCCGTCACTCCCCTTTCGCACTCAAATAGCTCACCAGGGCGGCGATTTCCGACTCGCTCAGGTCGAGATCGGGCATGATGGTCCCGCTTTTGACCGACTGCGGATCGGCCAGCCAGGCGCCGAGATATTCCGGGCTGCCGCTGTAGGCCGACAGGTCCGGCCCGACGTCGCCCAGATGAAAATGGGGCAGGGTGACCCGCCGGTTTTGATGGCACTGGGTGCAGCCTTTGGCCACGAAGAGGAATTCGCCCATCTCGGCCGGATTCCCCCGATTTTTCAGGCCTTCGACCGGGATGGCGGCCGCCTGGACCGGTTTCCCGGGCTGCGCGGCCTGGGAATCCGGCTGGCCGGCATACCAGCCCAGCCCGGCCAGCCCGAGGATCACGGTTATGGCGATCCCGGCCAGCCGCGCCCGGCGGGGCAGCGGCCGCCCACCCAGGGCCAGCCCGACGGCCAGGAGCAGGGCGGCGATGCCGGCCGCCAGCGGCCAGGTGGGAGCAGATGCGGGAGCGGCGGTTTCGGCCGCCGGCGCGGACTGGATTGGCCCGGGCGCCACCGTCAGCGGCGGCATCGGGTAGACGGCGCCAAAGGCGTCCACTGACCAGGTCCACTCCCCGGCCGCCGGCAGATCCAGGGTCACCTCGTAATAGCCGGGCTTTTTGCCGTCAACGGCGGTCGCGGTCACCTGATGGTTCTCTGCGGTATGAGTCATCTCGACGGTCAGGTTCAAGCCGCCGAGCAGATCCTGCCCGTGCTGTCGCACAGCAAAGCGCAGGGTGAAGGGCTGCCCGGCGCCGATCTGCGCCGGCCAATCCTCGAGGGTGACGACCGCCCAGCCCCCGGCCTGGGCCGGGCCGGCCATCAGGGCGCCGGCGAGCAAAATCAGGCAGCAGGCGATGGTGGTTTGCATTTTCATGGTCCGATCCTCCATTTCCAGAAGCATTTCAGGCCCCGACCGGTCAGGGAGCCGGGCCGGGCGGTGCGGGCAAGACCGCGCCAAATTGATAGCCGTCAAACGGCCGTTCGGCCAGGATCCCCAGGGTGCGGCCGTCGAGCCGCCAGAGCCGCGAGGGGGAAGTCGGGCGAATTTCGAACGGCAGGAGATCGGCCGCGGTCGTGCCGAAGGCGTAAAGCGATCCATCGGGGGCGGGCGCGACCCACTGCACCTGGTAGTCGGGCAGGGCGGCGGCGGCCAGCGTTCCGCGCTCCAGGTCGACCAGCCACAGGCCGCGTTCGGCCGGGAGATCGGCCGCCAGGCGTCGGATCTCCTGGGTGAAGACGGCGAGATACCGGCCGCCGGCGTCGTAAACCGCCTGCCGGATCGTCCCTTCCATCTCCCCTTTGGCGTGGGCCGGCGTCGGGGCCAGGCCGAACCAGTTCCAGCCCCCGGCCGCCGGCGCGAGGGAGAAGGTTTTCTCCACCCGCAGGGCTTCGGCTTCGATGAGGGTCACCCGGTCCGACTCGGCGTGCACGACGGCCAGCTGCCGGCCGTCCGGGGAAAGGGCGACGGCCGGCTGGTAGGAAAATTCAACCGCCTGCCAGCTTTTGGGGGTGAATCCGCCGATCAGCACCGCCGGCAGCTCAATCTCGCCTGTCTTCAGGCCGCTGTCGACGGCGTAGACGGCGATTTTGAGCGGCTGCGGTCCCTCGGCGCGCGCCAGGGCCGGGTCGACAACGCAGAGGATGCGCCGGCCGGCCGGGTCGAACAGCGCCCCCTGGCGAAAGCAGGCCTGGTCCGGGTCGTCGATGCGGGCGATCGTCTCCCCGCCGGCCGTTTCCAGGACGATCCAGGCTGCCGGCGGCGGATACTGGTTAGACAGGGTCGGGTCCGGCAGGAAGAGGAGCCGCTCCCCGCCGGCGCTGAGGGCGACGGCGAACCCCTGGACCGGCGGGTGGAAGCGATGGCGCTCCTCCCCACTCGCCGGATCGGTGAGGACGATCCAGATGTCGTCGAGGTTCCGGGTGGCCCGGCCGCCGGGAAATTCCATGGTTACGAGGGTCGAGCCGTCGGCTGATAGGATCCCGCGGGGCAGTGGCTGTCCGTCCGGTCGATCGTCCAGGGTGATAGGGTCCAGGGGGGTGAATGGGGCGGCCAGCTGAGACTCTATGAAGGGAGCCAGGGCGAGCCCATAAGGTCGGGTGTCGACCACCGCCGGGGCTTCAACCGCCGGCCGGCAGGCGGCCGCCGCGAGGAACCCGACGAACATAAGGAGCAGGCAGGCGGTGAAGCGGGGCGGGAAGTGCTGGACGGCGACCGTAAGCCTGGGAGATGGGGGCGAATTTATCATCACATTAAGAATACACCGGCCGGCCGGCCGGGGTTCCAAATTCGCGTCAAAAACCGCCTGCGCCGATCGGGCGCGTAAATTTTTTATCAATTTGGCACAGCATCTCCTTAATAAAGCGGGGGTTCTTACGCGTTTTTTAGCGACTGGCGGGCATGATGGAGCTGTTGGCGGGTGAACCCGAGCCAGAAAGTTTCTTGAGATCGAAGCGGTCCTATGCTTGCACCCGCCGGACCCGATTTAGCCGCCCATTCAACAGAGAGGATTTCTTTTCATGGCGCAAGTTGCACTCAACACCCTTGCCCCCGATTTTACCCTGGCCGATTATCGCGGTGACGAAGTTTCCCTGTCCCAGTTTCGCGGGGAGCAGCTCGTCCTGCTGGTTTTCAACCGCGGCTTCATGTGACCTTTCTGCCGCGAGCACATGGCGCAGTTGCGCCGGGATCATGATGAATTTGAGGCGCGGAAGACGGCCGTCGTCGTCGTCGGGCCGGACAGTGAGGCGGCTTTCCAGAGCTATTTCGCAGAGAACGATCTGCCTTTTTACGGGCTGCCGGATCCGAAATACACCGTGTTGAAACTTTACGGGCAGGAAGTGAACCTGTTTAAACTCGGCCGCATGCCGGCCCAGATTTTGATCGACAAAGACGGGGTGGCCCGCTACGTGCACTATGGCAAACAGATGAGCGACATCCCGCGCAACGATAAAATTTTGGCGCTCATCGACGAAATTCGCGACCCGGAGCCGATCGTTTAAGGCGATTGGCACCGGGAGGCTTTGGCCGGGGATGCCGCTGCGCCGCTGCGGGTGAGTGCTGCCCGGGGGACCGACTGTGCTCGCTGATTAGCTGTTTGATTCGACAGGAGAACCACCAATGACTGTGCTGCCAACACCACCCGTGGTGTCCGGCGCGGCGCCGCTCGTCGGCCACGCGCTGCAGTTTCGCGCCAACCTGGACCAGTTGATGGCCCGCGGCCGGGCGGAACATGGGGATATTTTCAGTGTCAGGCTGGCTGGAAAGAACGTCGCCGTCGTGACCGGCGCCGACTTAAACCGGCAGTTTTATACCGAAACCGACCAGGCCCTGAACATCAGCGATGTCTACGGCTTTCTCGAAGCCACCTTTGGCCAGGTCCTGTTCATCGCCCCGCACGAAACCTATATGAACCAGCGGGCGATCCTGCAGGCGATTTTTTCCCGAAGCCAGATGGCCCGCTACCTGGAGGCGATGCAGATCGAGGTTCAGCAGTGGCTCGACGGCCTGGGGGATGGGGAGACGATCGACATCACGGCCGCCATGCTGCACCTGACGCAGGCGGTGGCCGGCCGGGCTTTCATCGGCCCCGATTTTCGCGCCGAGCTGGGCGAGCGCTTCTGGTCCGATTACGACGCCATCGGGGCTTCGATCGACCCGATTCTGCCGCCCAACCTGCCGCTGCCGAAAAATTTCCGCCGGGATCGGGCCCAGAAGCGGATTAAAGCGGTACTCTACCCGCTGATCGAGCGCCGCCGCCGCGATCCGGAGGCCTATGACGACCTGGTAACCCTGCTGCTGGCCCAGCCGCAGAAAGACGGGACCTTCATGACCGACGAGGCGATCGTCTCCCTGTTCATGGGACTGCTCTTCGCCGGCCACGAGACGACGGCCGGGCAGGCCGCCTGGACGATCATCCAGCTGCTGCAGCACCCGGACTACCGGGCGCTCGTCGAGGCGGAAGCGGCCGGGCTGCCGCCTGTGGGCGAGCCGCTCGACGGCCGCCTGATGCGCGACCTGCAGTATATTTACTGGGCGATCGACGAAACCTCCCGCATGCGGCCGTCGGCGCCAATCCAGCTGCGCCTGGTCGACGAGCCCATCGACATCGGCGGCTACACGATTCCGGCCGGCTGGCTGGTGGCCGTTAACGCGGCCAACTCCCATTTTCTGCCGGAGGTCTTTACCGATCCCGAGCGCTACGATCCCCTCCGTTTTTCGCCGGAGCGGGCCGAGGGGCGCAATTCCTTCAACCTGGTCTCTTTTGGCGGCGGGCTGCACAAGTGCACCGGCATGAATTTCGCCAAAAATGAGATGGCGGTCATCACCGGCCTGCTGTTCCAGCAGTTCGAGCTGGAGCTGCTGACGGCGGAACCGGTGGTCGTGTCCGGCATGGGGGCCAACCGGTCGGGTCCGGCCCTCGTGCGCTGCCGGCGCCGGCCCGAGCGCTTGCAGCCGGCCGCCGGAAAGCTGGCCACCGGAGCGCTTCCGGTTTAGAGCGAACCAGTCTTTCTTTCTGGAGGGAGCGGCCGTGGTAAGATAAGGGAGGAGGTCCGATGGATGCCAAAATCCCGATCCGCCGCCGCACCGTTCACCTGAAAAAATGGTGCGTCTTCCCGCCGTTCCGGGTGCCCGCCCGCGGCCGGCGGCTCGACGCGCTCGACCTGCCCCCCGATCTCGAGCTGATCCGGGTGGCGCGCGGCGGCGAGCAGCGGCTGCTGATCGTGCGCGAAATGGCCTATCACCACGTGGCGCAGGGAGTGCTGGGGGGCGAACCATTCCTGGTCAGCTTCTGACCCCCCTGCAACAGCGGTGTCGGTCTGACACCGGTCATCGACGGCCAGATCCACACCTTCTGCGCCACCGGCCTGAGCAATGGGCTGGCGGTGCTGGGTGATCGCGAGACGGGCAGCCGGTGGGACCACATTCGCGGGGAAGCCTTCGGCGGTCCACTGAAAGGACGCCAGCTGCCGGTCTGGCCGATCTACCTGACGACGGCGGCCGCGGCGCTGGCCGAATATCCCGAAATCACCCTCTCCTCCTCCACCTCACGCTCCCCCATGCGCTGGTTTTTCCATCTCTTCCACCGCTTTAAAATCGAGGGACGGGGTTTCATTCCCCCGCCGTTCCGGCTGACGATGCGCACCCCGATCGATTCCCGGCTGGATTCGCTGGCGCAGGGGCTGGGGGTGGTGGCCGGCCGCACGGCCCGCTACTACCCGCTCGAGTGCCTGGCCCGCGGGGAAGCGATCGTCGACCAGCTGGAGGGGCGGCCGCTGCAGGTCAGCCGGCGTGCACTCGACGGGGTTCTGCACGCCCGCTGGGCGGACACGGGCGAGGAGCCGCTGCAGCTGCTCAGCCGCTGGTACGGCTTCTCGTTTACCTATCCGGACTGCGAAATCTACACGCCTGACCACTTCAATCCGGGCGGCTGAAGGCGGGATCACCGGCAAAGAGGCTGCCGGCCCCGATCTGCCGGCGGAAAAGGGTGCGGAATCCCGGCAGAAAGGCGGCTCGGAGAAACAGCCCCATCAGCCAGATCGAAAACCGGCTATCCGGAACAAAAGAGCTGGCCAGCTTACGCGCCTCGACCTGCCGGCGGTCGATTTCCGGCTTCAGGCGGGCTTCGTAGGCCTGGAAGGCGGCCGCGAAATCATCCTTTTGGGCGCGCAGCGCGTCGGCCAGCAGGTAAGCGCCGGCCATGGCCATCGCGGCTCCCTGCCCGGCCAGCAGCGTCAGGCACTGGCAGGCATCTCCTACCAGGGCGACCCGGCCGGTCGACCAGGGGGTGAGCTCGATCTGGCTGACGCCGTCGAAAAAGAAGCGCGGCGCCCGGCAGGTGGCCTCGACGAGATCGGGGACGATCCAGCCCTGGTTTCCGAAGCGGGTCTGCAGGACTTCGATCTGCCGCTCACGGCCGCCCGTTAGTCGTTCGTCGCTTTTGAAGGCGAAAAAGGTGGCCAGGCGGCCGCCCCGGATCGAATAGACGGAGGCCTGGAGGCCGGGGGCCAGGTGGCTGTAGAAGGCATCCTGCCGGTCGAGGAAATTCTCGATGATCCCGCCGGCGACCGTGTAGCCGAGAAAGCGTTCAAACCGGTTTTCCGGTCCCCACACCAGGCGTCGGACGTGGGAGTGGATGCCATCGGCCCCGACGACCAGATCAAACTCGGCTTCCCGGCCGTCCGAGAGGCGCACGGCCACCCCATCTGGCCGATTTTCCAGGGAGGTGATGGTGGTTCCCTGGTGGATAGATACCCGTCCGGCCACCGCCTCAAAGAGCACGGCTTCCAGGTCGCCGCGCATAAAATTGAAGTGGCGGTAATCGAGCAGCGCCCGGAAGCGCTCGACATTCATTTCGCTCGTCGGCCGGCCGCGATCGTCGACAAACTGCAGGGTCGGAATCGGGTAGTGGCGATCCCGCAGGGGATCGAGCAGCCCCATTTTTTCGGCCACGTCGTAGCCGGAGCCATAAAAATCGATCATGTAGCCTTCGTCGAACCGATCCGGCCGTTTTTCGACCAGGGTTGGCGCAAAGCCGAAGCGTTCGAGCCAGAAGGCCAGGGTCAGGCCGGCGATGCCGGCGCCGCTGATGAGGATGTTTGCTCTGGGAAAAGACATCGTTGATTCTCGCCTGGGATTGGACTTCGATCAGCCGTTTCGGGCGACCGCCAGCCGGCACCAGGCGTAGAGGGCGTCGTAGACGACAAACTGCTTCTCGAGATTGGCCCGATCCTCCGGCAGGATGAGGCTGAAGCCGGTGGCGATCGCCTCCAGGCCAGGGGCAAGGGGATCGGCAGGCAGTTCATCCGCGATATCGGCCGCGTGGACGATGGCCGCCAGCCGTGTCAGCGCCGGATCGGTCAGCTCGAAGTGGCGCATGATCGACTCGAACGAGCAGCGGCCGTCGTGATGGCCCAGCGCGACCCCCGGCGCGTCGAAGGGAATCCCCCCGGTGGCGGCGGCCGTTTGATCGATCTGGCTGCGCGGCACGAAGAGAAAGTGGGCCTCGGAGTCGACAAAGCGGGTGATCAGCCAGGGGCAGGCCACCCGGTCGACGTGGACGTGGGAGCGGGTAATCCATAACACGGCAATAATCTCCTTTGGCGATCAGCCGGGACCGCGGGCGGCGTACCAGCCCGCGCCGGCCAGTCCAAAAACGGCCGCGGCGCCGAAGGCCAGCTCCGGGGCGAGGGTCCACAGGGCGCCGCCGAGCAGCGGGGCGGCCGCGACGCTGAGACCGCGTACCAGGTAATAAACGCCGACGACCTCCCCCCGCCGCCCTTCCCCGGCCAGGTCGACGATCAACCCCTTGCGGGCCGGCTCCCCGATTTCCCGCAGGCCGGCCACGAAAAAGACGGCGA
>JBFFZG010000047.1:0-20856 GCA_041568735.1 Promineifilaceae bacterium (SeqCode)
CCAACAGTGCCTGCGGCGTTTGCGGCACCGCCATGCTCGACGACCTGGAGGCTCGAAATATACCGCCGGCTCCGGAGGGCCCGACTGTCGCGCCGGCGCTGCTCTGCGCCCTGCCGGATCGGCTGCGGCAGGCCCAGATCGTATTCGAACAGACCGGGGGACTGCACGCCGCCGCCCTTTTCACCCGGGAAGGCCGCCTGGTGGCCGTGCGCGAGGATATCGGCCGGCACAATGCCCTCGACAAGCTCGTCGGCTGGGGGCTTCTGCACGGCAAACTCCCTTTCCACGATCACCTCATCTTTGTGAGCGGCCGCGCCAGCTACGAACTCCTGCAAAAATGTGCCTCGGCCGGCGCCCCGATTTTTTGCGCGGTCTCCGCTCCCAGCACTCTGGCCATCGCCCTGGCCGAACGCTTCAACATCACGCTGATCGGCTTCCTGCGCGATTCCAGGTTCAACGTCTACACCGGCCGCCAGCGCCTCGTTATGGATCCGGTGGAGATCCAGCAGCTGGCCGCCAACGGCCGCGGTCCGAACGACTGATTCCCTCTCTTTTCGTTTTTATCCCAGCTGATTTTTATTCTCCAGCACCCCCTCTCCGGTGCGGAGCGACCTCTCCCCGCTGGCGGCGACCGGGGCGGCGGCCGTCCGCAGCCGCTTTAATGACATTTGTCAGCCAGAAAGCGGCTTGATTGTCACTACTGACCACCGGGGGTGGGTGGCAAAATAGTGGGGAACGGCTGGCCTTGAGCCCCGTTTCAAACCAGATGTCCTGGTTCCACCTTCTTGCCAGCCCACCCAGCAGCCCGCCAGCCGGTTGAAATCGGCGGTCGGAGCCAGCCCATCCTTTCTCAGCACGGCGCAGCGGCCAGCATCCCTGCGCCTTTATTTCAGGTAGGAGAGATTTCAATGAAACCCAAAGTTCCTTCGGAAGCAGCCGATCCGGCCAAAACCCCGGTCGACGGGGAATCCACCAAATACGTCTTTTTGTTCAACGAAATTGATGAAATCGAGAAGAAAGCGGGCAGCTGGGAAGATGTTCGCTCACTACTCGGCGGCAAAGGGGCCAACCTCGGCGACATGACCCGCCTGGGTGTTCCGGTCCCTCCTGGCTTCACCGTCACCACGGAAGCCTGCCTGGCCTATCTCGCCAATGAGAATACCTTCCCGCCCAACATGTGGGACCAGGAAATTCAGGCCATCTATGAGATTGAAGCAGCCACCGGAAAGCAGTTCGGCAATCCGACCAATCCCCTCCTGGTTTCCTGCCGATCCGGGGCCAAGTTCTCCATGCCGGGCATGATGGATACTATCCTGAACATCGGCCTGAACGACGAAGTCGTGACCGGCATGATCAAGAAAACCAATAATTCTCGCTTTGTCTACGATCTCTACCGGCGGCTGATCCAGATGTTTGGCAGCGTCGTCATGGGGGTCCCTGACGAGGTTTTCGAGGCCGTCATCACCGCCCAGCGGAAGGTGAACGGGGTCGAAAACGATTCCGATCTGCAGGCCGAAGATTGGCGGGTCGTCGCCGATCGTTTCAAGGTCATCTTTGCCAGCTACACCGGCCGCAACTTTCCGGAGGATCCGTTTGAGCAGCTCTGGCTGGCGACTGAGGCGGTCTTTAAATCCTGGAATGGCAAGCGGGCAATCGACTACCGCAACGCGGCCGGGATCTCCCACAGCCTCGGCACGGCGGTTAACATTCAGACGATGGTTTTTGGCAACATGGACGAGCGTTCGGCGACGGGTGTCGCCATGTCGCGCAATGCCTCGACGGGCGAAAAAATGCTTGAAGGCGACTTCCTCGTCAATGCCCAGGGCGAAGATGTCGTCGCCGGCATCCGCCTGACCCAGCCGCTCAGCGATTTGAAGCGCCTGATGCCGGATCTCTATGGCGAATTCGAGACCATCGCCCAGAAGCTGGAGCTCCACTACCGCAACATGCAGGATATGGAGTTCACCATCGAGGAGGGCAAACTCTACCTGCTGCAAACCCGCGACGGCAAACGGACGGCCCAGGCGGAAGTGCGCATCGCCGTCGACATGGTCGATGAAGGGCTGATCGATCCGGAAACGGCCGTGCGCCGGGTGAAACCGGAACAGGTCGACTTCTTCCTCCATCCCCAGCTCGATTCGGCCGTGGTGAAAGAGACGCCCGCCCTGGCCCGGGGGTTGAACGTCTCTCCTGGCGCCGCCGTCGGCATGGTCGCCTTTGACGCCGACCTGGCCGAACGGTGGTCCAAAGAAGGGAAGGCGGTCATCATGGTGCGGCCGGAAACCAAGCCGGATGATGTTCACGGCATGCTGGCGGCCCAGGGGATTCTGACCAGCCGCGGCGGCCGCACCAGCCACGCCGCCCTGGTCGCCCGTCAGTTCGGCAAACCGGCCGTTGTCGGCGTCCGCGAGCTCGACATCGACCTCGAAGAACGGATCATGGTCATCGGCGAAACGGTCGTCAAAGAAGCCGATTTTATCTCCATCGACGGCACGTACGGCGATGTCTATCTCGGCCAGCTGCCGACGGTCGTCCCCGACGTCAGCAATCCCTATCTCCTGCGGATCCTGGACTGGGCGGACGACTTCCGGACCCTCGGCGTCCGCGCCAATGCCGACTATCCGCAGGATGCCCGCCGGGCGCGCGATTACGGGGCGGAAGGGATCGGTCTCTGCCGCACCGAGCACATGTTCTTCGAAACCGACCGGCTGCCGATCGTCCAGAAGATGATCATGGCGGAAGACGCGGCTATGCGCAATGAGGCGATCCTCCACCTGCTGCCCATGCAGCGCAATGACTTCGCCGGCCTTTTCCGCGTCATGGACGGCATGCCGGTGATTATCCGCCTGCTCGACCCGCCGCTGCATGAATTCCTGCCGGCCTACGAAGAGCTCGTCCAGGAATTGAGCGATCTGAAGATCAAACTGCAGCACGCGCGCGACCTGCACGACCTCGATTCCCTCCTCGACGCCATTCGCACCAAGCAGGACTATCTGCGCCGGGTAGAAGCCCTGAAGGAATCCAACCCGATGCTGGGCACCCGGGGCGTCCGCCTTGGCATCCTGCTGCCGGAGCTGACCCGTATGCAGGTGCGGGCGATTTTTGAGGCGGCCTGCCAGGTCACCCGGGAAGGAATCAAGCCGAAGCCGAAGGTCATGATTCCGCTGGTCGCGCACGTCAACGAACTCAAAGTTCAGCGGGAGATCCTGGAAGCGGAAGCCAGAGAGGTCATGAAGGAACAGGAGATCGAGATCGAGTACCAGTTCGGCACCATGATCGAGATTCCGCGTGCCGCTCTGACGGCCGACGAGATTGCTAACGAAGCTGAATTCTTCTCCTTCGGCACCAATGACCTGACCCAGACGACCTACGGCATTTCTCGAGATGACGCCGAAGCCGGCTTCCTCGTGGCCTACCAGCAGCGGGGGATTCTGCCCAATAATCCCTTCCACCAGCTCGATCGCCACGGGGTCGGGCAGCTGATGCACCTGGCAACGGAAGCCGGGCGGAAGGTCCGGCCGGGTCTCGAAGTCGGGATCTGCGGCGAACACGGTGGGGAACCGAACAGCATCAACCTCTGCCACGAGCTCAATCTCGATTATGTCTCCTGCTCACCGTTTCGGGTTCCGATCGCCCGGTTGGCCGCCGCCCATGCGGCGCTTAAGCAGAACGGGGCGACCGATTAACGTTGATTCATTCTCCTGAGTTGACGGAAACCGGGGCTGGCTCAACGCCAGCCCCGGTTTTTTTATTGACCGGCCGCAGCCAGGATCCATTCCCGATCCCGGGGCAGGCGCAACACCAGCAAAAAAAACGCTCCTGGTGTCGGGAGCGTTTTTCTTTTCTCGCCTGTGAGATGGACGGGCTTATTTGATGGACAGTTTTCCGACCATGCCGGCGGCCGCATGGCCGGGAATCGTGCAGACGTAGGTGTATTCACCGGCCGGGAGCGAAAATTCGATCGATTTTTCTTCACCCGGCTGAATTTTACCCAGATCCGTGCCGGCCAGCGCATCGGCCTCGGTCGCGGTCAGAACATCGGTGCCGGTGCCCAGGATAAGCCAGTTGTGCTCGAGAGCCCCTTCATTTTTGAAGGTGACTTTAATCGGGGCATTGGCGTTCGCCGTCGCTTCGTTGACGTTGAAGGCGATATCGGTCCCAACAAACGAAAGGGTCGTCGGCTGCGGCGCGGCCGGTTCGGCCCCACCACAGGCAACCACCAGGGCGGCCAGAGCCAGCCCGAGCAAGAACAACCAGAATTTCTTCACTATATTCCTCCAGATTAAGTTGGGGTCAGAATGCCTCGGTCATTATAGTGGGAAGGAATGGACGCTTCCGAGTGACTTTCGGCCACTTCCTTTTGTGACAAAAATCACAAACCATCTGGAGTATGGCATTTCAACGTGAGATTTGCACAAAAAAAAGCAGGGATCCCTGATTTTTAATGGAATTATTGCAAAAACGGGTTGGCGATGCGCTCCCGGCCGATGGTCGTCACAGGGCCATGGCCCGAATAAACGCGGGTGCTGTCGGGCAGGACCAGCAGTTTTTCTATGATTACCGAGATCAGGGTATCAAAATCCCCACCCGGCAGATCAGTCCGGCCGATACTCCCCTGGAACAGCACGTCTCCGCTGAAGATCGCTTCCCCGCCGCGCAAGACAAAGCTCACATGGCCGGGGGCGTGACCGGGAGTATAGAGAACGTCGAAGGTCAGCCCCCCGTTTTGAATCACGTCCCCTTCCGCCAGCTCGCGCTCGGGGGTCGGGGCGTCGAGCATCTCCACGCCGAAAAGCTGGGCCTGCATCGGCGCCAACGCCAGCATCGGCACCGCGTCCGGGTGAATATGCACCGGGACCTCGGGAAAGAGCATTTTCAGCTCGCCAAGCCCACCCACGTGATCGAAATGTGCGTGGGTAATCAAAATATCGGTCAGAGTCAGTTCGTGATCGGCCAGGGTCTGGGCGATGGTCCGCCCGGCAAAAGCGGGATCGATCACGATGGCACGGCCGGCCGCCTGATCGCCGACGACATAGCAGTTGGTCTGAATCGGTCCGAGGGGAAGCTGCAGAATCTTCGTCATTCACCCATCCTTGCCCGTCTGAAGGCGTTATTCTTCTCTAATCTCTTCATTTTTATTCGGCACGGCCGCCATCGACTGCCCGGGCGTCAATAATCGCGCAGCAGGGCGATATACCCCCGCAAACTTTCGGCCATCTTTTCCAGGGAAATGCTTTCGCCAGCGATATGGGCCTGGGGTTCTTCCGCGGGGGAATAGCCGATGATATTCGTGATGCCGTAGGGGGGAAAGAGGCGGCCGTCGGTCGCGAACTGGTAGCTGCTGAAAGGGACAACATAACCGACGCCGGCGCTGATCAGCTCCCGGGCCCGCACGGCGGCTGGAGAATCCGGCGGTGTGTCGACGCCGACAATCGTCGCGTCGTCCTCGAAATCCAGGGGAAAAGTCCATCCCGGGGTGATTTCATGGGGCAGCCCCCGGGCCAGGTGGGTCACAAAGGCCAGCAGCCCCTTTGGACTCTCCGACGAGGTCCGGAAGTCGAGCAGGACGCGCGTCCAGGCCGGGATGACATTCTTGCTTTTGGTATCGACCTCGACGATGGTCGGCGCCACCGTAGTCTGGCCCAGGTATGGGTGGGCCGACAGCTCTCCACGAGCCGCGGCCAGGCGCGCAAGAAATGTGGCCAGGTAGTAGTTGGGATTTTCGCCGGCCTGGGGCACGCTGGCGTGAACCGAGCGGCCGAGAAACTTCACCCAGACGGCAAAGCCGCCGCGATGTCCCAGGGCGATCCGGTTGTCCGACGGCTCGGCCAGGACGACGAGGTCGACCGGGTAATCGAGATGTTCGACCCAGTAGATTGCCCCCGGCCCGCCGATCTCTTCCTGGACGACGCCGGTGAAGACGATATCCCGCCGGGGGTGTTCCCCCGCCCGCTTAAAGGCGGCCATGGCGTAGACCTGCACCGCCAGGGGGCCTTTGATGTCGGCGGCTCCCCGGCCGATGAGCCGGCCTTCTTGAATTTCTCCGGCGTAGGGAGGCACCGGCCAAAGAGAGAGGTCTCCCGGGTCGACGTGGTCGGTATGGGCGTTGAGGACCACGGCTGGCAGCGAGCGATCCCGGCCGAAAAGGCGCCCGCTGACATTTCCCATGCCGTCGAGCCAGACTTCGTCGAAGCCAAGCCGCACCATTTCCTCGCGAATCAGGCTGGCAATGGCCGCTTCTTCGTAGGTCAGGCTCGGGGTTTGAATCAGCCGGCGGGCGAAATCGATGCAGTCTCGGACAAGCGCGTCAAAATCCATGATACTCCTCAGCTGAGCGGCGCAGCGGTCGACTCGGAGCGGATCACCCGGGCGTAATCCGGGGTGAAGCGGCGCCAGACATGAACCAGAAAAGAGGCCGTTTCCTGGACGATCGCCCGCCGGCGGGTGGCGGTGCTGATCCAGCGAATGGTCCGGGTAGGCGAGGAAAAGGCCTCCATGTCGAGGTCGGCCGCAATCCACATCGCCCGTTTCATGTGGTAGGGGGTGCTGACCAGCAGGTAGGTTTCGAGCCCGTTCCGCAGACCGACCGTGCGGGCATTGGCCAGATTCTCGATGGTGTTGGTCGACCGGCCGTCGAGCAGGATATCCGCCTCAGCCACGCCGCGCGCCACCGCGTAGCGGCGTGAGACCTCGGCTTCGCTGAGCCGGCTGCGCCGGCCAATTCCACCGGTAAAGATCAATTTCTCGACGAGTCCCTGCTCATAGAGGGCGATGGCGTGGTTGAGACGCTCCCGCAGAACGGGTGAGGGGCTGGTCCCCCAGGCGCCGGCCCCCAGAACGATCGCCGCATCGGCGGGGCGGGTCTGGTCGACTTCGGCGTAGCGGATAATCTCCGCCAGGACAGCCGACATCGTCAGACCAGAAAGCAGGGCGAGCAGCAGGCTGCCGCGGAGGATTCGCTTAAACATCCAGCTGATTACCCGAAAGCGCTTCGCAAAAAAAAACCCTCGCCAGGAGGGTCCAAACGGCCGGCAGGCCGGTGCGCCGCCTCGGGGGGGTGCGGGTTAGAAGAGACCCCAGTCCCCGCCGGCCCCTTCTTCCATCATGGAGGGATCCCACAGTTCGGTGCCGATTTCCACCTCGACCTCGTCCTGAAGCGTCATTTTTGACGTGTGGCGGACCTGCTCGATCAAAGCCGGTCCATAGGGGCAGAATGGGGTCGTCAAAATCATGGTGACCTTGTTGTCCCCTTCGCCGTTCAGTTCGATATTGCGGATCAGCCCAAGCTCGACGATATTCAGGCCGATCTCCGGGTCGACCACCGTCCGCAGCGCTTCCAACAATTCTTCTTCTTTTGAGGCGATCATAAAGTTTTCCTTTTTGGTTTTTCAGCGGGATCGCGGAGGCGAGTTAATTGGCCGGGGCCGCGATGGTGAACTGGCAGCAGGCATCTCCGTGAAGCATGCAGCTGTTCTGCTTGATAGAAGTATTTAACACCTGGAGCATTAGACCTTTATCAAAGGTGCAAACTTCGGTGTGTGTCTCCCCGATCGACATGTAGGGGCAGCTGTACTCGGTCAGCTCGTAGCGGTCGTCACGCCGGCGCCAGCGGGCCAGGAAACCCTCTTCCGCCAGCAGTTCGACGAGGTAGTCGAGCTTCTTTTCAAAGGAAAGCTTTTCGTATTTACCCCGGTGCTCGTCGAGAGTGCCGTGGGCGACGGCCTCAAAGATTGATGCGATTTCTCCCAGGGGAAACCGCTTCTTCAGCTCGTCCAGAAGCCGGCTGCTCAGGCGGAAATATTTCTGGGGAAAGAGCTCCTCTCCCGCTTCGCTCAGGCTGTAGACGTAGTGCGGCCGGCCGACATCCCGGCGCACCGCCTTGGCCTCTATCGCCCCTTCCGCCTGGAGGGTGTTGAGGTGGTGGCGGACCGTCACCGGGGAAACATCAGCCGCATCGGCCAGGTCGCCGACGGTCGCCTCGTGCCGCGACTTGATCGTATGAAGGATCTTTTCGCGGGTATTTTGCTTATCTTTACTCGAGCCAGTTTTCACGGTAAAATCGTCCTGCCTTTGCCCTCCCATTATAGTGATCAGGAGCCGTTTGTCAATTCTCGCTATTTTTATTATTTTTATAATATAAATTGACCAAAGGCGGCGGCTATGCTATACTCATGGCGCAAATTGGGGCGGCTGTTTTGAGACAGTTAACACGCATCAAATGGTAACCGGGTAGCCTTGGGAACGGTGTGGCAGGCGCCCCCCCAATATGATTTATTTAAAGGAAAAAATATCCACTGGCAGCCCGGCTCTGGCTGACCATTTCTGTTAAGGAGACTGAGAGAATGACCGTTGCATTGGAAATAAAGAATCTTCACGTCAGCGTCGAAGATCAGGCGATTCTAAGAGGGGTGAACCTGCTGGTCAAGCAGGGTGAAATTCACGCCCTGATGGGGCCGAACGGCTCCGGCAAGAGCACCCTGGCCTATACCCTGGCCGGCCATCCTTTTTACGAGCCGTCCACCGGTGAAATCCTTTTCGACGGCCAGGACCTCATGGAAATGGATGCGGACGAGCGTTCCCGGGCCGGTCTCTTTCTCGCCTTTCAATATCCGGTGGCGGTCCCCGGTGTGACGATGGCTAATTTCTTGCGTCAGGCGATCAACTCACGCCGCAAGGCCGAAAACCCGGACGATGGCGGCATTTCAATCCCCGATTTCCGCCGCCTGTTAAAGCAAAAAATGACCGAGTTCAACGTCGATCACAAGTTCGCCGGCCGCTATCTCAACGACGGTTTTTCCGGCGGTGAAAAGAAACGGGCCGAGATCCTGCAGATGGCGGTCCTCGAACCGAAAATCGCCATCATGGACGAGACAGACTCCGGCCTCGACATTGACGCCCTGAAGGTGGTCTCCGACGGCGCCAACCGCCTGCACCGCGACCTGGGCATGGGCATGCTGGTCATCACCCATTACCAGCGGCTGCTGAACTACATCACGCCGGACTATGTCCACGTGATGCTCGACGGCCGCATCGTCGAGAGCGGCGGCCCGGAGCTCGCCCACCAGCTCGAAGCCAAGGGCTACGACTGGGTGCGCGACAAGCACGACCTGGCTGAAACCGCCTGAGCGGCCCCATCCCCGAATCTCGTCTGGAGGAATCATGAGCGATTTGATGCCCAATATTGAATTAACTGAAGAAGAAATCGTCGCCGACGTCAACGCCGATTACGCCAATAAGTACGGCTTTTCCGATATGGAGGATTACGCCTTCAAGGCGGAGAAAGGGCTGAACGAAGCGGTGGTGCGCCAGATCTCAGTCAGCAAAAACGAGCCAGAATGGATGCTCGACATCCGGCTGAAAGCCTTCCATCACTTCCTGGAACGGCCGATGCCAAACTGGGGGGCTGACCTGAGCGGCATCAACTTCGACGAAATCTACTACTACATCAAGCCATTCAACCGGCAGGGCGACACCTGGGAAGACATTCCCAGCTACATCAAGAATACATTCGACAAGCTGGGGATCCCGCAGGCCGAGCAAAAGTACCTGTCCGGCGTCGCCGCCCAGTACGAATCGGAAGTCGTCTACCACAACATCAAGAAAGAGCTCGAAGACAAAGGGGTGCTCTTTCTGGGAATGGATGATGGGCTGATTCAGCATCCCGATCTGGTGAAGGAATACTTCGGCACGATCATTCCCTACAACTACAATAAGTTCGCCGCCCTCAACACGGCCGTCTGGTCCGGCGGCAGCTTCATCTACGTCCCCCCCGGCGTCCAGATCGACATGCCTCTCCAGGCGTATTTCCGCATTAATGCCAAGAACGTCGGGCAGTTCGAGCGGACGCTGATCGTCGTCGACGAAGGGGCGTACGTCCATTACGTCGAAGGGTGCACGGCGCCGATTTACAGCTCTGACTCCCTCCACTCGGCCGTCGTCGAGATCGTCGTCAAGAAGAACGGCCGCTGCCGCTACACGACGATCCAGAACTGGTCGAACAACGTCTACAACCTGGTCACCAAGCGGGCCGTTGCCTACGAAAATGCCACCATGGAGTGGATCGACGGCAATCTCGGCTCGAAAGTCACGATGAAGTACCCGGCCGTCCACCTGATGGAACCGGGGGCGCATGGGGAAATCCTCTCAATCGCCTTCGCCGGCCGGGGGCAGCACCAGGACGCCGGAGGTAAGGTAGTCCACCACGCCCCGCGTACGACCAGCCGGATCATCTCCAAGTCGATCTGCAAGGACGGCGGCCGGTCGAGCTACCGCGGCCTCCTGAAGGTCGACGAAGCGGCGAAGAACAGCAAATCGAACGTCGTCTGCGACGCCCTGCTGCTCGACCCCGAATCCCGATCGGATACCTATCCCTATATCGAGATCGACAACAAGGACGTCAATATCGGCCACGAGGCCTCGGTGAGCAAAGTCGGCGAAGAACAGCTCTTCTACCTGATGAGCCGGGGCATCACCGAAGAAATGGCCAACACCATGATCGTGAACGGCTTTATCGAGCCGCTCGTCAAAGAGCTCCCGATGGAGTACGCGATTGAAATGAACCGGCTGATCCAGCTCCAGATGGAAGGATCGATCGGCTAAACCGACAGCAACGGAGACTCGCAGAGGCCGGGGACGGCCCGGCCTCTCTTTTCCTGAACGATATCATGGCAGAATTTACACGAGAAGCAGTCATCGAATTATCCGCCTATCTGGGTGAGCCGGAGTGGATGCTCCGGCGCCGCCTGGAGGCGTTTGAAATTTACGAGTCGCTCCCCATGCCGACGATTCGAGATGAGGCCTGGCGGCGGACCAACATTCGCCGGTTGAAACTCGACCGCATCGGCCCCTCGCTGAACGGCACCGGACACCTGCCGGAGATGCCGACCAAGGTATCGCGGCGGCTCATGGAGGTGCCGGCCGGCGGCGAGCTGGTGCAGGTCGACGGGATCACCCGCTCCTACAATCTCAGCGATACGCTGCAGGAACAGGGCGTTATTTTCTGCGACATGCACCAGGCGGTGCAGGAGCATGGCGATCTGGTGCAGGCCCATTTCATGACCCGGGCCGTGCAGCCGGAAGAGGGAAAATTCGCCGCCCTCCACGCCGCTTTCTGGCGCGGCGGCACTTTTCTCTACGTGCCGGCCGGCGTCAAAGCGGCAGCTCCCCTGCACACCAGCCTCTGGTCGGCCAGCGGCAAGACGTTCACCCATACGCTCGTCGTCATTGACACCGGCGCGGAAGCGGTCTTTTCCGATGAATACGGGTCGGCCGAAAGCAAAGAACAGTTTCTCCACAACGGGGTAGTCGAACTCATCGTCGGAGACCAGGCCAGCCTGACCTACGTTTCTCTGCAGGAATTCGGCAACAATATGTGGCAGTTCACCCATGAACGGGCCCGGGTCGGGCGGGATGCCCGCCTGGACTGGATCATGAGCATTATGGGCACCGGACTGAGCAAGCAGTTCCAGACCGTTGAGCTCGACGATCGGGGCGGTTGGGCGCGCATGTCCGGCCTCTTCTTCGGAGATGGCCGGCAGCATTTTGACCTGGATACTCAGCAGAATCACAACGCGGCGGACACGACCAGCGATCTGCTCTATAAAGGGGCGATGAAACACAAGGCTCGCTCCGTCTGGCAGGGCATGATCAAGGCGCTTCCCGGCGCCCAGCGAATCGACGGCTTCCAGGCTAACCGGAACCTGCTGCTCGAGAGTTCCGCCCGGGCCGATTCGATTCCCGGATTGGAAATCGAGGCGGATGACGTGCGCTGCACGCACGCTTCGACGATCGGCAAACTGGATGAAGAGGAAATC
Organism: Promineifilaceae bacterium (SeqCode); assembly: GCA_041568735.1. GTDB lineage: Bacteria > Chloroflexota > Anaerolineae > Promineifilales > Promineifilaceae > WTJY01. The sequence continues at coordinate 11,814 of JBFFZG010000047.1, forward strand.
TTCTACCTCATGAGCCGGGGCATCGAGCGGGAAGTTGCTCTGCGCATGGTGGTCCAGGGCTTTTTCGACCCGATCATGCAGCGCATCCCCTTCGAAGGGGTGCGGGAACGCATCGCCGACCGGGTGATCGAGAAAGTTGGCTCCCTCGACGAGGCGTAGACCGGCGGCCGGACGATGCAGCGTTTTTCAGCGATTTGTTGTGGCCACAGTCGATCCCCATCGGGTAGCGCCGCCGGCTGACTAGCCCTGTCCCCTCACCACCGGCCGATTTAACAACAGCCACCCGCTTCAAACCGGGTGGTTTTTTTGTCCAGATCCAGTAGGAAGCGATCGATTAGAGAAAAGGAGATCACATGTCAGACAAAGGTTTTGCCATTCCGGGAGTCCTGGTCAGCACCGATTGGGTGGCCAAACACCGGGAGGACCCCGACGTGCGCATCATCGAATCAAATGAGGACGTCCTCTTGTACAGCACCGGCCACATTCCCGGCGCCATCCACATCGACTGGGTGCGCGATCTGAATGACGCGATCCGCCGCGATTACCTCAGCGCCTCCGAATTCGCCGGCCTGCTGGGGAAGTACGGAATCGGCCGGGACACGACCGTCGTCTTCTACGGCGACAAAAATAACTGGTGGGCCTGCTACGCCTTCTGGGTCTTCAAGCTATTCGGCCACCCGGAGTGCCGCATCATGGACGGCGGCCGCAAGAAATGGGTCGACGAGGGGCGCGAGCTGACCCGCGAAGAGCCCACGTATGCGGCGGTCGACTACCCGGTGACTCCACGGGCCGACTACAAGATCCGGGCCTTCCGCGACCAGGTGCTCGAGCACATCAACGGCGATATGCCCCTGGTCGACGTGCGCAGTCCCCAGGAATACAGCGGTGAGCTGCTGCACATGCCCGGTTCTCCGCAGGAAGGGGCTCTGCGCGGCGGCCACATCAGGGGAGCGGTTAACGTACCCTGGAGCCGGGCCGTGGCCGAAGACGGCACGTTTAAAACCGCGGCCGAACTGCGCCAGATCTACGAAAGTGAGCAGGGGTTGAACGCCGAAAATAATATCATCGCCTATTGCCGCATCGGCGAGCGCAGTTCGCATACCTGGTTTGTGCTCACCTATCTGCTCGGATATCCGAACGTCCGCAACTACGACGGCTCCTGGACGGAATGGGGCAACCTGGTCGGGGTGCCCATCGTCAATCCCTCCAGGAGCTGATCCGGCGCCAGCTCCACCGCCGGCGGCCTCCAGCATTGGTGGAGCGCAAACCGGTTGGCGCCGCGCCCACGAGGTGGATAAGATCCAGGAGGCCGTCGAGAAAACCGCCGTTTCGGCCGGCGGCCCTGGCCCGGCCGGTAAACCATTATCTGGAAATGCCTTATGTTTGATGTAGAGCAGGTCCGCCGCGATTTTCCCATCCTGAACGTTCGTTCGGCGTCGGGGAAGCCGTTGATTTATCTCGACAGCGCCGCGTCGTCGCAGAAGCCGCTGCCGGTTATCGAAGCCATGGATCGCTACTACCGGGAGCAGAACGCCAACGTGCACCGGGGCATCCATTTCTTGAGCGACGCGGCCACGAACGCCTATGAAGGGGCCCGCGGCCGGGTCGCCCACCTGATCAACGCGCCTGAAGAAGCGGAGGTCATATTTACCCGCAACGCCACCGAGGCGCTCAATCTGGTCGCCTACTCGTGGGGGCGGGCCAATCTCAGACCCGGCGATGAAATTCTCATCACCCAGATGGAGCATCACGCCAACATCGTCCCGTGGCAGATCATCGCCGAGATGACCGGGGCGGTCCTGCGCTGGGTGCCCCTGACGGCCGACCACCACCTCGACCTGGCCGCCCTCGATGACCTCCTGACCGAAAAAACCCGCTTATTCGCCTTTTCGGCCGCCTCCAACGTGCTGGGAACGCTCACGCCGGTGCGGGCGCTGGTCGAGAAGGCCCACGCCGTGGGCGCCATCGCCGTGGTCGATGCCGCCCAGCTGGTGCCCCACGGCCACGTCGACGTGCAGGCCTTCGACTGCGATTTCCTGGCCTTTTCCAGCCACAAGATGCTCGGGCCGACCGGCATCGGGGTCCTCTACGGCAGGCGCCGGCTGCTGGAAGCGATGCCTCCCTTCCTCGGCGGCGGGGATATGATCCGCCGGGTGACGATGGAAAAGTCGACCTGGAATGATCTTCCCTACAAATTTGAGGCCGGGACGCCGGCCATCGCCGAGGCTGTCGGGCTGGGTGCGGCGATCGACTATCTCGAAAAGCTCGGGCTGGACAACATCCACCAGCATGAGCAGGCGCTCACCCGCTATGCCCTCGAGGCACTGAGCGAAGTGGCGGGGCTGGCGATCCTGGGACCGGCCGAAGCCGGTGAGCGGGGCGGGCTCGTCGCCTTCACGATCGAAGGACTGCATCCCCACGATATCGCCCAGCTGCTCGACCAGGATGGCATCGCCGTGCGGGCCGGGCACCACTGCGCGATGCCGCTCCATCACAGCCTGGGGCTGGCGGCCAGCGCGCGGGCCAGCTTCTACGTGCACACGACGACCGGGGAGATCGACGCCCTCGTGGCCGGTCTGCAGCGGGCACGGACGGTATTTCGCCTGTAAACCGCCGGCCACCGGGAAAGGGGGAAAGCGAGCGGTTTCCTGGTAAAATGGGGGAAGCGGCCGGCCGGAAGCCGGCGAGAACAGACCGATGAGGTTTTTTTCAATGGATGACATGTACCGCGAGCAGATTCTCGATCTCTACCAGCACCCGCTGAATTTCGGGCAGCTCGATCCCCACGATTTTTCCTATGAAGAGGACAACCCGCTCTGTGGCGATGTGATCCGGATCGACGTGCGGCTCGATGGCGGCGGCCGGGTGGCTGATGTCGCCTGGAGCGGCAACGGCTGCGCCATCAGCCAGGCGGCCGCCTCCCTGCTGACCGACCACGTCAAAGGGATGACGCTGGACGAGATGAAGGCTCTCGAGCGGGAGGATATCCTCGAGCTCCTCGGCATCGAGCTGAGTATGGCCCGCATCAAATGCGCCACCCTCTCTCTGAAGGTGTTGAAGGCCGGCATTTACGGACTGCAGGGAGCCGACGAACTGCGCAAACACCTCTAACGACCGCAAGATGATGGGAAATTTTGTCAAGGTTGGCACCATTCACGATGTGGCGCCAGGTAAGCCGCTCATCTACGATTTCGCCTACAATACGGTGGTGATTTTCCAGGTCGGGGAGCGATATTTCTGCCTGGAAGACGCCTGCACCCACGAGGAAATCCCCCTGTCGGAAGGGCACGTCGAAGACTGTCGAGTGGAATGCCCCATGCACGGCTCCTGGTTCGACCTGGTGACCGGGAAAGCGCTGAATCTACCGGCGACCCGGCCGGTAGCCGTTTATTCGCTCAAAGTCGTCGACGGCGAAATCTGGGTCCAGGAGCCGGACGACTGGTAGACTCGCCTGGGGGAGCGCTGCTGCCAATTCCACCCATTTTCCGGCCGGCTGTTTTGTGATAAAATAAGAACATATGTTCCATTGCATCCATCCGGGGCTTAAAGTACAAACATTGCCCAGCCCGCCGGAGAGCCTCGGCCGTGGCGCCAGCAGGCGGAACCCGCCACCAGTCATGACATAGGACCTGAATATGGAAGTAGGACTCGTCAAAAAAATCGACATTGACGCCGAGATGCGTGAATCTTATCTCAGCTACGCCATGAGCGTCATTGTCTCGCGGGCCCTGCCCGATGCCCGGGACGGGCTGAAGCCCGTGCAGCGCCGGATTCTCTATGCCATGCACGACATGGGGATGTTTCCCAGCCGGCCGTACAAGAAATCGGCCCGCGTCGTCGGGGAAGTCCTCGGCAAGTACCACCCCCACGGGGATCAATCGGTTTACGATGCCATGGTGCGGCTGGCCCAGGATTTTTCGATGCGCTATCCGGTCGTCGACGGCCAGGGGAATTTCGGGTCGATCGATGGAGATGCGGCCGCCGCCATGCGCTACACCGAAGCCCGTATGGCCCAGTTTGGCGCTGACCTGCTGACCGACATCGACAAAGACACCGTTGAATTTACCGCCAATTTTGACGATTCGCTCCAGGAACCGGTCGTTCTCCCGGCCACGCTGCCCAACCTGCTCGTCAATGGTTCCTCCGGGATCGCGGTCGGGATGTCGACCAGCATCCCCCCACACAATCTCAAAGAAGTGATCGACGCGCTCATCCATCTCCTCGATCACTGGGAAAAAATCGACGACATCACGCCGGCCGATCTGCTCCAGTTTATTCACGGTCCGGATTTTCCCACCGGCGGACTCGTCTTCCGCTACCGGGAAAATAACAAGAACGAAGGGAAATTTGATGCCCTGGCCACCGCCTACGGCACCGGCAAAGGGCGGCTGACCGTGCGGGCCAAGCTGCACGTCGAGGAAATGGAGCGGGGCAAATCGCGCATCGTGATTACCGAGCTCCCCTACCAGACCAATAAAACCAACCTGCTGACGCGTATCGCCGATCTGCACCGCGAAGGGAAGCTCGAAGGGCTGACCGACATGCGGGATGAATCCGACCGCAACGGGATCCGCATCGTCCTGGAAACGACGCGCACGGTCGAAGTCGAAGATACCCTGGCCGACCTCTATAAATACACCCCGCTGCAGACGACGTTCAGCTTCAATATGCTGGCCCTGGTAAACGGCGAACCCCGCCTGCTGACGCTCAAACAGGCCCTGCGCGTCTATCTCGAGCACCGGCTCGAGGTCGGCCGGCGGCGCAGCGAATACGACCTGGCCCGGGCGCGGGAGCGGGCGCACATCCTCGAAGGGCTCCTGATCGCTCTGGACAACCTCGACGAGGTCATCGCCACCATTCGCAAGTCGCGCACGGTCGAAACGGCCCAGACCAACCTCATAAAGCAGTTTAAACTGACTGAGATCCAGGCCAGAGCGATCCTCGACATGCCGCTGCGCCGGCTGGCGGCCCTGGAGCGGAAAAAGCTGCAGGACGAGCACAAAGATAAGCTGCAGATCATCAAGTTTCTGGAAGGCGTGCTGGCCAGCCCCAAGAAGCTGCGCAGCGTCATCCGAGAGGAGCTGGAGGGGGTGGTGGAGCGGTACGGCGACCGCCGCCGCACGACAATCATCGACCTGGCCGATAACGAAGTTTCCGTGCCCACCGACCTCATCCCGGACGAGCAGACCTGGGTTCTCCTTGGCGAAAAGGGAACCCTGGCCCGGAGCAGCGCCTCCACTATTCTGCGGCTGGCCGGCAAGGTCGACGAGCTGCCCATGGCCATTCACCGGGCCAACACGCAGGACCTGCTCTATCTGTTTGCGGCCGACGGCCAGGCGGTTTCGATGCCGATCCACCACCTGCCGCCGGTGAGCGAATATGGATCCGGCACCCACTGGGCGGAAATCACCGCCCTGACGCGCCGCCACCACGTGGTGGCGGCCGTGGTGATCCCCCACCAGGTCTTTAAAGCAGGGGTGGGCTATATCACCCTGTGCACCCTTTCCGGGATCGTCAAGCGCATTCGCGTCCTCGATCTGCCCGGGGTCACCGGCGATCTCTTCACCGTCATGCGGGTGGAAAAGGGAGATTCCCTCGGCTGGGCCCGCTGGACGAATGGGGAAGCGGAAATCATTCTAGCCACGGCCTCCGGCAGTGCCATTCGCTTCCGGGAAGACGAGGTGCGCGACATGGGTCTGCCAGCCGGCGGGGTCGGCGGCATCAAGCTCAAAGGGGACATCGACGGCGTAGTGTCGATGGATCTCGCCCGGCCGGGCGCTTATCTGTGGTCGATTCTCGACAACGGGCTGGCCAAGGCCACCGAACTGGCCGAATATCCCGTTCAGGGGCGAAACGGCCAGGGGGTGATCAACATCAAGCTGGCCGATGGGGCGGTCGAGGTCGTGACCAGCCTGGTCGGAGACCGGGACACCCGCATCCTGGTCAAGATGTCGACCGGGGTGATCAAGGGCATCAATCTGGATAAGACCAAGTTCGGCTCGCGCTCGATCAAACCGGCGCCGCTGGCCAAAGCCGGCCCGCGCACCCGGGTTGTCGGCGCCATTACGCTGACCGAGTCCACCAACGGGGATTCGGACGTTAAAAATATCAAGCAGCTGTCGCTGATTGGAAAATAGCGCAGGCAGCAGCAGGAACCAGGCATCCCCTACCGCAGGAGGCATGATGAATTTTAAAGATGTATGGGCAACCGATGAAAATGGCAGGCGATTTGTCTTCACCGTCGAAATGCAGCGCCGTCTGAGCGAGGCCGGCCTGCCGGTCGAGCCGGCTTCCCTGGCAGCGCTGGAGGGCGAACGGGGCCCTTCCGCCGCGCCACCGCCGGCCGCCAGACCAGCCGAAAATGCCCCCAGATCGGCACCGAAGCAGTCTTCGAAACCGGCCCCGAAGCAGGCAGCCGAGTTTCAGGAACCGGCCTCGATCCAGATCGACCCCAATACCGGCAAATACATCGGCCGCGTCAAATGGTTCAATCAAGGCAAGGGCTACGGGTTTATCGCCAGGGGGGGAAATGAACAGATCTTTTTCCACCGCTCCGATATCGCCTGCGATCCGGATGACCTGGTGGACGGCACCTGGGTGCTCTACGACGTGGAAGAAACCGAAAAGGGGTTTGAAGCCAACGAAGTCGAGCTTTTCGACGGAGAAGGCTGACCCGACCCGACCTTTCGGCCGAGATCTACCCGTCAGTTTCCCGAAAAAATGATGCGCTTCAGTGCCTCGACCTTATGCAGTTCGACATCGGGCATGACCAGCGCGTCGCGAACCTTGGCCGTTCCCTGAACGAACTGCAGCCCCTGCAGGCTGATAAAGACGTCGCGCGAGCCGGTCACCATCTGCATCAGCCGGAGGAACTGCCGGTCGGACCAGTTGGCGTCGACCACTTTCGGCTTCCCGTTCAGCTCGATGTTATCGGCCAGGTACCAGGCGTCCCGCTGCGGCGTGGCGAAGATGATCCGGTTGTTGGTGACCACCAGCCGCCATTTCAGGTAGTTGAGGTTTTCGTACAGGGCATAAACCAGCCAGAAGAGGAGCAGCGCGAAGGGAAGGAGCATATTCCAGGCTGGCGATGGAAAGAGGCCGAGATCGAGCTGCCAGAAGCCGAAGGCGGCCGATAAAAACAGGGCGCCGATGATCACCACCGGATAGTAGTTAAAGAGAATAAACGCGCTGAAATTGCGATACCAGGCCTGGTAGATCACCAGCAGAATCTGCTCGTCTGGGTTCAGCTGGTCCTGGACATTCTGGGGGAGAATGATGTCGTGGAGCCGTTTGGGAAAGAGGCGCTGCCAGAAAGCGGCCAGAATATCGGCCGTTTTTTCCGCCCGGGAGCGGTGTCCGGCCGGCGCTGGCCGTCCGGCCGTGGTTGAGGCTGCCATCATGTGCTGTCACCGGCCCGCATGGGGAGCTAATTCTGCGGCCGGGCCGGAACGATCAGCTCCTGCCCGACGTATATCAAATCGGTATACAGATTGTTGGCCTGACGCAGGGAGTCCAGCGTCACGCCGTACTTCTGGGAGATGCCCAGCAGCGTATCGCCGGCCACCACCAGGTGCCTGGTCGGCGCCAGCAGATTCCCCTGGGAACCGGGCTGCGGATCGGCCAGAAGGGGGGGCGGAGCCGTATTTTGCGGCACCTGGATGATCGGGGGCTGCGTCGGCTGGGCGACAATCGGCTGCGTGCCCGGCTGGCCGGAGAATGAATTGTCGATCAATTCCGAGCTCGTGCCGACAAACTGCTGCCATTCAATCGAGGTCCGCGTATTCTGAATCCGATCGTTGAACCAGAGCGGCAGAACGTTGTCTATCAGCCAGCCGACCGTCAGGGCGATGATCACCACCCCCAGGAAATAGCTGATAATTCGTCCCAGGGGCTGGGTGGCCAGGTTCGCCCGGAAAATCAGGTAGAAGAGCCAGGAAATCCCGATGGCCAGCGGGACGAAATAGAGCAAGTTCTGGACATTCATAAACGCAATTCCTTGAGAAGGCCCCTGCCGGCATCAGGGGATAAAAAAGGCCGGATCGACAAATGATTCCTGAATTTTACTATAGATAACGTAGTGCACGTGGGGTCCTGTCGATATCCCTACCGAACCCATGACGCCGACCGCCTGCCCCCGCTCGACCGAACCGGCTGTCGCCAGGTAGGAGCGGGCGTGGAGCAGCAGGACGATCCATTCCTCGTTTTCAATGCGAATCGTGGTATTGCTCCACTGATCCGTATAGGTTGTTAACTGACCCGACAGCGGCGCCTGGATCAGCGCCTTGCGATTATCACTCGAGATGTCGATGCCCGGCAGGGCATATTCGCACCCGTGGACATCCTGGGTCAGGATCGGCGACTCGACAATCGGGTTCAACTGGGGGCGCAGATCGTAATCGCCGGATTTTGCCACCGCCGACAGGCAGGAAAACAGCCACGGATCGCGCCGATCGGGAAAAGTCAGGGTCACCGAACTGTTAATCATCTGGCTGCGGAAACGATAGGTCAGCCAATCGTAGATGCGGGTGGCCGCATCGAGCAGGGCGATCGACCAGCCGCCGGCCGTCCCATCCTCCAGCGAGCCGGCGATGAGACTCTGCATCGCCAGGTGGGCCGGCCAGGCCCCGATCTGCTGCAAGACGACGGTACCGAGTACCACGTCGGAGTAGACCATGCTGCGGTAGGAATCGTCATAGTTGTTCATGACATAGGGGGAGCGGTCGGGATCCTGAGATTCAGCCGCGCCAGCCCCGGCGTTGTACGCGAAATAGCACTTTTTAATGGTGGCCGGATTCTGGGTGAAATAGCTGATTTCCGGGCAGCGGATCTTAAATTCTTCGGCGGCGATGGCCAGCTGGTTGAGAATTTCGATGTCATTGATGGGGCCGGGCGCAAAACAGGGGCGCCGGCCGGATTTGACCAGGTCGTACGCGCCGATGATGCCGGTGCAGAGGGCCGGATTCTCCGCCTGCATGCCGTTTTCCTTGAACCAGATCACGAGCGGCACTTCCCGCGGAATGTCCGCCTGGCGGGCGATCTGGTC
>JBFFZG010000048.1:0-20754 GCA_041568735.1 Promineifilaceae bacterium (SeqCode)
GCCCGGCGATTGGCCCTGGCCCAGGCTTTGATCGACCCGGGCGACCTGCTGATTCTCGACGAGCCGACCAATCACATCGACGCTGAAACGGTCGCCTGGCTGGAACAGCACCTGGTCGACAGCGCTGCGGCCGTGCTCATGGTGACGCACGACCGCTATTTCCTTGAAAATGTGGCCACGCGGATCGTTGAGCTTGACCGGCGCAAGCTGATCAGCTATGCCGGCAATTACAGCCGCTACCTGGAGGGACGCGCCGCCCGTGAGGAGCAGCTCCAGGCGGCCGAAGAAAAACGAGCGGCCTGGCTGCGGCGGGAGCTGGACTGGCTCCGGCGCGGGGCCCAGGCCCGCTCGACGAAGCAAAAAGCCCGCAAACAGCGCGTGGAAGAACTGCTGACGCTCAAATACGACAGCGGCAGCGAACGGGTGGCGCTCTCCCTGGCCTCCCGCCGCCTGGGTAAACGGGTGCTCGAGGCCGGCGGCCTGGCCAAAACACTGGGTGGGCAGACCCTGTTTCAGGCGCTCGATTTTTCCCTCTTTCCCGGCGACCGGGTGGGTCTGGTCGGCCCCAACGGCGCCGGCAAAACCACCCTGCTCAATATCCTGGCCGGGAAGCTGGCGCCGGACAGCGGCCAGCTGACCTGGGGAGAAACGGTCGAACTGGGGTATTTTGACCAGCTGAATGAAGCGCTTGAAGGGGAAGATCGAACCCGCGTCGTCGATTTTATCGAAGCCCGTGCTCCCCTGATCACCACGGCCGAGGGTGAGCGCATTACGGCCCCCCAGATGCTGGAATGGTTTCTCTTTCCCCGCCCGGAACAGCGGACCCGAATCGGCAGCCTGAGCGGCGGCGAGCGGCGCCGTCTGGTGCTGCTCCACTCGCTGATTCGCCGGCCCAATGTTCTCCTGCTCGACGAACCGACCAACGATCTCGATATCCAGACCCTGGCCGTGCTCGAAGAATTCCTCGATCACTTTAAGGGCTGCCTGATCGTCGTCAGCCACGACCGGTATTTTCTCGACCGCAACGTCGACTACATCATGCCGTTTGACGGCGGGGTGTTGGGCACGCGCTACCCGTCTCCGTACCGGTTCCAGCCCACCACCTCGCCATCCCCGGCCGGGCCTTCACCACAGTCCACGCTGCCTCGCCCCGTGGCGCCTAAACCCCCGGCGACACCACCCCTTTCCTGGAAAGAAAGGCGGGAATTCGAACGGCTCGAGGACTTGATCGAGGCATTGGAAATGGAAATCGGCCGGCTGGAAGAGGAGATCAACGGCGCCGGCGGGGACTACCAGCAGCTGGAGGCCCTGACGGCCGAACTCGAGACCGCCAACCACCGCCTGGAAAAAACCATGGCTCGCTGGCTCGAGCTCGCCGATCGTGCCGGCTGATTGACTGCGGCACCCCTTCCAGCTCCTAAAAAGGAGGCCCTGAAACCGAGCTTTCAACCGACTGCACGACACATTTGACACATTTTTTCCGGTTTTGCCACATATTTTTTACATTTCTTCCACACAATTTCAACAGATCTTCATTATCCTATCTGCAAATTTAGCCCCACACAGCCTTCGTGTGCGGCAAATGTCGTGATATTTGCAAGGAGACCAAGACGTTATGGCCGCAGGTGGTAAAAATATCGCCGAATGTCCCGAATGTGGCAGCGAAATTCGTTTTCGCAAAGCCCCCTACATGGGACAGATGATTGTTTGCAGTCATTGTGAAACGGAGCTCGAAGTCGTCTCGCTCAATCCAATTGAGCTGGATTGGGCTTATGAGTCGGATGATTTCGACGACGATGACTGGGACGAGGACGAAGACGAAGAGGATTACGAGTACCTGAATTAAACCCGCATCCCCGAATTTGCCACCCGATCTGATCACCCGACAGGTCGGGTTTTTTTATTCTTCAACCAAGTTGGATGAGCCAAGCGCGAAGTCGACCGCGGCGAGCGCGTGCAGCCGTGTCGTATCAAAAAAGGGGATCGCCCGATCCCCATCCTGCAGCAGCAGCCCGATTTCGGTACAGCCCAGGATCACCCCCTCGGCTCCCCGCGCCACCAGGCGGTCGATGACCGCCAGGTAAGCCGCCTTCGATTCCGGCCGGATCTGCCCCAGAACCAGCTCATCGTAGATGATGCGGTGCACGGTCCGCCGGTCGGCCGCATCCGGTACCAGTATGTCGAGCCGGTGGCGATCGACCAGCCGGCCGCGGTAAAAGGCGCGGGTCATGGTGAAATCCGTTCCCAGCAGCCCGATCCGGCCCAGACCGGCCTGGTGGATGGCCGCGGCCGTCGGGTCGGCGATGTGAATAAACGGAATGGCGACGGCCGCTTCGATCTGTTCGGCCACTTCGTGCATCGTGTTCGTACAGAGGAGCAGGCAGTCGGCACCGGCCGCCTCAACCTGGCGGGCATGGCCGGCCAGCTGCGCACCGGCCTCCGCCCACCGGCCGGCCACCTGCATCGCCTCGATGGCGGCAAAGTCGACCGAAACCATGACGCTGGCGGCCGAGTGCAGCCCCCCGAGCCGCTCCCGCACCCGTTCGTTAATCAGCCGGTAGTATTCGATGGAGGATTCCCAGCTCATCCCGCCGATGAGGCCAATTGTTTTCATTCCCTGCCGCCTGGTTTCGTCTGTTTTGGTCATTTTATCGCCCGGCTGCCCAGCCAATCCTCCGATCACCGGACCGATCAGAAGACCCGATGGCGGAAAATGCCGCCGGTGACCGCCCCCAGCACCCGGGCTTCGAGGATTTCCTCGGGCTCGCCGGTAAAAATATCCCGATCCAGAATGGTCAGATCGGCCCATTTGCCGGGCGCAATCGTTCCCTGGTCAGATTCCAGGCCGGCCGTTTGCGCCGGTCCAAGGGTGAAGCCGCGCACCGCCTCCTCGACCGTCAGGCACTGCCCGTTGTACCAGCCGTCCGGAGCGTAAGTCGAGCCCGGCTTTTTGCGGGTGACGGCCGCGTAGATGTTGGGGAGGATGTCGATCGGTTCGACGGGACAGTCGGAACCCAGGGCCAGAAGCGCACCGCTGGCCAGCATATCGCGCAGGGCGTAGCTGTACCGCGCCCGCTCGCCCCAATAGCGGTCGGCCATTTCCATGTCGGACGTGGCGTGGATGGGCTGCATGGACGCCACCACCCCCAGCTCGGCCAATCGCTCCCGGTCAGCCGGATGGTAGACCTGCACGTGTTCGATCCGGTGGCGCAGCGGGCCGGCCGCGGCCGCGGCCGGATCTCGGCGCAGCGCCTCGTAGACGTCGAGAACATCGTGAACGGCCCGGTCCCCGATGGCGTGGACGGTCACACTCAGGCCGTGCGCCGCCGCCCGGCCGGCGATGGCTGCCATCTCTTCTTTATCGGTCACCGCGATTCCCCGGTTTGCCGGGTCGTTCGCATACGGCTCGATCATCAGGGCTGTCTGGGGGCCAAGCGCCCCATCGGCGAAAATTTTGACTCCGCCGATGCGCAGCCAGTCGTCGCCAAAGCCGCTCTGCAGCCCGAGGGCGACCGCCTGATCGAGATATCTGGCCGGGATATTCTTCACGATCCGCAGCCCCAGTTCTCCGGCCCGGCGCAGGGTCTGGAGCCCACGAAAGCAGGCCGGCCCGTCAAAATCGTGCAGCCCGGTCAGCCCGACCTCCCAGCATTTTTGCTGGCCCAGCCGCATCGCCTGGACCAGCTCGTCAGAGGTGGCCGGCGGGATCTGCCGGCGGACCAGCTCGATGGCGGTTTCCATCAACAGTCCGGTCGCCTTCCCCCGGCCGTCCCGGCGAATCTCACCCCCTTCCGGGTTGGGCGTCCCATCGCCGATGCCGGCGATCTTCAGGGCCAGGGAGTTCGCCCACCCGGCATGACCGCTTTTATCGCGCAGCAGGACCGGGTGGTGCGGCGCCACCCGATCGAGATCGGCGGCCGTTGGAAAGGCGCGATCCGGCCACAGCTCATTCTTCCAGCCCCGCCCCTCGATCCAGCGGCCGGCCGGCGTTTCGGCCGCCCGCGCCGCCACCCGCTCCAGCGCGATCTCTTTACGGGGGACTTCGTAAACATCGACCTCAAGCATGGTCAGGGAAAACCACTGAAAATGAACGTGGGCGTCGACCAGTCCCGGCAGCACGACCGCCCCCTGGAGGTCAACCCGTTCCGCGTGGGGGAAGCGGTCGATGACCTCTCGGGTCGTCCCGACGGCGGCGATGCGGCCATCGCGCATGGCCAGCGCCTGAACGGGCGAGGGAGCGGCTTCCTGGGTAAAAATTTGTCCATTGACTAATACCGTTTCTGCCATCGATCCTCCACCTCCACTGCCTGAATATGAACGGGGGCGCGGCCCGGCGGTCTTCCGCCAGGTTATTTGATAGCCAGGACGCCAAACGCCCTGGGCTGAAAAGAGACCCGTTTGAAGCCGGCTTCTCCCAGCCGGCGCACGACGCCCCGGGTCACGGTGGCCCCACTGCGGCTTTCCGGATTGCCAATGTAGTGAAAAAGCCGTCCCCGGTAGCCGAGAACCCGGTAGAGCTCCTGGTAAAAATCCCGGCTGTAAAGCTCACCCGCCATGTTAAACATCGGCGGGTCATGAATGATCGTCGAAAAGCTCTCGGCCTCGAGCGTCTCCAGGATATCCCAGACATGTCCGATCCACCGCTCGATATGGGAATTTTCAAAGAGGCGGCGGGACCAGGGGTTGGCCCGGCAGACGGATTCGACAACCGGGTCGAGTTCGCAGGTCAGCACGGAGGCTGCCGTTGCCGCGGCCTGGATGGCCGTGTAGCCGAGTCCCATGCAGGTGTCGAGAACCCGGCCGGCCGGTGGCCGGCCCAGCGCCTGGATCTTGTTGGACGTGTCGGTCCAGGGATCGCAGTCGACAATGCGGTGCATGGTGATGCCCGAAACGAGCATCGTCGGCGCCGATTGGGTTGGAAAGAGGGAATAAGCCCGGTCGGTGACTTCCGAGAAGAAGGCCAGCCGCCTGGGCTCCCCATCGTCGTCAAAGCGGTAGCAGCTGTTTTCATTTTCGACAACGGTGCGCAGGGCGCTCCATGCTAATCGGCGGCCGTCCGGCAGAAGAATCCCATCCGGGAGGAGGTCGACGGGGGTTTGCGACAGCCCCAGGTCCAGCGAAAGCAGGGTCTCGGCGGGGGTATCCCCCGCCTGCTCGAGCAGCGGCCTGACCTGGATGTGGGAAAGCACCGGGTCGACGGTCATGCGCCCGGCTCCTGGCGAACCAAATCAACCTGGACTTCGCGGTAAAGCGCTTCCCAGTCCCGCCGGAGGATGGCGTACCGGTATTCATCTTCAAATTCCCCCCGCTCGTTGCGCGCAAACTCGCGCAGGATCCCCTCAAACTTCAGGCCGGGGGTTTTTTCGATCGAACGACGGGAAGACTCATTTGAAGCGAAGCAGCCGGTCTCTACCCGGTTGAGCCCGAGCAGGATGAAGCCGAGATAAAAAAGCGCCGGTTTACTTCCCGGGGCCACACCCTGGCCGCGCATATCCGGCAGGGTATCGGCTCCGGTGTAGCCGCGCAGATCCCGCCAGCTGCTGATTCCCAACAAGCTGGCGCCGGCCAGCTCACCATCGATCTCGGCGTAGAAACCGAATTTGGTCTGCCGGCCGACCGCATCGTAGCGGGGGAGATAGCTCAGCGTGAGTTCCTGCGCCAGGAACGCCCCCCCCGGCATCCCCATGAAACGCTCGAGCACCTCGGAGCTGTTATTTTCATGGATCCGGTAGAGCGTGATCGATCCACAGCGCAGGGCGGAAAAATTTAAATCCATGGTGGGAGAATCGTCGGTCAGGATACCGGCCGCCCGTCTCAATGGGGACGAACACCGCGCAGAATGAGTCCGAGCCCGACCGCCAGGAGCCCGAGGATGGCCAGGGTCACGTAAAGGGATGTCGGAGCGAAAACAACCTGCAGGTTGGCGATGATGCCGATCAGGGTGAACAGCAGGGAACCCCCGGTAATCACCCAGCCGAGACGGGAGCGGCCGTCCTGGAATATCAGGACCACCCCGATCATAAGGATGATCATCGTGACGCCAAACGCCGACACGCCAAACTCACCCCATCCGAACCAGCGCCCCCAGAAACCCGTCGTCACCCGCACCTGCCGCGACAGGAGATAGAGACCGATGAGCGCCAGAACAACGCCCAGGACAAAATCGCCGGTTCCACCCGGCGTTCCTCCGGCACCTCGGGTTGATTTCCACATGCTCATCGATCGTTTTCCTCAATTCATTGACCGGGTTTCCCGACCAGAATCCGCGTAAATTAACCGAATCGGACCGAATAGACAAGCGGCAAATAGTTGGCGACTCCCTCCCAATTTTCCCCCCGGTCGCGAGAAATGAACAGATTGCCGCTCGTACTGCCAAAGGCCAGGGTCTCCCCCTGCAGGTCGAAGGCGTGCCGGAAGACGACATCGTAGCAGTTTTCCTGCGGGAGACCGCGGCGCAGCTGCTGCCAGGAGCGGCCGCCGTCCTCAGTGCGGCCGACGAATAGGGCCCCATCGATCGCCATGCGCTTCTCAGCGGAAACGGCCGGGATGACCCAGGCGGTTTCGGCATCCTCCGGATCGACGACTATCGGGAAACCAAAATTGATCCCTTCTTCCGGCCGGGAAATATTTTCCCAGTTCTGCCCCCGATCGGCGCTCCGGAAAACCCCGCAGTGATTCTGCTGCCAGAGAACATCGGGGTTCGATGGAGAGGCCACCAGGCAGTGGGGATCGTGTCCGTATTCGGCCATGGGATCGGGAAGATATTCGGCGACGAGCCCTCTGTTGCGGCCGTGCCAGGATTCCCCTCCATCGGTCGATTCATAAACGCCGCCGATGCTGACCCCGACATACAGGTGATCATTGTCCCGGGGATCGACCAGGATCGAGCAGGCGCCGGCCTGGTCACGGCCGCCGCCAAACCAATTCTTCTCCCGGGAAGGATGGTCCCAAAACGGATCGATCAGCTCCCAGGATAATCCGTCGTCATCGCTGCGAAAGATCCCGCCGGGCTCGGTGCCGGCATACAACCGGCGGGGGCGATCGTCCCCACCGGGCACAATCGTCCAGAGATAGGTCAGCACAGCCGGGTCTTCGACCGGGGGGCTGGCAAAGGCGTTCCATTTGGTCGCCTTTGCCGGGTATTTCGGGGCGGGAACCTCCTGGAGGGTGGCTCCGTGGTCATCGGAACGGTAGAGTTTTTGCCCCCAGTGGCCGTGATCGGCCGCCACCCATATCGTTCCGGTGCGCGGATCCCGGCAGGCAAAGTTGATCGGAATTCCAGGAAAAGCCTCGTTTTCCAGGGACCAGCCCCGGCCGTTTTCCCGGAAAATCAGCAGCCCTTTCCGGGTGCCCAGAATCAGACGTCTGCTCATTGTCAGCCTCCTCAATCCTCTTTGACACGAATGATGACTTCTTCACGAATCCGCTCGTGAACTCCAGACATCTGGCTGAAAAAATCGTTGTAAGCCAGACTGACCGGGTGGCTTCGATCCTTGAACAGGCGGTCAAGTCCGGCGTAGTCCTGCAGCCAGAAAACCCACATTGAGGAGAGATCCCCCCCTACCCCACCGCTGGCCGTGAACACCTCCTCAATCCAATCGTGCTCCTGAATCGACCGGTGCAGATCCGCAGCCAGCTGTCCAAATTCATCCTCAAACGGCTGCGGCCAATCAAATTCGATGATCAGATATATTCCCGGCAGTTTCGTCTTCATCATGAAGCCCTCGCTTTGCTGGTCGGTCCGGTGGCAAGCGCCAACCGCGCTCACATTCAACTATATCCCCGGAACTCGAATCGAGGTACTTTTCGCCGGAGGGGCTGGCGCACACCCGGTCTCGGTTCGGCGTCTAACCGCCGGAAAGGGCTTGAAAAATATAGACCAGATCGTCTCCGTCGACGCGATCGCTCAGCCGCTCCTGATCGAGGATCAAATCCTGTCCGATGAAGATGTTGACATGTTTGCGCAGGCGTCCCCGCTCGTCCACCAGGTAGGCCGCCAGGCCGGGAAACTGCCGCTCGAGATCGGCCACGATTTCCGCCACCGTCTCACCCTGGGCTTCGATCTGGGGCTGTTCCCCGAGCTGCGGGAAAAAACGGACCAGGTGCCGGGTAAATTTGATCTGGGACATGATCCCTCCTTGTCTCGTCTCCCCATGAAAAATAGCACATCCGTTCGGCCTGTGTCAACCCGAACGGCGGCCGAAACAAATGTCGATGTCGAGGATGGGTGTCGGGTCCGATCCTTATCTGTCCGGCAAAGCCTGGTGGGAATCGTCATCGGTTTGCGACGCGTCATGAGCGGCGGCCGTCCGAACTTTATTTTCAGCGTCGGATTTTCCGGTAAAATCAACGCCAACTTACGATCGGCTGGCCCTTATCCGTCTCGTTTCAGCCGCACGGGGAGCCGCACTCCGCGTGCCGAACAGCGACGACGGGTCACGGCGGACAAACGCGCAATGAGCCGCGGAAAAAAGGAGCATTTGATGGATTATGTCAACCTCGGCCGGACCGGACTGAAAGTCTCCCGCATCTGTCTTGGGATGATGACCTATGGCACTCCCGACTGGCGAGACTGGGTGTTGAGCGAGAGCGAAAGCCGGCCGTTCATTAAAAAAGCGCTCGAGCTCGGGATCAATTTCTTCGACACAGCCGATATGTACTCCCTCGGCGTCAGCGAAGAAATAACTGGCCGCGCCCTGCGGGATTTTTCCACCCGCGAGGAAGTGGTCATCGCCACCAAAGTCTATTTCCCGATCGGCAAAGGGGTCAACGGGGGCGGTCTCTCCCGCAAGCACATCATGCATGCTATCGACAATTCCCTGCGCCGGCTCGGCACCGATTACGTCGACCTCTACCAGATTCACCGCTGGGATCCGACTACCCCGATTGAGGAGACCATGGAAGCCCTGCACGATGTCGTGCGGGCCGGCAAGGCCCGCTACATCGGGGCCTCCAGCATGTTCGCCTGGCAGTTCGCCAAGGCCCAGCATGTGGCCGAACAAAATGGCTGGACCCGCTTCGTCTCCATGCAGAATCACCTCAACCTCGTCTACCGCGAGGAGGAGCGGGAAATGCTCCCCCTCTGCCTCGACCAGGGGGTGGGGGTCATCCCCTGGAGCCCGCTGGCACGCGGTTTTCTGGCCGGGAATCGCACTCGGGAACAAAACCAACCGACGGCCCGGGCGAAAAGCGATGGGTTTGCCCAGCAGCTCTACTTTCAGGAGGCAGATTTCCAGGTGGTCGACCGGCTGCAGGAGGTGGCGCAGGCGGCCGGTAAACGGCCGGCCCAGATCGCCCTGGCCTGGCTGCTCCACAAGCCGGGCATTACCGCCCCCATCATCGGGGCCAGCAAGATGATCCACCTGGAAGAAGCGGTGGCCGCTGCGGAAATTTACCTCTCGTCAGAGGATATGCGCCGGCTGGAAGAGCTCTACCAGCCCCATCCGGTCCTGGGGCATTCCTGACCATGGCGCTGGCTCGCAACCCGGCCGGCGAACCCCCGTATTGGGAGTGTAACCCTTTTGAAGCTGTCGTCTGCAGTGCCGTTGGTTCGGTCTGCAGGCGGCAGCCTTCGCTTGATGGTGGCTGGTCCGGCCGCCTCCCCCCGGGAATTTTTTCCCAGGTCAACGGGCCGTTTTCCGGTTAAACTTAACATTTATTGACATCGGATCCTTATTCCGGAGGCAGCATGCGTACGTTATTCAGCCGAATCAATTTCCGTTCGATCGGGACGATTATCGTCATCGTCATTGTGATCGCCCTGGCCACCTCATTTCTCGGCCAGTTCGCCTATTTCTTTGAAACCGTCCAGGAGCAGGAAATTGGCGTTCGTTTCCGCGGAGGTCAAATTTACGAAGTGGTCGGCCCCGGGGTCTACGGCGACGTGGGCCTCTTCGTCAATCTCCAGCGGGTGACGACCCAGGCGATCCCCTTCTCCGTCGAAGACGACGAGATTATCACCAAGGATAAACAGCGGATTGGCCTGGTCGTCAGCGGGGATATTTTCCGACCGACCGACCGGGATACGATCCGCAATCTCTGGGCCCAGTACCGGGGGATCTTTCTCGAGGACAGCCTTGCCCTGCAGCGCGTCCACGACCTGGCCCGCCAGGCGATGAAAGTCTGCGTCGGGGATCGGACCTTTGACCAGAATATCATCGGCACCGCTCGGGATGACCTGCGCGCCTGTATCGACACTGAACTCGATAGTTTAGCGGGCGAATTCGGGCTGACCGTGCGCAACCTGGTCGTCCCGGAAGTGATCCTCTCACCGGCAGTCCAGGTGGCCCTGGACGCCATCGTGCAGAGCCGGCTGGAAACGGAAAAAGCGGCCCAGGACGAACTCCGCGCCCGCGCCCAGGCCCAGGCTACCCAGGCGGAAAATGAAGGGCAGATCCGCATCGAACAAAGTCGAATCCAGGAGCAGACCCGCCAGCAAACGACCCTGGCTCAGCTCGAGCAGGAGCGGCTCCAGGCCCAGCTGGCCGTGATCGAAGCCGAGCGGGCCAACGATCTCGCCCGGCTGGAAACGGAGCGGCAGCTGATCGAATCCCGCAAGGAGAATGAACTCCTGGCCGCCGAACGGGACGTCGAAATCAATGGGGTTCTGGCCCGCGCCGCGGCCGAACGAGCCCTGGCAGACACCGCCCTGCAGTCGGCCCTGGCAGTCCTCTACGGCGCCAACCCGGAATTCCTCCAGCTGCAGATTATTCAGGCCAATGCCTCCGCTCTGAAGGCGACCGATAAGATTATCTTTACGCCGGAAGGGACGACGCCGACGATCGTCTTACCTGGACCGGGCATTCTACCCACGGTCGATACGACGCCGGTGCAGCCGGAAAGTGCGGAAACCACTCCCTGAAAGAGGGGTTTACCATCAGACGGCCAGAAAAAGGTCGGGGCTGCGGCCCCGGCCTTTTTTTTGCGCAACTTTCCCGGTCTCTTTCCGTAGTGGGAGCGAGAGGCAGGGCAGGTATCCGACCTGTCCGGATTGGCGGTCGACAGCCTGCCCGTACGATCGCGATCCACCGCCTGCACCAGGCGCGGCGATCGGGCTGTTGGGCCGCTCAAGGCGCCGGCAGACTCCGGGATAACGGGCAAACAGACGGAAAAAACATCATGGAACTTTCGGTACAGCAGCTGTTGCAAACCCTGAGGAGCAGTGAAGATTTGCGAATGATGGCCGGCCGTCTATGGCACGCGGCCGACCCGGCCGGCCGGCTGAATCCGGTGCGGGCACGCGCGGTACTGCGCTCGGCCGGCCTGCTAGACGAGGTGCTCCTGGCCGACTTCGAGCAGGTGCAGGGAAGCGAAAAGGGGGAGCGGCTCGCCCTCCACGATCTCCTCCAGTTCGTCGATCCGGCCTCCCTCGGCGGCCAAACCGCTGAAAGAACTCCCCTCTCCTGGCTCTGCCTGATTCTGGCCGTCCACGCCCGGGCCCATGCATATCCGCTCGATCAGCTCGATCCGGCCTCACCGCCGCAGCTCAATACGCCAGCCGGGATCGTTCTGCAGCAGGCGATCCAATTCATGCACCGCCAGGTGCGGCGCTCGGCCACCGAGCGGGACCGGCTTTACAAGAAAGTCGCCTTTAATCCGGCCGCCGCGCCCACTCTCGACGGCCTGCCAGCCTCAGAGACACCTCTGGCGCCGGTTCCGCCCCATTTCCGCTCGCCCGTCCCCGTGCGCTACCCGGAATTTAATCCCCCGCTTCAGGTTGACGAAGCCGAGGTGCCGGATCACCTGGCCGACCGGCCGGCGCTGGTTATCACGCCGGATGATCTGCCCCAATCCCGACACCAGCCGCCGCTCGAGCTGAGACCGGAGCAGATTCCGGCCGGCCGGCAGCCCCGCCCGGTGCGGCCGCATCCCCGGTCCGCTGCGGGGGCCGACCCCACCAGCAGCATCGGCCACGCCCTGCGCCAGATGTTCAAAAGCGAGCCGCTCAAATCGACCCGCCTGCGCGTGGTGGTCCAGGAATTCCCCGACGGTCCAGGCCTGTTCGGACTGCAGGTCAAGGTCACCTGCCGCGGCATTCGCAGCTTCGTGGCCGGCACGACCGACCGGGAGGGACGCTTCGTCTGCGAGCTCCCGGTTCGGCTGCGCAGCGGCCTGACCTATTCGGTTGCGGTGACGTGGCCCAGAGACATGGGTGGGGAGATCGAGGAGAAGGCTATCACCCTCAATGCCGATCGCACGGAATTCAACCTGCCATTCTATCGAACAATTCGGGGCAGCTGATATTCCGTCAGCCTATTAACTCCCGCAGCAGCTGATCCTTGGCCGCCCAGCGTTCATTGACCCAGGCCTGGAATCGGGCGCGAAAATCGGGATCGGCCGCGTAATCCCCCAGTCGAAACTCCTCCGGTACCTTCACCCGTTCCACCCGCACGACCACATGGGTGATCCGGCCGGAAAGGTAGTCCCAGAAACCCAGGTTGCTGCGACTATTTTGGGGGTAGGCGATCGTCACGTCGAGCAGGTGTTCGATTTTATCCCCCATGATCGAAAGGACGTTTCCGATCCCGCCCGCCCGCGGCAGAAGCAGGTGGTCAAAGGGGGACGCCTGCTTCTGTTGGGATTTCTGGCTGAAGCGAGTCCCTTCGAGGAAATTGATAATGGCGCTCGGGTGCTGCCGGAATTTACTGCAGGCTTTGCGGGTCGTTTCGATATCGACCCCCCGTTTTTCCGGATGTTTTTCCAGGTAGGCTCGCGAGTACCGCTTCATGAACGGGAGGTCGAGCGCCCACCAGGCAAAACCGATCAGGGGGACCCAGATCAGTTCCTGTTTCAGGAAAAATTTCAGGAAAGGGATTCGCCGGTTGAAGACGCGCTGCAGCACGAAAATGTCGGCCGAGGAGCGGTGATTGCTTAAGACGAGATACCAGTCGTCATATTCGAGGTCGTCGATGGCCAATCCGCCGAGCCCCTGTACATCCCAATGGTGATTCTGAGTCAGGTCCATGGCCAGATTGTTGACACTGATCCAGCCTTCAGCGATTTTTTCCAACCAGCGGGTAATTCGGAGGCGTGCCCCGGCCATGGGAAGGCACAGTTTCAAAATACCCAGGACGGCAAATGGGATGAATACCAGCACGGTATTCCCGGCGATAATCAAAGCCGACAGGGGGCCAATCACAAAGGAAGGAAGAAAAGCGAGCATGGATCGTGTATATCTGGTCGACCCGGCAGGGATCGACCGGATGCCATGTGGAAATCTATTTGCGGCGCCAAAAAGGGGAAATAATCCCTGCGGCGAAGGGCAGGAATCTGATAATCCCACTAATATTTTTCCCCAGATTCGCCAAATTGGCAATGGTTCTTGGCCAGTTCTTATTGGCCCGGGATAGACCGGCAGTGACTGGAAAGCCGCGTCGCACAGCCGCCGCTTTTTGCTATAATCTGGAAAATTAATCTACACGAATTTCCATTAATCCTTCGCGTCAGATTCCTTTTCCAACGGGATCTGGTTGGCAACCAACCAGTCAATTCCATCCAGACCATCACCGATCGGCGATCGATGCATGAATCCGCAGAACCGGGTCGGCCAACAACTGAATAATCGGTATCTCATCGAAGAATTGTTAGGCCAGGGAGGGATGTCCACCGTCTTCAAGGGTTTGGATTCCCATCTGGACCGGCCGGTCGCCATCAAAATTATCCATACCTTCCTGGCAATTCACGAAAAATTCCTGACCCGGTTCCAGCGTGAAGCTGCCGCCGTGGCCCGCCTGCGCCACCCCCATATCGTTCAGGTCTACGACTTCGACCAAATCGGGGATGATTATTTCATGGTCATGGAATTCGTCGAGGGACAATCCCTGCAGCAGCACCTCCGCGGTTTTCAGGATGGGAACGCCCGTTTCACGTCCGGGAAGTGCATCGAGATCATCGCCCAGCTCAGCGGAGCGGTTGACTATGCGCATCGGCAGCAGATGATCCACCGGGATTTGAAGCCAGCCAATATCATGGTCCGTCCCGAAGGGGATCCGGTGCTGATGGATTTCGGCATCGCCAAAATGCTCGATCACGAGACCCCCCTGACCCATACCGGGGCGGTGATGGGCACGGTCGCCTACATGGCCCCGGAACAGGTGAAAGGGGATGAAATCGATCACCGCGCGGATATCTACTCACTGGGTGTCATTCTCTATGAGCTCCTCACCGGCAACCGGCCGTATGATGCGGAAACCCAGTTCGCCACCATGATGAAGCATCTCCACGATCCGCTCCCCGATCTCTCCAAGGCTGTGGCGCCCGGTGCTCCGGAAAACATCGTCCGTCTGACGGCGGTCATCCAAAAGGCGATGGCCAAACGGCGCGAAGATCGCTACCAGAGCGCAGCTGGCCTGCAGCAGGTCCTGCAGGCGATCCTGGCCGATCCCCGGAGCGACCTCACGACAATTCTGGAAACCACCCTGCCGCCGGTGAAAGGCGAGAAACGGGAGCGGCCGTCGACCTTCCCTACGCCGGCCGAGGCGCGGGCGGACGCCGAAAGGCGCATCGTCGTCCTGGCAGGGGATCTGGCCGCCAATCCTTTCCAGGAAGACAGGCTGCGCGAGCTGATGGATCTCCAGGCACGGTGCGGCGACTTCCTGGGTCCACTGCGACGCTACAATCAGCTGGAAAAGCTGCTGCAGGAGGAACTCGACCTCGAACCGATGCCGGCGACAACCGCCCTGCGGGACCGCATCCTGGCCGCGCGTATGACCGCTGCCACCAACCTGCTTCCCGAGGTGACCCCCTTTGTCGGGCGGGAAACAGAGCTCGGGCAGATCACAGCGCTGCTGAAAAAT
The DNA here is from genome assembly GCA_041568735.1 of Promineifilaceae bacterium (SeqCode). Classification (GTDB taxonomy): domain Bacteria; phylum Chloroflexota; class Anaerolineae; order Promineifilales; family Promineifilaceae; genus WTJY01. The sequence goes on from JBFFZG010000048.1 coordinate 14,796, forward strand.
CCCGACTACCGATTGGTGACCCTACAGGGCAGCGGGGGAATGGGCAAAACCCGCCTGGCTCGGGCCGCCATGCGGCTGATCGGTGATGAGCAGTGGCGCACATTCCTGCATGGGGCCTATTTTGTGCCGCTGGCGGCCGCCGAAAGCCTGGAAGATCTGGTTTACGCCATTTGCAAGGAGGTCGATCTGGTCCTTTCGGGGCAGCAGGAGCCGGTCGAGCAGCTCAAACATTTCTTCGCAGAACGAGAACTGCTGCTCGTGCTCGACAACTTCGAACACCTGGCCGGCCATGCGGATCTCATTTTTCAGCTGCTGGCGGCTGCCCCGGATTTGAAATGCCTGGTGACCAGCCGCCTGCGGTTGAATCTGCCGGGTGAAACGATTTACCCGGTCGGCGGCCTGCAGTTCGGCGAGCCGACCGGCCCCATTGGCGAGACCCTCGGTCTGGACGACAGCACCCGACTCTTTTTACAGGCGAGCCGGAAAATTAACCCGCTCTTTCGGCTGAGTGAGGAAGATCAGTACCACGTTTTTCGCATCAGCGCCCTCGTGGATGGCATGCCCCTGGGAATTGAGCTGGCCGCCAGCTGGACTCGTCTGATCTCCTGTGCGGAAATCGTCAATCGATTGGAAACCGGCTTTGATTTGCTGGCCTCGGACCAGACCCAGCTTCCTGACCGCCATCGAAATATTCGGGCCGTCTTCCGCTACTCATGGGATCTTCTGCCCGAGGAAGACCAGCAGATCCTGGCCTGCCTGTCGATTTTCCGCAGCCAGTTTGATTTCGAAGCCGCTCAGGTGATCACCAGGGCCACGCTGGAGCAGATCCGGCGTCTGGTCGATCACTCCCTCCTGCAGGCGGTTCTGGTCGATGAGCGGACCCAGAGCCCGATGAACCGGGTCTATTCCCTGCACGAGACCGTTCGCACCCACGCCGCTGAAATGCAGGGGGCCGATCCGGTACTGGAGGAGGCGGTCAGGGCCGCCTATATCGACTACTACACACAATTCGTGGCCGAGCAGGAAGCGGCGCTGCTCGGCCGGGATCAGCGGGCCAGCTGGGAGGCGATCGGACAGAAACTCGATAATATTCGCCAGGCCTGGATCATGGCCGTCCAATCGCGTGAAGTCGAAGCCCTGGCCAGGGCCGCCAACCCGGTCTTTCTCTACTACACAATGGGTGGGCTTTACCTGGAAGGGGTTCAGCTGTTTGAACTTGCGGCTGCTGAAATCCCGCGGGAGTCTCCGGGAGGTCTTTACTACCGGCTGGTCAATCGCCAGGCGGCCTTTTATGTTTCCCTGGCCCGCTACGCGGAGGCACAGGCGCTCTGCGATGCCTGCCAGGCCGACTGGAATGCCCTGGAAGCCCACCTGGACCAAGGTGAAATCGCCTGGCTGCTCAGTCTCCAGGCCGAAATTCACTGGCGGCAGGGCCTTTTCACTGAGGCGAAACCCCTTTTAGAGCAGGCGCGGGCCAAAAGCGTGGCTGCCGCCAATCGCTACGTTCAGGGCCTGATACTCAATCAATTTGGCGTAATCCATTATCTGCAGGGAGAATTTTACCAGGCATATCAGCTGTACGAGGAGAGCTTAAAAGTATTCGAGGCGATGGGCAACGAATTTAATGCCTCCCGCCTGCGGGCCAACCTGGCTCTCTACCAGGTGGCAATCCAGGAATATGAAGCCGGGAAAGAAGGGCTGCAGGCCGACCTGGAAATGGCCCGAATCTGGCAGAACAAGGGGAAGATGGCAGCCGACCTGCTGAACCTGGCCTGGGCCGACCTGGCCTTAAAGCGTTATGAGGACGCCCGCCGCTATATTGAGGAGAGCCTCGTTTACTATCAGGTCGTCGGGGATCGGGAGGGCGAGGCGACAGCCCTGATCGTTCTGGGGCAGATAACCTGGGAGCAGCAGGAAAAAGCGGCCGCCCGCCGTCATTTCACCCACAGCCTGCGACTCTCCCTGGCGGTCCATGCCGATCCCAAAGCGCTGGAATGCGTGGCGGCGCTCTGCCATTCCCTTATCGAGACGGAGCCCGATAAGGCCTGGACCTACTGCCAGTTCGCTCTCAATCATCCGCACGCCAACAAAATGGCCCGCACCCGCTCCCAGACGGTTCTCGACCTGCTGCAGGAAATGGTTCCCAAAGCGCAAAAAGCCCGTTTAAATGCCCTGGCCCAAACCCTCGACCTGAAGACTGTGGCCAGCGATCTCCTGGCCCGCTTCGGCCGCCAGGTGTTGCCCTGAAATCGACAGTTGGCTATAATTTCCCACGCTGTTTCAGCCCCTGGTGAAGTAGCTCAGCTGGTTAGAGCACAGAACTCATAATTCTGGGGTCGGTGGTTCAAGTCCACTCTTCACCACCAGAAAAGCCCGGCTTCGGCCGGGCTTTTTTCTTTTCCATTTTCCAGCCGACAGCCCCGGATTCACAGCGGCACGATAGTCTCTTCATCGGTCTTGAGCACCGACAGCGCATGGCGGCCGTTCGAAAGTTCGAGCAGGTCAGGTCCAAACTCAGCGACGGCGTCCAGCGGAAAGCGGGCCGTGATCGCGATATCGGCCGCGAATGTTTCCTCCAGCACTTCCCCCCGATTGGCTGCGATGAGCAGGCGGACTCGTTCCAGGAGCGGGTAGCTCACCGCCATATGGACGACCTGGGTGGTGGTTTTTTCGGCCAGGGGCATGGCCTCCAGAAGGGCGCGAACGGCATCCCCGTACGCCCGCACCAGCCCCCCGGTGCCGAGCCTGATTCCCCCAAAATATCGCGTCACCACGACGACGACATCCCCCAACCCGCTCCCCTGCAGAACGGCCAGCGCCGGCCGGCCGGCCGTGCCGCCTGGCTCCCCGTCGTCCGAGCTGTGGGCGATCACCGAAGCCCCATGGCCGACTAGAAAGGCGGGCACATTGTGGGAGGCATCGCTGAATTCGTCTTTGATCCGCTGGATAAAATCGCGGGCCGCCTCCACCGAAAATACCGGCGCCGCGGAGGCGATGAAGCGGGATTTCTTCACTTCAATCTCCACCCGGACTTCCCGAGCGGGGAGTAATTTCTGGATCATGGCCGGAATAAAGGGCCTGGCGGCAGTCTTTTAGACCCGGCGCCCTCCTTTAAGCGAATCCTGGAAGCGCTCGAGCTCGTCCCATTTACCGGCGGCGGCCAGTCCCGCCTGCTGCGGCCATGTGTCGGGGAAGGCGATCTTGATTCCCCCATCCTCCCGCACGATTTTTTCGAGCGCGGCGACCGAAGAGGCGGCCAGCTGGGCAAAAGTTTTGATTCCAGCATGGTGCAGAATCGTCTCGATTTTCGGACCGATTCCCTCGATGGCTTTGAGATCGTCGATTTTTATCCCCGCACCGGTGGCGCCGGAGCCGGGGGCCAGGGGCTGTCCAGCCGCGGCTTCGGCTTTCTCATGGGTGACGGCCCTCGTGGCTTCCTCGAGCTGCAGCCGCAGCCGGGCGATTTCCGCCTCGGCGGCCGCCAGTTTTTCCCGACTTTCCCCGATCACCAGCCCTTCTCGCTTGGTTACGGTCAGCTCCTGACGCAGGGATTCGATTTCCCCCTCGGCTGTCTGCAGATTGGCCTCGGCCGTCGTGCGCGCCTTTTTATAGATGGCCAGCTCCTGGCGCAGATCATCAATTTCACGCGTCTGGTCGCCGCCTTTTTCCCGGCCGTACAGGTACCAGTCGAATAACCACATCACGATCAGGCCGGCGAACAGCCCCACGAGGAAATTGGTGTCGAGGGTCATCGATTTACTCCAGGTCGGATTTTAGATTCAAATGGGCAGGCTCCTATTTTACCCGGCGACTCTACGTGGGGGCAACCGAACGGTCCCGGTTCAGCGCAGGAAATCCCGCGCTTCTTCCCGCCAGTCTTCAACCCCGGGACGCTGCCAGTCTCGGATTCTGGTGATCTCTCGCAGTTCCTCGTCGCTTCGGTTCACCAGATCCTGGAAGCTCCGCACGCCGGCCGCCTGCAGCCGGCCGGCGAAGGTCGGGCCAATTCCTTTGATGCGGGTCAGGTCATCAGCCGCGGCCGGGGCAGCGGGGGGAGCCTGGCGGACCTGGGGAGCAGCGGGCGGGGGAGCGGTCCGGGGCGCCGGCGGGACCGGTTTGGCGGCCGGAATATATGGCCGCTCCTCGCTGATAAAGTACCGGTAGATCAAATAGCCGCTGACAAAGCCCAGGAGCATATACAACATCAACTTCATGGTCGTTCGCATCATGTGTCTTCCTCTTTTGTCAGGGTCAGGATGAGCTGGTTGAGCGCTTCGCGCGCCGCCGGAAGGTGCTGCATGGCCGGCCAGTTGTCGACAAAGTCAATCGCCTCGTCGTGGTGAAGAATAAAAAGGTACGGGTCACCGTGATCTAATGTACCGCCGACAGAGGATTTTTGCCAGAATGGGGCCAGGTCGGTCGCCCAGCGACCGTGTGCCTCTCGCAGCCAGCTCCGCAGGGTCGGGTAGACATCCCGGTGATCGGGTGAGGCGATCCCGGTCCGGTAGGTTTGAATGACCAGGGCTTCCAGCCGGTCCCAGTGTTCAATGAAGGCTCTCAGCGCCCTGTCGTTCGCCCCCTGCGACAAAAAACGGGTAAATATATTCATGAATTTCAAGTGAGCCGGCTCCCGCCACCTGACCCCTGGCAGCCGGCATGGTCCCTGCTACTGGCAGATCAGTACCGGCAGCCAGGAGTTGCGGAGTACGTGTTCGACTGTACTGCCGATGAAAAATTCCCGAAACAGATTGTTTCCATAACCCCCCATAATCAAAAAGTCGCAGGCGTGCGATTCTAGGGTAACCAGGATATTGTTGGCCACGTCCCCGGTGGCCCCGACGAACTCGAAGTTCAGCCCCATATCCGAGAGATAATCCTCAATCTCCAGCTTCATTTTATCCTGAAACTTTTTCTCGCCGACGGCGATAGCGGTCATGGGAATCTGCCAGCGGCCGCAGAGGCAGGCGGCCACAAACAGGGCTTCCTGTGAACGGCGGCCGCCATCATAAGCGACCAGAGCCTTGTTCAGCGGCATCGCCCGGCGCGGCACGGCCATCACGGGGCGGGGGCTGTTCTGGAGAACCTGCCGCCATTCGGCCGTCAGCCGGGTCAGGATCGTTCCGTCGGGTGGCTGCTGGATGCCCAGTACCAGCAAATCACTCCAGCGCGCCCGATCGCTGATAATCCGCGCCCAGTCTCCTGAGCTGTCCGCCAGCCGGCCGCCGATCTGATACTGGTTCAGAATGTCTTCAAACTGCCGGTGAACCTCGGGGTCGTGCTCGTGCGCTTCATAGCTCGGTGTGAAATGGAGGCCGCGCAGGTGCCCCCGTTCTTTCTGGGCAAATCGAGCGGCCTGCTCCAGAGCGGCCCAGCTCACCTCGTTTTCTCCTACCGATACCAGAATTTCACTGAAAAGGGGTCCTTCTTCGGATTTCCCATTGGCTTTCTCAATTTTCTGGCGAGGCGCCGGTTCCAATTGCTCGGCTCCGTCAAAAAGATAGTCGCTCATACGGGAGATCAGCGGGGTGGCCTCATCGGCGAGGGCTTCGACCGCTTCCCGGGTCGTCAGATCCCACCCGAGCGAGGCTTCGAGCTCCGCCCGGTGCTCCGCCAGCCAGATGTAAAAATCGGTTTCTGTTCGATCGGGAAATTCCCGCAGAATCCCTCGTTTGCGAATCATATCGATCACGGGCAGGTAAACTCGATCATACCAGTGTGTCACGGCCTCTTCCCAGGAGACATCCTGCTGGAGGTCGAGGCCCATGAAATAACGGTGCACTTCGATATGCTCGAGGAGAAGCGGATATTTACCCGGCGCGGTTACGCGCATATTGGCCTGCGGCCGCAGTTCGTCGAGACGCGTTTTTTCGAGGAAATCGAGATACTGCTCGGCGATAATCAGGTCATCAGGCTCCGTGTCCTGGGTGAGGGGCACCCGGCTCAGCACCTCGGTGACGTA
>JBFFZG010000049.1:0-20656 GCA_041568735.1 Promineifilaceae bacterium (SeqCode)
GTGGGCCAGGACCCGGCGGATCGGCGCCAGGGGAGCCGGATTGGCCGGCCAGACGGCCTGGAGCAGCTGCTGCAGGGCGGCCGTATCCCGGCGGGCGGCCCGGCGAATGGCAAAATCTGAAGCAGGAATCGTTGACCTCCGGTGGCCCTGCTCGCGCCGTCCTGCGTGGCGATGACGGCGGTGCCCGATCTGGGGTGGCGTATTTTACCCCTGTGTTCAAAAAAAAAGGGGTGGGATCGTCCCACCCCGCACGGGTCAAATGGGTCGTAGCCGGCCGGCCTTAGAGATTGCCCCGCCGGTCCTGTTCCCGTTCGATCGCCTCGAAGAGGGCCTTGAAGTTGCCCTGGCCGAAGCCGCGGGAGCCGTGCCGCTCGATGATCTCGAAGAAGACGGTCGGCCGATCCTCCACCGGCTTGGTGAATATCTGCAGCAGGTAGCCATCGTCATCGCGGTCGACCAGAATGCCCAGTTCCCCCAGCCGATCGATCGGTTCGTTGATCTGGCCAACCCGGCTTGCCAGGTCCTCGTAGTAAGTGGTGGGCACGTGGAGAAACTCGACCCCGTTTTCGATCAGGCGGGTCACGGTTTCAATGATGCTGCCCGTGCTCATGGCGATGTGCTGCACCCCCGGGCCGTAGTAGTAGTCGAGATATTCCTGGATCTGGGATTTCCGCTTCCCTTCGGCCGGTTCGTTGATCGGGAATTTGATTTTTCCATTCCCGTTCTGCATCACTTTGGACATCAGGGCCGAGTACTCGGTCGAGATGTCTTTGTCATTGAAGTGAATCAGCTGAGTAAAGCCCATCGTTTTGGCGAAAAAATCGACCCAGCGGTTCATGGCCCCGAGCTCGACGTTGCCGACGATGTGATCGACGTGAGCCAGGCCGAATCCTTTGTGGGTGTATTTGCCCCGGCCGCTGTTCCCCGCGCCGTTGCGCGGCTCGTAGCCGGGCGCAAACGAACCGCGGTAGCTGGAGCGGTCGACAAACTTGATCAGAGTATCGCCGTAGGCCCGGACGGCCGCGGTGCGAAGGACCCCATGTTCGTCCTCTTCCTGGGTTGGCGGCTGGGCGCTCGTCGCCCCGCGGCCGGTCGCCTGGCGATAGGCCTCGGCCGCGTCCGGCACCTCCAGGGCGATCACGCCGACGCCGTCCCCGTGCAGATGGACGTGGCGAGCGATGGCGCTGTCCGGATGGAGCGGCGCCGTCAGCACAAAGCGGACCTTGTTCTGCTCCAGCACGTAGGAGGCGCTGGCCCGGTTGCCGGTTTCCAGGCCGCTGTAGGCGGTCACGGCAAAGCCAAAGGCGGTCCGGTAAAAGTGGGCGGCCTGCTTGGCGTTGCCGACGTAAAACTCGATGTGATCAACGCAGTTGATGGGGAAGAAATCTTTGGTCATGAGATCCTCGTGGGGGTACGTTCACTAAATTTTAATCAGTAAACAGGTTGCCGTAAAAAGTGGAAAGCGGAAAGAAATATGAATTCAGAAGCGATCAGGGAGTGGGGTGGCCGACCGGGAGATTGAGGGTTTCCTTGATTTCGCTCAGAACGAGACTGGTGCGAAGCCGGTCCATGCCGCGAATGGGGGTCAGGCTTTCCATCAGAAACCGCTCCAGGTGCTTCCGGTTGCGCACGACGATTTTCAGCAGGTAATCGGATTCTCCAGTGATGTGATGGCATTCCAACACTTCGGGCATCTGCTGCACGACCTGGCGGAAGTTCTCAACCGCGCCGCTTTCGTGGCGGGTCAGGGTGACCTGGACAAAGCAGAGCATATCGAAGCCGAGCGCTTCCCGGCTGATTCGGGCAAAATAGCCCTCGATCACCCCATTTTCCTCCAGCTTGCGCAGCCGTTTCTGCAGGCCAGGTGGGGACAATTCGATTTCCTGGGCCAGCTCGGTGTTGGACATGCGACCGTTGGCCTGCAGCAGGGCGATGAGCTTGTGGTCTTTGTGATCGAGTTCCATTTTGAAACCGGCGCTCCTATCATAGTGAAAAATGTGAACAAATCTAATGATAATAGAAAAAATAATGAGATTCAAGAGGGCGATCGGCCCATTTTCCGCCCGCTAAGGGTTACCGCCGCCAAACGGCCAGATCGATTTTTGCAGGGTAGGTCTCTTTTTTGGAGGAATAGCGGATTGATCGTTTAAAATGAAAGCCAGCAGGCAAAACAATGGGCGCGCGGTACCCGCAGCCGATCCAGCTCAAACATGACAACGGGAGAAGATCATGCCAGTAATAAGCGATTACAATCAGTTTGACGGCCGGCATTGGGAAACCGGATCGGTGGCCAACTATTACGCCCACCTGGGGGTGAAAGCGCCCCATACCGGACGGCCGCCGTCAGAAGCCCTGCTGATGGGGATCAGCGGCGGCGCGGTCATGGCCTACTTTTTCTTCGACTACCAGGGGATCGATCCCCACGTGCGCATTTTGACGCGGAATACATTTGACCCGTGGAGCCGGATGCTTTCCCGCCTGGGGGTTGTGCAGCATGTCGCCCAGACGACGAAGGAGAAAAAGGCGGTTGCCAATCTGGTGGATTCCCTGGAGGAGGGCCTGCCCGCCGTCGTCTGGGCCGACTATTTTGGCCTTCCGTACAACGGCTTTGGCGCGCCGGATGCCTGGGCCATGCTGCCGATCCTGGTCTACGGCTACGACGAAGCGGCCGACCGCGTGCTGATTGCCGATCGGGCGCGGGTCCCCCTGATCGTGACGACCGAAATCCTGCACGAGACGCGGGCCCGGGTTAAAAAAGACAAATTCCGGGTGGCCACGTTCGATCCCCCCAACTGGGACAAGCTGGCCTCGGCCGTCCGCGCCGGAATCGACGACTGTATCAAACTCTACATGGAAAAGCCTCCGAGAGGGACGGCCAACAATTTCGGCTTTAAGGCCTTTGATTTCTGGATCAACATGCTGACCAACCCCAAACATCGCCAGAGCTGGGCCAAACTGCTGGCCGACGGGCAGCGGCTGGTCGGCGGCCTGATGTCGGTCTACTCCGACATCGAACTCTTCGGCAAGGACGGCCATGCGGAGCGGGATCTCTTCGCCCGCTTTCTCGAGGAGAGCGCGTTAATCCTGGATCGGCCGGGGCTGAACGAGGTGGCGGCCGATTTTCGCCGCAGTGGGGAGGCGTGGGATGCGCTGGCCGGGGCCTTGCTGCCGGATCGCCTCCCCCCGCTGGCTGAAATTCGCCGGCTCATGCAGCAGCGGCACGATCTTTTCCTGGCCAAGGGGGGTGGCTCCCTGGCCGCGCGGCAGGATCTGGACGGCCGGATTCAGCAGATCCGCGACCGGCTGGCGGCGGATTTCCCCCTCGATGCGGCCGGTGTGAGCGAGCTGCGGGAGGAGATCGCCGGCCACGTGCGCCGTGTGCGGGACATCGAGGTGGCGGCCGTCGAAAAACTGCAGCAGGTGATGGCCTGATGTGCCGGCGGCCGCGTTACTCTTTGACGCGATAGGCATACCGGTACTGCTCCTCAAAGCCGAGCTTGCGGTAGAGGGCCAGGGCGGCCGCATTGCTCACCATGACCTGCAGATAGGCCTGGTGGGCTCCTTCTTCCAGGCCGAACTCGAACAGGATCCGCATGACCGCCTCGCCGCTGCCCTGCCGCCGGTGGGCCGGATCGGATACGACGTCGAAGATTCCCATCACCCCGTCTACGACCACCCCCAGGCCGACCGCCCCGGCCGGACCGGTTCTGCCCCAGACGGGCAGCAGCTCGCCGGCCGCACTTTCCAGGATTTTCCGGTGGAGCGGGTGGAACTCGCTGTTCTGGTAGCGGTAGTAGAGCGGCAGCCAGAGGTCGAGGGGGAGCAGCGCCCCAAACGGCGCCGGCCGGTGTGCCGCCCGCAGGAGGTCGATCGCCTGGACGCTGGTTTCGTCCAGGCGGCGCCAGCCGCGGCCGGCCAGGGCGTCGTCGATGCGGTCCGCTTCGGGGACGAAGGAGGGGATCCGCACGATCGGCCGGAGACCCCGTTCCTCGTAGTAAGCCTCAACCGCGTCGATTTTTTCAGACAGGGGGAGCCGTCCAGCGGCCAGGGGTGTCGCCGAATTGGCCCGTTTCGTGTAGCCCCCGGTGGTGCGCAGCAGCCAGCCGTCGATCCACTTTGATGTCAGGCCGGGCCAGGCCTGCAGCGAGAGCTGCTCGATGCGTGCCGGCGTCAGGGGGCTGGATTCGTCCATGGGGGTCTGGCGAGGCCGGCCGCTCAGGTCCGGTAGTCGGCATTGATCGACACGTAGTCGTGGGTCAGGTCGCAGGTCCAGACAACCGCTTCGGCCAGCCCTTCTTCGAGGTGCAGCCAGACGTGAATGTCCCGTTCGGCGAAAATGGCGGCCGCATCGGCTTCCCGGTAGTCGGCCGGGGTGCCGGCCTGCAGCAGGGTGAGCCATTCTTCCCCGTCGGCGCTGATCCGCAGGGCGGTCTGGGTCTGGTCGAAGGGAATCCCGGCCCGGCCGGCGGCCGCGAAGATCCGCCCCCAGTTGGCGTCGCTGCCGGCGAAGGCGGTTTTAACCAGCGGCGAGGTGGCGATCGTGTTGGCGATCTGGTGGGCGTCGGCCCGGGTGCGGGTACCACTGACTTTCAGCTCGATGAACTTGGAGGCGCCTTCGCCGTCGCGCACGATCATCTTGGCCAGCTCCTGGCAGACGTATTCCAGGCCGCTGTTGAACAGTGCGTAGTCGCTGCCGATCGACCAGTCTCCAGGGTCGATTTCGATCCCGGACATGCCGTTGGCCAGGAGAAGTACGGTGTCGTTCGTGCTCGTATCCCCGTCGACGGAAATGCTGTTGAAGCTGACATTGGCGGCCGCGTGCAGGAGACCGGGCAGCACCCCGGCTTCGATCCGGGCGTCGGTGGTGATCACAGCCAGCATGGTCGCCATGTTTGGGTGGATCATACCGGCGCCTTTGGCCATGCCGCCGATGCGGACCGGTCCGGCGGCCAGGGGGACTTCGACGGCGATTTCTTTGACGAAGGTATCGGTCGTGCAGATCCCTTCGGCCGCCCGATGGCCGTTGGCCGGCGAGCAGTCGGCGGCGGCCGCGGCGATGCCGTCGAACAGTCTGGCCATGGGGAGCGGCACTCCAATCACCCCGGTGGAGAGGATGAGGATCTGCTCCGGAAGGCAGCCGGCAGCGGCCGCCGCCCGGCGCTGCATGGCCAGCCCGCTCTCCAGGCCTGGCTGGCCCGTGCAGGCGTTGGCATTGCCGGAGTTGGCCACTACCCCGCGGATCCGGGTCGGGTTGGCGGCCAGCGTCTCCCGGTCGATCAGCACCGGGGCGGCCTGAACCTGGTTCCGGGTGAAGACGCCGGCCGCACTGCAGTCGACTTCGGACAGGAGCAGGGCGACGTCGAGTTTGCCGTTCTTTTTGATGCCGCAGGCCGCGGCCCCGGCAGTATATCCTCGAGGAGAGGTGATGGTGCCGTTTTCGAGAAGGGTAAAGGTCATGAGCGATCCTTTTTCAGGTGAGTGCCGGCGCGCCGCCGGGTCAGACGATCAGGTGAGCCACCGCCTCGCGCAGCAGGGTGGCGGCGATGAACCACATGATGCCGCCGATGACGAGGTCGAGCACGCGCCAGGCGGCCGGTTTTTGAAACAGGGGCGCCAGCAGGCGGGCGCCGTAGGCCAGGCTGAAGAACCAGAGCACCGAGGCAGCCATGGCTCCCAGGGCGAATGACCAGCGCTCCCCGGCCGGAAAGCGGGCGCCGACACCTCCCAGCAGGATGACGGTGTCCAGATAGACATGGGGATTCAGCAGGCTGAAGCCGAGGGCGGCCAGCAGAACCCCGCGGGCGCTCGCTTCGGTGCGGCCGCCGGCCGTGATCAGCCCCTGCGGGTGCAGGGCCGCGCGAAACGAACGCAGTCCGAAATAGCCGAGAAAAGCCGCGCCGCCCCAGGTGGCGGCGGCCGTCAGCAGCCGGCTGCCGGCGATCAACGTTCCCAGGCCGCCGACACCCAGGGCGATCAGGGTCATATCGCAAAGGGAGCAGATCGCCGCGGTCAAAAAGACATGGCGGCCGGTCAGCCCCTGCCGCAGGACGAAGGCATTCTGCGCCCCAATCGCGACAATCAGGCCGAGGCCGAGGAAGAAACCTTGGAGGGTGGGCATAACAGAGTTCCGAGTTCCGAGTTCCGAGTTCCGAGTGCTGGATTCTGATCGTTTAGGTGGAAGGGGCTGGCGGTTTAATGGTTGTTTCGATCGATGGATGCGTGTAATCCGGCTATGATGCGGGCGGCTTCGGATGCTATTTCTAGAAGGTATTCAAAGGTTTCATTCGAAAGATATCCAATGTCACTGGCGACATAAAGCTGGGATCGGACCTCGGCACAGGAGGCCTTAGCAACTGTCAGAAAATATTTAAATTCCCTGGGCCGCTTCCGTTCGAATCCTTCTGCGATATTTGACATGACCGATACTGCGGCCCTTTGAACCTGGCGGGACAGCCCAAAATCAGAAGCAAAAAGACCCTTGTTCGTCGTTATGTAAACCTCTCTGGCCAGTTGCCTGGCCTTCTGCCAGGCAACTAAATCTTCAAAACGCGTAATTCCTGCCATTGTGTTGACTCCTCTTCTAATATTTCTCACTAATTCACACCAACCCCGCTAAACCAAAAAGCCATCACTCGCCCTCAGCACTCGGTACTCGGAACTCGGTACTCGGAACTCGGTACTCGGTACTCGGTACCCTTCTTAGTCTCGCTTAAACTTCGAATAGTCCGGCGCGGCGTACTTGGTTTTGCCGCCGTCGGTCATTTCGCGCAGGGCCTTGACCTTCATCTGGAGGCCGAAGAGGTTGATGAAGCCGACGGCCTCGGTCTGGTCGTAGACGTCTTCTTTGCCGAAGGTGGCAAAATCTTCCCGGTAGAGGCTGTGTTCGCTGTCCCGGCCGATGGCGATGATATTCCCTTTGTAGAGCTTGAGCTTGACCCAGCCGGTCATCGTTTCCTGGGTGAAATCGATGAAGGCCTGCATCGCCTCGCGCAGGGTGGTATACCACTTGCCGAAGTAGACCAGCTCCGCGTAGCGCAGGGCGACCTGCTCCTTGAAATGGAGGGTGTCCCGGTCGAGGCAGAGCGATTCGAGCTCCCGGTGGGCGGCGTAGAGAAGTGTGCCGCCGGGGGTCTCGTAGACACCGTGGGATTTCATGCCGACGAGCCGGTTTTCCACCAGGTCGATGCGGCCGACCGCGTGCCGGGCGCCGATTTCGTTGAGCTTGGCGATCAAGGCGGCCGGCGGAAGCTGGACGTCGTTCACTGCCACGGCATTCCCCTTCTCGAAGGCGATCTTCACCACCTCCGGTTCGTCCGGGGCTTCGAACGGCGAGACCGTCAGCCGGTACATGCTTTCTTCCGGCTCCAGGGCCGGATCTTCCAGGATTCCCCCTTCGTGTGACATATGCCAGAGGTTGCTGTCCCGGCTGTACATGTCCCGCTCGGAGTTGGCCACCGGCACATTGAACTTGCGGGCGTAGGCCAGCGCGTCCTCCCGGGAGCGAATATCCCATTCCCGCCAGGGGGCGATGACCTTGAGCATCGGATTGAGCGCCTGGTAGGTCAGCTCGAAGCGGACCTGGTCATTTCCCTTGCCGGTGGCCCCATGGGCGACCGCTTCGGCTCCTTCCGCTTCGGCGATGGCCACCTGCCATTTGGCGATAAGCGGCCGGGCGACCGACGTGCCGAGCAGATACTGCCGCTCGTACACCGCCCCGGTGCGGATCATCGGATAGAGAAAATCCTTGGCGAATTCGTGGCGCAGATCCTCGATGTAAACTTTGCTGGCGCCGCTGGCCAGCCCTTTGTCCCGCAGCCCCTCGAGCTCGCGCGCGTCCTGGCCGAGGTTGGCGCAGAAGCAGATCACGTCACACCCGTAATTTTCTTTGAGCCAGGGGACGATGACCGACGTGTCGAGCCCGCCGGAATAGGCGAGAACGACTTTATTCACTTTTTGTTTGACCTGTTTTGCCATTTTCTTGTTCTCCTGAGAGGATATGATGCGCCGTCAGGCGGCTAATTCGAGGACGACGGCCGTCTCATCGCACGCATCTTTAAGCGGGCAGATGGCGCAGTCGTTCCAGACTTTTTGTGGGAAAAACGACGTCTCGGTGATGGAAAAACCGAGCCGCTCGAAAAAGGGGACGGCCCGGGTCAGGGCGAACAGCGTCGCCACCCCCAGGGTGCGCCCCTCGGCGATGAGGGCTTCCACGATCTGCCGGCCGAGCCCCATCCCCTGCACCTCGTCCGCCACCGCCAGCGAGCGCACTTCGGCCAGGATCGAGCTGTAGAAAAGGAGCGAGCCGCAGGCCACCACCCGGCCGCCGCGGCCGTCCGGGCCGGCGTCGACTTTGGCGATGATCCAGTTCGGCAGGGTTCGCCGGATCGACTCCTCGGAGCGGGGCAGCAGGTCGCCCCGCCGCGCATAGGTGTTGACCAGGGCGACCAGGCCGGGTAAATCGGCTTCCTGCGGCTTCAGGATGGCTGTTCGGTCAGGAGAAATCACCTCAAAAGTTGACATAATTTAATTATTCCAGCCGAAAAACCGCTAACCGGCGGCTTTTACGACTGCGGCCAGGGTATCAACCGCCCGATCAATCTCATCCGTGGTGACGATGAGCGGCGGAATCAGCCGTACGACCGTGTCGCCGGCGCTGATCAGAAGGACCCCTTCCTCCACACAGGATTTCACGATCTCGCCGACCGGCATCTTGAATTCGATGCCTATCATGTAGCCGGCGCCGCGAATCTCGACGACCTGATCGGCCGGCAGCGCCTCCTGCAGCCGCTGGTTCATGTGCTCGCTGTTGGCCCGGATCTGGGCCAGGAACTCCGGCCGATTCACCTGGTCGAAGACGTAATTGGCTGCAGCGCAGGCCACCGGATTGGCTCCAAAGGTGCTGCCGTGGTCCCCCGGCTTGATCGCGTCGGCGACCTTCTGCCGCACCAGAGTGGCCCCGATGGGCAGCCCGCCGGCGAGCGGCTTGGCCAGGCACATGATGTCGGGATACACCCCGAACATCTCATGCGCCCAGAGATAGCCGCTGCGGCCGAGGCCGCACTGGACCTCGTCGAAAATGAGCAGCACGTCGGTTTCATCGCTCAGCCGGCGCAGCCCTTCGAGGAAGCCCTTCTGCGCCGGGTAGATGCCCCCTTCTCCCTGAATCGGCTCGACCAGAATGGCGCAGATCGTCTCGTCGAGCACCGCCCGGACCGAAGCCAGATCGTTGTACTCGGCGAAGACGATCCCCGGCATCAGCGGTTCGAAGGGGGCGCGGTATTTTTCCTTGGAGGTCGCGGCCAGTGCGCCCATCGTGCGCCCGTGGAACGAGTGGGAGAAGGCGATCACCCGGTGGCGCGGATTGGGGCCTTCATGGCCGTCCGCCTGCCACTTTTCCCAGGCGTATTTGCGGGCGAACTTCAGGGCGGCTTCGTTGGCCTCCGCTCCAGAATTGCAAAAATAAACCCGGTCGGCGAAGGAATTCTCGACCAGCTTGCGGGCCAGGGTTGCCTGCGGCTCGGAGTGGTAGAGATTGCTGACATGGCCGACCTGGATCGCCTGGCTGGTGATCGCCTGCACCCAGCCCTGATCTCCATGACCGATGGCGCTGACGGCAATTCCGGCGTTGAAGTCGAGATAGGCCCTGCCATCGGTGTCGTACAGGGTGGCCCCCTGGCCGCGGGTCAGCACGAAGTCCGGCCGGATATAGGTCTGCAGGACGTACTGCTGTTCGTTGGCGATGATTTCGTCTTTATTCATCGGTTTCTCCAGGAGTTTCGCAAGTAGAAAGTGGAAAGTTAAATGTTTAAAGTGGAAAGTTAGCCCGTTGGGGTGAAACGGGTGCCGCCGGCGGGCAGGCCGGGCAGGTCGACGATGCGAACCTGGGGAACGCCCCGGGCGATGGCTTCCAGGGCGGATTGGACTTTGGGAATCATGCCGCCGCTGATCGTGCCGTCCACCATCAGGGTCCTGGCTTCCTCTGCGGTCAGGTGGGGGATGACTTCGGCAGCCGTCAGATCTCGCAGCACCCCGGGCACGTTGGAGACAAAATCGAGCTGGTCAGCCGCGAGGGCGGCCGCGACGGCCGTGGCCGCTTCGTCGGCGTTGACATTGTAATGCTGCCCGGCCGGATCGCAAGAAACGGGCGATAGGACCGGCGTCAATCCCAGCTCCACGAGGCGTGTCAGCAGATCGACCCGCACGCCGACAATTTCGCCGACAAAACCGAGATCGGCCGCCGGCGCATCGCCGCCAGAGAGCCGCTTGCGGCGGGCGGTGAGCAGGCGGCCGTCGACTCCGCTCAGGCCGACCGCGTCGAGCCCGGCCGCCAGCAGGGCGCGCACGACGAGCTTGTTCACCTGGCCCGACATGACCATTTCCGTGATTTCCAGGGAGCGGGCATCGGTCACGCGCAACCCGGCCACCTTGGTTTCGGCGAGCCCAAATGCCTGCTGCAGCGCCGAAATCGAGCGGCCGCCGCCGTTGACGAGCACGACCGGTTCGCCGGCCGCGATGGCGGCCACGGCCAACGCAAACCGCGCCACAAACCCGTCCCGATCCAGATCATGCCCCGAAATCTTTATCACCCGCATCCCCAACTCCTAACGTCTATCTCCCAACCCCTGAACCAGCCCCATGCGCTCGTCCAGACCGAACATGACGTTGAAATTCTGCACCGCCTGCCCCGACGACCCCTTGGTGATGTTGTCGATGGCCGAGGTGATTATCAGCGTGCCGGCGCCAGTTGGGGTCAGGGCGATGGCGCAGCGGTTGGAGCGCAGGACATGGGCGACGGTGGCCTGTTTCCCTTCCGGCAGCAGCGCGATAAAGGGCTCTTCCCCGTAAGCCGCTTCGAGCAGATCGCGTGCCGCGGCGCCGTCCCAGCCCGCGGCCAGGGGGAGGTAAATCGTGCTGAGCAAACCGCGCGGAATGGGCATCAGGTGGGGAGAAAAAATCAGGTTGGGCGCGGTCCCGTTGGCGGCCCGCCGCAGCTGTTCGTCCATTTCGACCCAGTGACGGTGGGATTGGCCGATTCCATAAGGGGTCATGTTGTCGGCCACTTCGACAAAATGATACTGGAGGAGGGGTTTGCGGCCGCCCCCGGAAACCCCGGATTTGCTGTCGGCGATGATCGTGCCTCCCGGGGCAACCGCCCCTGCCCGCACCAGAGGCAGCAGGGGCAGCAGGATGCTGGTCGGGTAGCAGCCCGGGCAGGCGACGATGTCGGCCTCCCGCAGCGCCTCGCGGGCGTGTTCGGTCAGTCCGTAGACCGCCTCGGCCAGCCAGTCCGGCCGGGGATGGGTGACCCGGTACCAATGCTCGTACACGGCCGCTTTCTTCAGCCGAAAATCAGCGCTCAGATCGATCACGCGGCAGCCGAACTCCCGGGCGCGAACGGCCGTCGCCGCGCTGGCGGCGTGCGGCAGGCAGAGAAAAACCACCTCCACCTGGTCGAGCGGCGCCGCCTCGCCGGCGATCAGCGGCCAGGCCGGCGCCTGTGGATGGATTTCGCTCAACAGGCTGCCGGCTGAAGATTCTGAAGTCACGAAGACAACCTCGACCTGGCCGTGCCGTTCGAGGATCTCCACGAGCTCGATCCCGGCATAGCCGGTCGCCCCAAAAATGCCGACTTTGATCATCTTTTCCATTCCCCTGTTCCGGCACCTACCCGGAACAAAAAAAAACCAGACCTCAGGTCAGGTCTGGCGTTGGTGTCGTTCGCGATGAAGAATTAAAGTCGTGATGGACTCAGGCAGCACCAAAAACCAGACCGGGTGTCTGGCGGCGGCGTCGGATACGACGGGCAATCTGCAGTGTACCAAAACTCATCACGCGCACGACTATAGCAGAGGATGGGGGAAGATACAAGTATCAAGTGCCGAGTTCAGAGTACCGAGTGCCGAGTACCGAGTGCCGAGTTCAGAGTTGAAACTCGCATGGGTATACTCGGAACTCAAAACTCGGAACTCGGTACTTCTTCAATCTCCTTCCGGCGCGATGAGGGCCGTGAGGACTTCGGGCTCTTTTTTGAGGAGGATGCGGCCGGAGGGGGGGCAGGCGACCCAGGCCAGGATGAGGCCGTAGAGGGCGGCGGCGGCGGCCGTCAGGAAGCCGATCAGCGGCAGGTCGAACCACCAGACGAGGATGACCGGAATAGCCAGCGGCAGGCCGAACACGGCGCTGGCCAGGGGCATGCCGATGATCGACATGATAGCCGGGATAAACCCACCGCGCCGCTCCGGCCGGGCGAACGGCCGGGTGGGGTTCAGATTTACCGGGAAGGGAAACCAGACCGAAAACAGCAGGGCCACGGCTGTCGTGACGCCGATCAAGGCCAGGGCGACGAAATTGCCGGCCAGGAGAGCGAGCGTCTCGCCGAAAAGGAGCAGGGGAATCGTCAAGAGCAGGACCGGCAGGTAGGCCAGGACGATCGACACCAGCGCTTTGCTGCGAAAAAGATCAGCCCGATCAAACGGAGTCAGCAGCAGCATGGCCAGCCCGCGCCCCTCCCAGGAGAGGCCGTTGCTGGCAAAGCCGAGCGTGGAAATAAAGGCGTAGCCGGGCAGGATCAGGCCGAGGTAGGCGACCGGAATCCCCTCTTCCCAATCCCCGCTGAAATAAAAGGCCCCACCGATGATGGCCGGCAGGAGGAAGGCCTGGATCAGGCCGATGCGGCGCTGGGGGATGCGCCAGGCGAGCTGCAGTTCTTTCGTGGTGAGCGCCTGCAGGGAGATCGACAGGAAGGGGAGCCGGCCGAGGCGGGCCGGTTGGGGTCTGTGGGCGTCCGCCCGCTCGGCCGGAGCGCGGAGCAGAAAGCCCTGGCCGGTGATCAGCCGCTCGAGCAGCCCGATCCACACCCGGCCGAGCAGGATCAGCCAGAGCAGGGCGTAGCCGAGCCAGAAAAGGGCCGACCCCCACTGGTTGGCCGCCGCCTGTTCGATGGCGCGGGCCACCGCCCCCGGCGGCAGCCACTGCAGCTGGTCGAGCGGCCGCCAGGCCGGCAGGAAGCCGGTCATGAAATCCGGCCCGGCCACCTCCTCGAGGATCCGCCCGAACCCTTCGCTGATGAAGTAGCAGCTGGCGCTCAGCAGAGAAAAGAGGATCAAGGCCAGATCGCGGTAGCGGCGGCTTTGCATGATCCCCCCGGCAATGGTCATGGCAATCTGGCCAATCACCACCATGTGGAGATAGGCGACGGGCAGCCCCACGAGAACCACCGGCAGCGCGGGGGAGATTCCCCAGCCGACGAGCACGGCCAGGAAAAGGGGAATCACCAGGAAGGTCGGATAATCGAGCAGCGTGCCGCTGAGAATGCCGGCCACCAGGTCCAACCGCGAAATCGGATAGGGGAGGAGGCGGGAGATGTCGTAGGACGGGTTCAGAATGCCGAACAGGAGGGGAAAAACGGCCCAGATCAGCCACAGCAGGGTGAGAATGCCCCCCAGAATCTGGCCGGGCCAGGGCGCTTCGAGCAGCAGATAGGCGGCGGCTGAGGCGACGGCCAGGCCGGCCGCCAGCGGGCCGAAGGCCAGCAGGCCGATCACAGCCCCCACCATCCGGCCTTTTTCCCCCGTTAACTGCCGCCAGAGAAGCAGAGCGCGCAGCCGGAAGAGCGCGCGCTGCTGGGTCGCATTGAGCTTCGACGAAAGCCAGGTCATCGGAAAGGCCGCCTTCTTTTCCTAATCAATTCAGTCGAGCCAGGAAAGGGGATTTTCGTCGGCCGTTTCCGCGCCGACCGCACGCAGGAAAATATCTTCCAGCGTCGATTCATCTCCCGTTTCGGCCAGCCGGCGCAGCTCTACCATGGTCCCCTGCGCCACCAGCCGCCCCTCGTTGATGACCGCCACCCGGGTGCACAGCCGCTGCACGACCTCCAGGATGTGCGAGGAGAAGAAGATCGTCGTCCCGCGGGCCCGCAGCCGTTCGAGCACCTGGCGAATCGCCCGCACTGATATGGCGTCGATCCCTTCGAACGGCTCGTCGAGAAAGAGCACGCGCGGGGCGTGAATAATGGCTGCGGCCAGGGCCGTCTTTTTCCGCATCCCCTGCGAGTAATCGACGATGAGCTTGCCGGCCGCTTCCTGGAGATCCATCAGGTCGAGGAGCTCCTCGGTTCGCCGGGCGCCCACGTCCGGCGCCAGGCCGTACATCGTGCCGGCAAAGCGGATGAACTCCCTCGCGTTCAGCCGGTCGTAAAGGTTTAACCCCTCCGGCAGGACGCCGAGCAGTGCCTTGGCCTTGAGCGGCTCCCGCCAGACGTCATAGCCGCCGATACGGGCCACCCCGGCCGTCGGCCGCAGCAGGCCGACGAGCATCTTGATCGTCGTCGACTTACCCGCCCCGTTGGGACCGAGAAAGCCAAAAAATTCCCCCTCGGCCACCTGTAAAGTCAGGTCTTCGACCGCCAGGGTTTTGTCGAACTGCTTGCGCAGATTTTCCGCTTCGACCGCAAATGTTGACATAAAATTATCCAGCTGCCGGCCTGGGGCCGGTCCAACAAGGACGGCGATGAGCTATTTCGATCCTTCCTGAGCCAGGGCCATCTCCACCGCCCCAAAGGCGTCGATCAGGCCGTAACCTTCGACGTTGTTGGGTGTCTCCGCCCGGCCGCAGGCATCCGACAACCGCCCCAGCGGCCGGGCTGTCTCCTGGAGGATCCGCTCCGTTTCGTCAATCTGGCCGATCAGGGCCGGGTTAGCCGACCAGACAAGGGCGACCACGCCAGCGACGTGCGGGCCGGCCATCGACGTGCCGTCGTTGAAGCCGTAGGTCTGATTGGGCATGGCCGACAGCACACCTTCGCCGGGGGCGACCATATCGGGTTTGATCCGCGAACTGCCGTCGGCGGCCACCGGTCCCCGGCTGCTGAACAGGCTGACCTCCCCCCGCTCATTGACCGCACCGACAGAGAAGACCTGGTCGTAGATCGCCGGCGGGTCGCCGATCGTGCCGCAGCCGCCCAGCCCTTCGTTCCCGGCCGAAACCACGACAAAGATGCCGGCGGCCCGCAGGGCAGCCACGGCCGGTTCGAGGGATGGGGCGTCGCACCCTTCGAGGGAAGGGCAGCCCCAGGAGTTGTTCAGCACGTCGGCCGCCAGGTCGGGCCGGCCGTCGACGAAAGGATCACCCCCGGCCGGCCAGGGGGCGAGCATGAACTGGAGGCAGTCGAGATAAACGGCCGGGTTGCCCAGCGGCCGCTGCAGGTTGGCGCAGGCGAACCAGGTCGCATCCGGGGCGACGCCGACCGTGTTGCCGGCGGCGGAACCCAGCGTGTGCGTGCCGTGGCCGTTGGTATCGGTTGGAAAGGGGCTGCCGAACCAGGGATCGAACCAGTTGTAATCGTGACCGGTCGTTTCTCCCCGGTAGCTGTCGTTCAGCTCGGGGTGGGTCAGTTCCACGCCGGAATCGGATTGGCCGATGGTGATTCCCGCCCCGCGCACGCCGAACGCATCCCAGACCCGCTCGGCGCCGATCTGGGTCAGGTTCCACTGCGGCGTGTCGGGCCGGGCGGCCTCCCCGGAAGCCGTGGCCGGCCGGCCGGGCAGGGGACGCAGCACGTAGCTCGGGATGACGCGATCGACTTCCGGCCGGCGGCGGAGCCACCAGGCCAGTAGGCGGTTCCCTTCGACTTCGACGGCGTTGACGAGATAATAAGGGCGATAGGCGACCCCCAGCCGGTCGAGATCGGCCCGGAGTGGGGCCTGGCGCTCGTCGGCCGCTGCCACGAGCTGCTCGTAGACAAATCGCCGCCGCTCGTCAATGCCGTCGATCTGTTTGGCCGCGCTCACATCGGGCTGGCTGTTGAGGATGACGAACAGCCGGTCGCCGTAAAATCCGGGGCGGCCGGTCAGAAAATAGAGCAGCAGCACCCCGCCCCAGAGCACCGCCGCCAGGATCCGGCCGGCCGTCGGGGAGAGGAGACCGGGCAGACGGCCGGCCAGGGAGAGGCCGAGGCCGCCGATGAGCCAGCCGCCGGCCGCGGTCAGGAGCGCCGGCCAGAAAAGCCAGGAGAAAATTTCCCCGTTTTCGAGCAGGAGGATGATATTCAGCTCGTCGGCGTCGGCCAGGGCCATGATGCCAGCGGCCACCAGCCCGATCAGCCAGCCGGCCGCGCGCGTTCCACCTCCGAGCTGCCGCGCGACCATGGCCGCCCAGCCAAGCGCCGGCAGGACCGCCAGGAAAAACAGCGTCTGGCCGAAGAGGCCCAAAGGGGGGGCCATGGTGGCCAGGGCGCCGCCGGCCGCAATGCCGCCCAGGGTCAGGTTCCAGCCCGGGCCGCGGCCGGTCCGCTCGAGCGTGGGGAGGAGAAAAATAGCCAGCAGCCGGGCAAACGCCAGGCCGAACAGGATCCCGGCGAGCAGGTCGAGGAGCAGGTCATCCCAGGCGCCCAGCGCGCCGCTGCGAAACCAGAGGGCCAGCAGGGGAGCGGCCAGCAGGAAGGCCGGCCAGAGGCTGCCAGAGGCGCGGCCCGGCCGCGTGAGACGCCGGCTGCGGGACAGAAACCAGAGCAGCAGCAGGTAGCCCACGCCCGCCCCGATCTGCCAGTAGACGGCTGTGCCGGCCGCATCGGAAACCGAAGCGGGTGCTTCCAGCCGCAGCGGCAGGGTAAAGAGCGGGAAGAGGGCGGCCGCCGCCCAGGTCTGAAAAACGGCCCGGTAGCGGTCGGAGCCCCGCCAGAACGCCCCGAGCAGCCCCAGGGCGATCAGCAGAAGTGCGGTTTCGACCCCGCTGACGATGAGGGAGGCCGCGGCCGGCAGGGGGGTGCCGCTGACGACGGAAATATCCCAGACCAGCCATTGGAGCGGAGGGCCGAGGAGGGCCATGAGCAGGATGCTCCCCAGTGCCAGGGCTCCGACCAGGATGCCCCAGGTATCGGGGCGGCCGGCAGCCAGGTCTGGCTTTTCCGGTAAGATGGTTTCATTCATAAATGGTTTCTCCGGGAGCGGAGCGCTGTCCGTACCCGGATAGCTGAGGGAGCGGGCCGGAATTCATCCCCCGCCGGATCGGCCGCGGAGCAGCGGCCGCTCAATCGTAGAATCCCCGCGCTCCTTTTAAACGGATGGAGAGCACCTCGCGCACCATTTCGATCGAATCCCGCAGCGGACTGATGCGGCTGTTGGGCTGGTAGTGCCAGTCGATGGGAATTTCGATGATTTTCAGGCCGCAGCGCCGCGCGATAAACAGGAGTTCGACGTCGAATGCCCAGCCGTCGATCGTCTGTTTCTTGAGGATCTGCCGGGCTGCCTCGCGGCGAAAACATTTAAACCCGGCCTGGGTATCCTGAAAACCGGGGACGGCCAGAAGGCGCACGATCCAATTAAAAACACGGCCCATCAGGTGCCGGTACTGCGGCTCGTCGTAGCGCACCGCGCCGGCGACTTCCCGGCTGCCGATGGCCACATCGTAAGCCGACGCTTGGGGAGGGAGAAATTTCAACACCTCCTGAATCGGCATCGACAGATCGGCGTCGGCGATAAACAGATACTCTCCCCGGCCGGCCAGCAGGCCGGTGTGAACCGCCGCTCCCTTCCCCTGCCGCGGTTCGTCCAGAACTCGGATATAGCCAAACTCCGCGGCGAAATCGTCGGCGATGGCCCGTGTGTTGTCCCGACTGTTGTTGTTGACGATGATAACTTCGACCGGAAAGTCCTGGGAAGCCACGAAATGGTTGACCTGAGGAATCGTAGCCGGTAGGCGATTGCCCTCATTATAGGCCGGAATGATAATGCTGAGATAGGGGTGGTCCATGTTGCTCTGTGAACTCATTAGCGCGCGATAATACCTGCCCCCTCAGGGCTCGTCAACCGGGGTCAGCCGGTCCATCAGTTCTTCGTTGGAGATCCGTCGGGCGGCCTGGATGCGCCGCCGTTTGGGCCACATGCGGGGCAATCCCAGCAGGCCGGCCGCCTGTCCGCGCAGACGGGCGCGGGCGGCCGCCCCCCGCCAGTGGCGCAGAGCTTCCCGGGCCAGGCGCCACTGCGCACCGAGCACCACGCGCCAGTGGCGGCGCAGGAGGGCCGTTGGATAATTTTTCCAGATCAGGTAGAGAAAATTGCGGCCGTCGTGATAGCTGGCCACCGTGCCGCCGCCGCCGGAGGCCTTCACTTTGTGATAGACGACCGCGGCCGGATTGTAGACGACCCGCCAGCCGGCCAGGTTCAGCCGCCAGCCGAGGTCGATATCCTCGCATGAGAAGAAGAAATCGTCGTCGAGGAAGCCGACCTCTTCCAGGGCCTCCCGCCGGTAGGCGACGGCCGCGCCGCAGCCGCTGAAGACGTATTCCTCCCGGTCGTACTGGCCGGAATCGATTTCCCATACGCCGCGGTTGCCGGGAATCCCGTCGATGCGGACGTAATCGCCGGTTGTGTGCAGACGCTGCCGCTCGTCGAAGAGGCGAATTTTGCCGACCACGCTGCCCGCCTCGGGATAGCGGTCGAAGCTGCCGGCGAGCTCTGCCAGCCAGGCCGGCTCAACCTCTGTGTCGTTGTTGAGCAGGACGATGAACGCGCCCCGGGCGGCCGCGTAGCCGGCGCGGCAGGCGCCGGTGAACCCCCGGTTCTCCCTGAGTTCGATGAGCTCGACCTCGGGATAATGTTCTCGAACGGCCGCCTGGGAGCCGTCGGTCGATCCATTGTCGACCAGGAGCACGTCAAAATCCCGCCGGGTTTGCCGCCGGAGGCTGTTCAGGCAGTCGTCGAGATGCTGGCGGCCGTTCCAGTTGGGGATGATGATCGAAAACATGGGATTGGGGAGGGCAGGGGGAGGGCCGAGATGCGAAGCGCGGCGGCCGCTCAGCCGGCGACGGGCGCTTCTTCTCGAAGGTAGGCCGCCAGGGCTTCCTGCCAGGGACGGAGCGCGATGCCGAGGGCGGCGCCGTTGAGGTTGTGCAGCAGGCCGAATGGGGGTGGGGTGGACGCCCGCACGAATTCGCTGCTTAAAATCGGTTCGTTGGTCACCTCACTCAGGCCGGCCTGCCGCAGAATCTCGTTGGCGAAGGCCCAGCGGGAGCAGGCCCCCTGGTTGACGAAATGGTAGGTGCCGTAGCGGCCGGTTTCGACGAGCCGGGCGATCGCGGCCGCCAGGTCGCCGGCCAGGGTTGGATTTCCGATTTCATCGGTGACCACCCGCAGGCGGCCGGTTTCGCGCGCCCGGCGCAGGATGGCGTGGATGAAATTGCGGCCACCGGGGGCGTACAGCCAGGCGGTGCGCACGATGTAGTGGCGGGGGAGGATGGCGCGGACGTTAAATTCCCCGGCCGCCTTGCTGCGTCCGTAGGCGTTAATCGGTGAGAGGGGACGCCATTCCTCATAGCCCGCGGGATCGCGGCCGTCGAAGACCTCGTTGGTGCTGACCTGAACGAGCGCCGCGTCCAGCGCCAGACAGGCCAGGGCCAGGTTCTGGGGGCCGAGGGCGTTGGCCCGGTGGGCCAGCTCCGGCTGGCGCACGCAGCCGTCGACATCGGTGTAGGCGGCCGCGTTAATCACCACCTCCGGCCGCCGATCGGCCATCAGCCGCTCGACCGCCGCGCGATCGGTCATGTCAAATTCCGGAAGATCAACCGAAGTGAGCTCGTGATCCGCCAGAACGGCGCGCAGCGCCCGGCCCAGCTGTCCTTCTCCCCCCACAACCAGAATCTTCATAACCCCCACCTCCTCCCGCTCCTGTTCCCCGCTCCCCG
This sequence comes from Promineifilaceae bacterium (SeqCode), assembly GCA_041568735.1. Taxonomy (GTDB): domain Bacteria; phylum Chloroflexota; class Anaerolineae; order Promineifilales; family Promineifilaceae; genus WTJY01. The sequence continues at coordinate 19,679 of JBFFZG010000049.1, forward strand.
TTCCCCGTTCCCCGCTTTCAAAGTGACTGCCGCCCTTCCAGCGCCCGGCTCAAGGTCACTTCGTCCGTGTATTCCAGGTCGCTGCCGACCGATAGGCCGCGGGCGAGGGAGGTCAGGCGGGAGACGAATGGCTTGAGACGCCGCTCCAGGTAGCGGGCGGTGGTGTCTCCTTCCAGGGTGGCGTTCGTGGCGATGATGATCTCGCGGAAGCCGCCCTCTTCGACCCGCCGCACGAGCGCCTCAATGGTCAGATCATCGGGCCCGATCCCTTCAACCGGCGAGATCGCCCCGTGGAGGACGTGGTACAGGCCGTTGAAAGCCCGGGAGCGCTCGATGGCCACCAGGTCGAGCGGCTCTTCGACCACGCACAGCAGCTCCCGATCTCGATCGTCCGCCTGGCAGACGTCGCAGGGATCGGTTTCCGTGATGTTATGGCAGGTGGAGCAGAAGCGGGTGTTTTCCTTCAGGGCGATCAGCGCTTCGGCCAGCTCGAGCGGCTGGTTGGGATCCCCACCGCGCAGCAGGAAAAACGCCAGCCGGGAAGCCGACTTGGGGCCGATGCCCGGCAGGCGGGAAAACTCGTTGATCAGTTTTTGCACCGAGTGGGGAAGCACATTGATGGCCATGGGTAACCCTTCCCAAACAATCGCCTATAGATCGAGCCCGAGCCCTCCGAGCATGTCCTGCAGCCCGCTGACCCCGGAGGAGATGTTTTCCATCCGTTCGGCCGCCAGCGCCTGGGACTGCTCGATCGCCTGGTTGACGGCGGCTACCAGCATATCCTGGAGCATGTCGGCCTCTTCGGGATCGAGCAGCTCTTTATCGATTTCAATGGCTTTCACCCGCTGGTGGCCGGAAATTTCGACCGTGATCGCCCCACCGCCGGCCGTGACGGAGATAAACTCATCCTCCAGCGCTTTCTGCGCCTGGGCCATCTGCTCCTGCATCTGCTGCACCTGGGAGAGCATGGCGTTGGGA